>CAYRXE010000080.1:0-1631 GCA_964428205.1 uncultured Candidatus Peribacteria bacterium | reverse complement strand
TTGCAAATCACTATCGGATGCGGAGCCTTTATTCGTGAGTGTGATGGCGGTAATGCGCTGGTCTTTGCCTGCCGTTCCCTGGAGAGAAAGGCGTGCGACGGTGCGGTTGCCGCCAAAGCTTACGGTGGTGAGTACCGGGAGGAGCTCTGCGGTAACGACTGCGGGTGTGCCGGAAGCTCCCACCTGCAGTGAGCGGCTTGTGTCGCTCGTGATGTTCACTGTGGCGTTCTTTGCTTCGACTGCCTTTACGCGAAACGTGTGCTCACTCGCGGTTTGTGCCTGCACAGAGAAATCGACAGCCAGGACGACTTTTTCTGATCCACAAGGATCGATCTTCATACCGCGAACAGCCAAGACCAACGGTTCATCTTTGCTCGGCAACGGATAGGCACGCGTCACGCGAGATGTTCCCGAAAGCACATACACGCGAGCGATGTCACTGGAGAGCCCAAGGCCACTTCGTTGCATGGTCATCGAGGTTACTTGCACGGCCTGCGAGGAGCAGGGGACTGCGAGTGTGATGTTTGCGACCGGCACTCTCTGCGCTCCACGAGCGACACTTCCCATAGCTGGTGTTTCGACCACGACATTCAAGGTACCAAGGGTTGCCTGTGCAGAACCAAGCCCGCACAAAACGGATAACGCCGTCGAGAGACACATGTTGACCATAGGCCAGTAGTGTAAAGGATGGCGACCATCCGCACCTCTCAGAATCCTTAGTTTTTCAAGCGCAGAGACTACAGCCCACTGACGCTTGAGGCCTTACGAGCATTCTCTGCAGCTTGTCTACTTGCTTCTTCCTGCATGCGCTTAGCCTCTCGTTCACGAAGCTCTGCTTCTTTTATTTGAAGAGTGGCCTCCTTTTTCTGCTGCTCAAGAATCTTCTTATTCGCTTGGCGCATTTTTTCATCCGCTACTCTCTTACGCTCCGATGCCTGACGCTTAAGACTTTCGACTTCCTGAGGTGTAGCCATAGTGAAAGAGGGGAAGGACATATAAGAAGACGTCCCGCCCGCTTTGTTCTCACTTTTGCAGTTCTCGCTCTGCAAGTGCGCGCATGCGCTCCGGATCCGGCTTTCTCCAGGGGTGGCACGTCACAATGCGCTTGAGCGCCAAACCTCCACCAATGATCACACCGCGTTCAAGGAGCATCTTTTTGCCGTATTCCGAGCATGTCGGATGCTGCGGACAGAAACCGTGTGGGAACAAGACGCTTGGGATCCCGTGATCCGGCGAGAGGATTTTCTGGTACGCGGTGATACAGAGTGCAAGGAGCCGACGTGGAATGTGGACGAGGTTCATCAGAGGAATAAAAGAATACAGGAATACAGGTACGAGCATATGAGAAGGAAACCTTTATTCCTGTACACCTGTAATCCTGTACTCTGTGCACATATGTCACTCTCTGCTCAAGACGTCTTTACGTTTCTCTCCATCCTGGCGGTGCTCATGGTCATCTTGTCCTTGTACCACCTCCTCTTCATCTTGGTCGATCTTCGCAAGATGGTCCGACGATTCGAAGACATCACGCAGCAGGTCGAGGCGATGATCCTCAAGCCTATCTCCATGGCTGATCAAATCTTGGCGTGGATCATGGAGCAGCTCGAAGCAAAGAGGCACGGCAAAAAGCA
>CAYRXE010000079.1:0-1820 GCA_964428205.1 uncultured Candidatus Peribacteria bacterium | reverse complement strand
GTGATGAGTGCGGCATCTTCGCCTGCATCCAGGCGATACAGAATTGTTGAGGTCAGGTTTCTGTGAACCATGTGACGTGGCTTTTGTGGACCAAGTTCAATGCCCAAGATCTGCTCTGCGAGTTGCACGTCTTTGAGCACGTCTGCCCAAGCATTGTCTCTCTTTGCGAGGACTTCGAGGTTCTCGCGGTTGAGGTATTTCCCTGCCTGACGAAGATCCGCTTTGAGCGTTGGGTAGAAGCGCAAAAGCACCTCGAGCATTCCCTTCTCTTGTGCGAGCTTAAGTGCGCGGCCTGTCGCAAGGAACTCGGGTGGCACACCAATGGAGTAGAGCGCTGCGGTAAATCCAATCGCGCGTGGAAGCCTGACGGTGCCGATTCCTCGGCTGTACCCGAAGAGCCCAATGTGCTGCCTGCGCTCACGGCGTGGTGGGGTACATGCAGCAGCTTGGTTGATGAGCGGAGCAATGGCCTCGACCGTGGCGCGGTAGGGAGCACTAAAGAGTTCGCAGATCTCGACAATCTTCTGCCTCTCCTCGGCCGTGAGTCTCTGAGCCTGAAGTACGGGAGCTTTTTCTTTGATGGTCTTGAGTGCTTGCTCCACAACATCTTTGGAGAAGTCGTAACGGAACGCAGACTGAATGGAATACGTGCGCACGCCTGCGTATTGCTCAAGGAACGTCTCGGTGTAGCGCGGGTTCGCACTGCCGCGGAACGGCAAGGATCCTGTGCCGATCACGGGATGCACTGGAAAACCCTTTTTGTCGGCAAGATCAGCCAACGTGCTGAGTGCCACTTTGATGGCGAGCACGGCAGGCACGAGCCCCGCGTTCATGGCTGGGTCCGAACGCGCGAGGAAGACGCGCTGACCCATAGCAGGATCAATCGCCTTCTCTGCGATGAGACTATCGAAGTACGGCTCGACGATCTTTTCGATCGTGAGCAGATTGGGTACGTCCTCTATAAGAGGGGTTACACGAAACTTCGCCATCAAGAGGTCATCTGCAGCGCCACTGTGGAACACGTTGCGGTGATACTGAGCAACTTCTTTAAAAGCAGCACGTACTTTGAGTGGCTGATCGCTGCTTGTGGTGAGCGGCAGGAACATTTCGGTCACGGGAGGGTTTTGCACCCCGATTTCACGAGCGATATCCCAGAACGACAGCACATTCATAAAGGCGCGTGCCATGCGATGCATGCTCGCTCCTTCAAAAGCAGGGATGCGATACGTGAGATGAAGATCTGTACCGAGTGGACGCTTGGTAAAGAGTTCCGCTGCACGTGAGTAGAGTTTTTCGGCGACCCCCTCGTCGACGAACTTGCCTTCCCAGTCCCACATGTACTCATCCATGGGAAGTTCGGAGAAGAGCAACACCAACTCTTCGATTTCATCCTGACTGGGAACAAACGCATCAGTACGCCACCAAGGAACGGATGCGTTGTCCGGATGCTGTGTTGCCATGGTTGTTGGCGGCCAAACCATCCCGGGCATCCTACCCTTACGAGTAAGTCTGACCTATTCTCTGGGGGTGAATCTGTTCGGAGCTCTCTCCCCGGCACCCAAAGAGCCCATCTTTGCCATTGCAGAGGCAGCAAAGAAGGCGGGGCCGGATGCCATCAATGCCTCGATTGGCATTATTTTGGATGAAGACGGTAAGCCTCTGGTGCTCGATTGTGTCCATAAAGCCGCGGAGGAATGGGAGGGCAAAGACGATGTCACGTATCCCCCTTTGCTCGGCATCCCAGAGTTTCGCAGGAGTGTGTGTGAGCTTGCATTTGGTACGGATGAAACCGTCGCGAGCATTGCTGCTGCGGGAGGTAC
>CAYRXE010000078.1:0-1946 GCA_964428205.1 uncultured Candidatus Peribacteria bacterium | reverse complement strand
AAATTGAGTTCTATGGTATCTCGTGCGGAAAAGAGGGCAAACGAGGAGGCTTGACAGTGAGAAGTGCAAAGTGCGAAGTACGAAGTGCAAAAATCACGAAAAACGTGGCACTTTGCCCGTAGCACTTGGCACCTTAGGAATTATGCGTCAGTCCTACCAATGCGAGAATCACCGCAGGCAAGGTAAAGCACACATCCTGGTTTTCGATGAGCAGTTGCATCACCTGTGATTGCTGCACCACGGGTCCCAGTGCCTGCACGGTCGAAAGATTCATTTCTAAGAGTGGCACGCCGGTGACGTATGTGAGAATCGTAGTCAGCAGAAGACCAGCTGTGGAAATACCAAAGAGGAGCGTGAGGACAATACCCACGACGGCGTTGGGTTCTTTGCTGTAGCGCACCTCTATGCCCGAACGAATAGTGAGGAGAATCACGATCGAAATGAACAGCACCAGCTTGGCGACAATCAAGATCCACGATTCTCCTGTGGGAATTCCCAAGAAGCCGATGATGGAACCCAGTTCTTTGTTCAAACGTTCCAATGCACTCGCCATCCCTTGCACGGCGATGATGCCGATGTAACACGCGATGATGATTTTGATGGACTCGCCCCGGCCGATGATAAATGTGTACGCCACAATGAGTGCGGCGAACACAATCACGAACAGATCCCAGCTCAACGTCAGGTTCATGGCGGCAATGCTACGCCCCCAGGTGTTTTGTGCCAACTTGGCAAAAACTACGGAGTGGGGGAACGTGCTTGTCTTCGCTGCACTGCTTTTTCGGATATTTCTGTTTCGACGGATTCCACGAGCACTCCGTCGTTACGATCTTGATGATATCTATAGAGCGAGAGTGCCTGTTTTCTATTTTCCCAATCCGTCTCTGTGAGGAGCCAGGTCATGTCTTTGCCTGTTTGCACCAGGCTTCCACTGTTTCCGACGAGAACCGAAGGATGTTGCCCATGGTCGTCGTGTTGCCACACGTATCTATTGGAGACGAAAGGATTATGCGTGTGTCCGGTAACAATTGCTCCCACGCCCAATGCCGCTGCCAGCTGAGAAGCCGCGTATTCGCCGGGCGTGAGATATTCGTCCAGCATGCGCACCAGCTCTTGGCGTTTGAGCTTGGGAAGTTTTTTGGGGAGAGGCGCGACAATGGATTTGATCCAACGACGATTATCTTCCATGAAGTTGTACACGCGCTCGCCGATATCCGTTGCAAGCGGTAACAGTAATTCCGCCGCTTCAATCCATCGATAGCTGTCTGCTAAGCGTTTGAGTTCGCGCGGGAGAATGTTTCCATCGCAGACGTGGTCCAGTACCTGCTCGCGTTCGTAGGGAAGATCTTTGAAGCGTGCAATGCGGTCGATGCGTTGGCGTACTTTCCACGCGTCGAATACATGCCCGTGCGTGATCGCGAGATTCGCATCATCATCAATCACGATTTCTTCTTTGCGCATGTCATGCGGTCCGATGAGTTCCCGCACGTCTGCTCTCTTCAGTGCCTCATCATGGTTTCCCAGAACAATGATTGGGGGAGTGGGAGCTTGTGAAAGCTCTTCTTGAGCCATGGAGCTGTCTCTGCGAATTGCCTTATCTGTTGAACGGTCTAGATCCACAGTGTCTCCGTTCAGCACGATCTGTGCAGAAAGATCTCGTGCTTGTCGCATGATCGCTCCCACGGCCTTTTGTCTCTGTTGTGCGCTATAGGTGTTGCGTTCCGTCCATAATCCCAAATGCCAGTCCGAAGCGATCAGCCTTCGCTCGATTGCAGGGGGCATACTCGGCTTTGTAACGGAAATTTTGTTCACTGGCAAACATTTGAGAATTCCTCATTCTCAATTCCTTATTCTCAATTAAGATGCACCCATGCGTCACGGATTTTTGCTCATCGACAAGCCCACAGGCATGACCAGCCACGATGTGGTGGCCATTGTGCGTAAAG
>CAYRXE010000077.1:0-2085 GCA_964428205.1 uncultured Candidatus Peribacteria bacterium | reverse complement strand
TAAACCCATATATGTAAACAACATGTTTAAAACGCGAGTCAAGAACTGGCAAGTATATTTTGGCTTATGCAAGCCAGTTCTGGACGTTCTTAGGCAGAGAAGAACGCTCGCGGAGAATCGATCCGCACCTTCTCCAAAGAGGACTTTTCCGCTATAATAAGAGCACACATCCACATCACTCCCATGCCAGCAGCTCATACGATCGACCCGGTATTCGCAAAGGCCAAGGAACTTAAGGCCAGCGATATTCACGTCGCCGCCGGTGCACCCATCATCTTCCGTATCGATGGAGTGCTCGTTCCACAGAATAAGGAGGGGCTCACCGGTCCGCAGGCCGAACAATTTGTAAAAGCTGTTCTTGGTGACGAAGCATGGAAGCGTTTCGAGAAAGATCGCGAGATCGACGTGTCGTACGCACTCAAAGACGGTACGCGCTTGCGCGTGAACTGCTGCTTCGAGCGCGGCAACCCTACGTTGGTTGCTCGTATTATTTCGACGGACATCCCCACGCTCGAAGAGCTTGGTCTTACCGAACTCGCTCCGCACATTCTGCGTAACCGCGAAGGACTCATCCTCTTTACCGGTGCTACGGGCTCCGGTAAGTCGACGTCCATGGCGTCCCTGATCTCTGCCATTCAAAAACAGCGCAACATCAACCTCATCACCCTCGAAGATCCTATTGAGTACATGTTCCCTCAGGGCTCCGGTGTGGTACGTCAGCGTCAGTTCGGTGATGACTTCTTGTCGTTTGCCGAAGGACTCAAGCACGTGCTCCGTCAGGACCCAGACGTGGTCATGGTGGGAGAAATGCGCGATCCAGAGACCATCGCTGCAGCGCTTACATTGGCCGAAACCGGTCACTTGATCTTCGCGACTCTCCACACGCCAAACACCATCCAGACCGTCGACCGTATTATCGACGTCTTCCCAGCTCACCAGCAGCCGCAGGTGCGCTCGCAGCTTTCCATGTCTCTTAAGGCCGTGGTCGCTCAGCGTTTGATTCCAAAGGAAGGTGGTGGTCGCTTGGCACTCCGCGAAGTGCTCGTGAACACTCCTGCTGTGGGAAACATCATCCGCGAAAACCGCCCGCAGGAACTCTCAAGCGTGCTCCAGACGAACGAAGATGTTGGTATGTGTCCGTTCGACAAAGCACTCAAGCGCGTCTACAAGGCCGGTGGCATCAACAAAGAGACGTACGAACTCGTGCTCGCTACGCTCTAAGGATGAGAGATGAACGATGAAGGATGAACAAGTCGTTTTAAAAATATTCATCTTTCATCACTCATCCTTCATCATTCGTCAGACGCGCCACTCCTGCAGATTTCGACGATGCCGCGGCAGATCTTGGACATCAGTCCCGGGCTCCAGCCTTTTTCTTCGGCAGCTTCTTCCCACTCAGCGAGAGACTCGCCGATGTGATCCCTACCCACGCCGTCTTCGTCTTCTTCCAGCGCTACGCGGTACAGATCCATACGTTCGCCGATCAGATCGATGATCTGACGGTCGAGCTTGGCCAATTGATCGTGAATGTCGCTCATAAGTCGGTTAGGAATATCTCTCTTGTACGCGCGTGTATCTACCTCTCTAGACCAGATTGCAATTGACAGAGCAAGTTCATGGCGCGCGAGCGGTTTTTTGAGGGTGAAAGAGTAGATTTTCGCATACCACAGCACAAGTTGAAGTATCAGGCGAGTGTTTTGGCTTCCGTAAGGGCTTTTCGCCATGCAGACTCTGCGCCAATGCATAAGTTCATCCTCCTGCTCTGCGCATTGGGTTTGCTCCTGACGGCTCTGCCGTTGCACTTTTAAGACACAAACAAGGTCCTCGCATCTGCGACAACGACTGGGTACGATTTCCCTATGGATAAGAAAAACGCATCCGACCGCGCCGCCAAACTCCGGGCCGAAATCTGGAGATTGAACCGTGCGTATTTTTTGGATGATAAGAGTGATGTATCCGAAGATGTGCGCGATGCACTCAAGCAAGAACTCATTGCGATCGAAAAAGAATATCCGGAGTTGATCACGCCCGACTCCCCCACTCAACGCGTGGGAATTGCACTGGATGGCAGACTGCCAAAGGTGG
>CAYRXE010000076.1:0-2366 GCA_964428205.1 uncultured Candidatus Peribacteria bacterium | reverse complement strand
AAGGTACTACCACGAGTTCAATGCGTGTGCCGGCAGAGCAAAGTACGGCTGGGGCAGGAAGACGGATGACGAAGTCCGTGCCGCGTGTGATGATGTGTTGTCGTATCTCGGGGTTTCTTCAAAGGACTACGTCGTCGCATTTACCCTCAACACCAGTTACGGCATCAATCTTGTTTTGCATCAGTTGAATGCTGCGAACTTTACGCGCATCGTGACCTCGGACATTGAACATAATTCCGTCATGCTTCCCACCATTACGTGGGCAGAGCGAAATACTAAAGAGAGGCTGGTACTTACTCGCGCACAGGACGGGGCTCTGCTTTATACAAAAGATCAACTCGAACAGTCTGTCGTCCTGGTGAACACGATGAGCAACATTGATGGGCGAATGCTTACCAATGTTGGGGAGTTGGTTTCGGATGCGCATGCAGCAGGCGGTATTGTTCTCTTGGATGCTGCGCAGCACATGGCTCACGACATAGGTATTCTCCAGCATGTGCCATTCGATGCGCTCTTTTTTTCGTCGCACAAAATGTACGGTCCCAGCCTTGGAATCATGGTCATTCGTCGCGAGCTTCTCGCTTCGCTTCAGCATTTTCTCTTGGGTGGGGGAACCGTGCACGATGTGACGCTCGATTCCTACACGCTGCTCAACACACCTGGTGAAGAATATGCGCCGCTGGAAGTGGGTTTGCAGAACTGGGCAGGAATCGTTGGCTTCCGTGAAGCACTTTCTTGGTTGCGAAATCAGAAGGATCGACATGCGAAGGAGCAAGCTCTTGCGGATCAGCTGTTTGCGGGATTGCAGAAAATTCCGCGTGTACACCTGGTGAATCAAAAGGCGTCGCCCGTTGTGAGTTTTTGGATCGATGGATTGGATGCACACAAAGCAGCGCTTCTTTTGGATGAAGCCGGCGTGCAGTGCAGAAGCGGTCATTTTTGTTGCCACGCGTACTTGCAGCACGTGCAGAAACTTCCTCCGCTTGTGCGTGCGTCTCTTGGACTGCATCTGCAATCGAAGGATATTGAGCATTTCCTCGCGAGTCTTACGACGATTCTCTCCACCTTTTAGTCATGCTGTGCATTGCTGCATTCATTGTCTTCGGGATACTCGCGATATTCTCGGCGGCGTTTCGCCCGCTCGCTGCTAAGGCATGGCGATGCGTAGTACTGCGTGTGACCCTTCGTCCATGCGATGTGAATTTTGGTGAAGAGGTAAAAACTCGGATGGTCGCAAAGCTGATGTTCCGCGCACCGCGCACTGCCAGGTTTGTCGATCGATGGATGGAGGCATTTGCTTTTGTCTTTGTGGCACTCAGCATATGGAGTCTTGTGTATGTACTTGTGGGAGGTCTGAATTTGTATGTGTATGGAACCTGCAGCCCCAGTGATGTGGAGTCCTGTTCGCTTTCTGGCGAGGCCTGCGGCGTGGATCAAGCGCAGGTAGGACTCATGGATGCCATTCGCCAGAACAGAGTGGGGGAATGGGCCGCTGGTCCCGTGGTGAGACTTATCGAAACGGTCAGTCGTATTCCCGATCGTCTGAGGTACTGGGAAGCCAAAACATTCCTTGGGCCTACCGCAACCTTTGCCCAAGATGAAGATCCGTCGAAGCTCTATGCCGTGGAGGTCATCGATCCTTCGTGCAAATTCTGCCGCCAGTTAACGGCAAATATGAAGGAGGCCGGTATCGACACTGCGTACAACGTCAGTTTCTTGCTGTACCCCATCCCGCTTCCCGATGGCAAAACCAAGTTTCCTCACTCCCGTCTGATGGCCTCGTACATCGAAGCACTCAAGACTCAGCCAAGCGTAGCAAATGTGCCTGCGCACGCGGACTGGGTGTTGCTTTCGAAGATTTTTGAAGGTGATATGCAGCAACGTTTCGTCCTAACATTTGATGCTGCTCAGGCAGAGGCGCAGTTACAAATGTTCCTCAAAGAGATGGGATACACACCATCGCACATTCGGATGATTGCGGCTCGTGCGCATTCCGCAGCAGTGGAGCATGCACTTGCCGAGCAAAAACTCCTTGTGGAAGAGCGTGTGAGAACGATCCGCATTCCCACGTTGCTCATTGCAGGAAGAAGGTATGACCGTGCGCTTGATGTCGCTGAGCTCAAGAGACTTCTCCCCTAAGGGTTACCACGCACAGTTCATGACCATGTTGCCTTGAGTGCTCAAGTGACTGTCGTCGATGACGACCTGAGTGTCTGCACCAATTTCTATTACGCCAATCTGCGTCCATGGTTCGCAGCCCCCTTCGACTTCTTGGCTGCCTTCGCTCGTGCCACGTTTTTGGAACATGAGCGTGTGTTCGTCTTTGCGCACAACTGCCTGGAATCCGCCACCTGCCCAGTAGAATT
>CAYRXE010000075.1:0-2392 GCA_964428205.1 uncultured Candidatus Peribacteria bacterium | reverse complement strand
CTAACATTGTATGAAAATCCCGTTCACTTCTATCCACCTCCCTATCCGCATCCCTGATGTGGTCCGTCGCCATAAATGGAAATGGATCATCGGGGCTGTGATCTTCTTCGTCTTCGTGCTCCCGGCATGGATGCTCACGCGTCCCAAGCAACCGGAGTACGTCACAGCCGTGGTTGAGACCAAAGATCTCGCACAGACGGTGGAAGCCGTTGGAACGGTAACGTCCGAGAAAGATCTAGAGTTGGAGTTCAAGAGTCCAGGAATCGTGGCGTCGGTGAATGTGAAGGAAGGTCAGAAAGTGCGCGCAGGACAGCGTTTGGCGGGTCTTCGTGCCGGTGGCCTTGGTGCTTCCATTGCGTCCGCTCAGGCGAGCGTGCAGGAAGCTGAAGCCAATCTAAAGGCGCTCATCGAAGGCACACGCCCGGAAGATATCGCCATTGCAGAAGCCTCGTTGCAGAACAAAAAGGCCGCACTCGCAGCTGCCCAGGAGAGTGTTGTCTCTTCGCAGAATGAGCTTGATGCTCTGAAGAGAGAAATTGAAATTACGCAGGCAAGCGATGTGAGCGTTGTCGCAAGTACCGTGAGCGAAATCGTCACCGATGCGCAGCAGGCAGTGTCTGCCGTGCAGGACGTTCTGCGTAATAACGATTTGCAAGATGCCATTTCTCGCGGCAGTCCGGGTAACTACTACACCGTGGTCCAGCAGCTCAATGACTTGCCTGCGGGATTCTCGAGTGTGCTCTCCGCTACCGCAAACGTGCGTGATGTGAAGAGTGCTCTCGCGATCTACGTCCAGTTGCGTGCCTCACTTTCGAAGGCATCGACGGTGATCGGTCTCGTCTTCTCGACCGTGTCTTCTACACAGCCGACGTCCTACCTCACGCAGGATAGTTTGACGACGTATAAGACGTCCATTAACACAGAGCGTTCCACGGTGCAGGCGGCGATTTCTTCGGTGGATGCCGCCATGAACACACTTCGCGAAACACCCGCAACGTTGGCCACGCGTTTGACTGCTGCTCAGACCTCACTCACGCGTGCAAAGTCCGACGTCCTCACCTACGAAACGTCGGTGCGCATTGAAGAGGCTCAGTTGCAGCTCAAGAAGGCAGGTGCTCGCCAGACCGATATCGATGCTGCTCGCGCTCGCGTGAACTATGCACGCGCAAATCTGGCTCGTGCTTCCGCTGATTACGGAGACACGCAAATTATCGCTCCAGTTGACGGTATCATTACCAAAGTCGCTATAAAGGCAGGAGAAGCCTCTCCTGTTGGTTCCGCTATCACCATGCAGGGTGATAGTCCGTATCGCATTGAAATGTACGTCTCCGAAGTCGATGTGCCCAAGCTCACCGAGGCGCTCACGGGTTCCATTGTCCTCGATGCTTTCCGCAGCGAAACACTTCCGCTTCGAGTTGCCGAAGTTGATGACCGTGCGACCGATAAAGACGGAGTGCCGAAGTACAAAGTCACACTCGATTTCCTTACTCCTCACGAAGGTCTTCGCATTGGCATGACAGGTGATGCCGCCATTGTGACGGGCAGTCGCACAGGTGTCTTGGCTGTTCCTCGTCGCGCAGTTCTCGAGAATGCTGAGGGTCAGACGGTCGTTCGTGTGCTCGAAGGCAAGATGCTCGTCGAGAAATCTGTGACGACAGGCATGGAAGGCGACAGCGATGTCGAAATCATGACCGGTCTTAAGGCAGATGAAACTGTGATCGTTCTTGTAAAAGAATAATGGCTTCTTCATCTTCACATCCCTCGGCGCCACTCATTGAGCTTCGCGGTCTCAAGAAGTCGTACTTTAATGAGGAGCTCGAAACACCCGTGCTCTTTGGGATCGACCTTGTGATCAACAAAGGAGAGTTCGTGGCCATCATGGGTCCATCGGGATCAGGAAAGTCGACACTCATGCATATCTTGGGATTCCTCGATGTCTCGACCGGAGGAGAATTTCTCTTTCAAGGAGAGCCGGTCGGAAACCTCTCCGATGACATGCTCGCTCGCATTCGTGCGACGAGGGTCAGCTTCGTGTTCCAAGCGTTTAACCTGCTTGCACGTGCGAGCGTGACCGAGAACGTCATGCTGCCGCTCCTGTACCATCCAACGATCTCGGCGAAGGAACGTCTGCCTCGTGCGCTCCAGGCTATCGAGACTGTGGGTTTGACCCCACGCAAGGATTACCTCTCTAGCCAGCTTTCCGGAGGTCAGAAGCAAAGGGTCGCTATTGCTCGAGCGCTGGTTACAGAACCAGAAGTCATCTTCGCAGACGAACCTACCGGAAACCTCGACTCTGCCTCTGGTATTGCGGTGATGGAAGCACTCCAAGAACTGCATCGCCAAGGTCACACGATTATTCTCGTTACACACGAACGCACGACGGCAGAACATG
>CAYRXE010000074.1:0-2843 GCA_964428205.1 uncultured Candidatus Peribacteria bacterium | reverse complement strand
GGGATTCCTGCCATCACCTGGCCGTCCAAGAAGATATCTTCCAGGTACATCGCCAGGGGATCGTTCTCGTGCGCACCGACTTTAAAGGCCGTGTTTGGCGAGACAGGGGAGAGGATTACATCCACCTCTTTGAAGGCCTTTTCGAAGTCCTGCTTGATCAACGTCCTTACCTTCTGCGCTTGGCGGTAATAGGCGTCGAAATAGCCCGAAGACAGGGCATACGTACCAACCATGATGCGGCGCTTTACCTCTGGTCCAAAGCCTTTGCTGCGGACGGCTTCATAGTATTCCTTCAGGCCATTGGCCTTCTCGGTATGACCAAACCTTATCCCGTCGAACCTCGCCATGTTGCTGCTCACTTCGCTTGGGCAGATGACGTAGTAGGTGGCCGTGGCGTACTTACTGAAGGGGAGTGAGATCTTTTTGGTCTTTGCACCCATCGATTCCAACACTTTGATTGCCTCGCGAACAGCCCCCTCCACTTCTGCGTTCATGCCCTCCAAAAAGTATTCGTCTGGAACACCAATGGTCATGCCCTTTACGTCTCCGGTGAGCGCAGCGCGATAATCAGGAACGGCGACGTCCGCCGTGGTGCCATCCATGGAGTCCTTCCCGGCCATTGCTTGGAGGACGATTGCTGTGTCTTCCACGGTCTTCGTAATCGGTCCGATGGTATCCAACGAACTCGCCATGCTCATCACGCCGTAGCGGCTCGTGCGGCCGTAGGTTGGGCGAAGTCCCACGCAGTTACAAAAGCCTGGAGGCTGACGGATGGATCCTCCGGTGTCTGTACCCAATGCGAAGATGGCTTCGTCTGCACCCATTGCAGCTGCGGAGCCTCCAGAGGAGCCTCCGGCAACGCGGCTGAGATCAAAAGGATTCCTGGTCACTCCATAGCAGGAGGTCTCCGTGGAGGCCCCCATGGTGAACTCGTCCGTGTTCGTCTTCCCAATCGAGATCGCACCAGCGGCGCTGAGGCGTTTGGTGGTGGTGGAGTCGAATGGGGGACAGTAGGTTTTTTCTCTCAGGATGTTGCTGCAAGCAGTGGTCGGAACACCCTCCTCACAGAAGACGTCTTTGCTGAGGTAGGGGATACCGGCAAGAGGGGAGTCGAAGGACCCTGCAGCATCTACTTTTTTGGCTTGATCTAGGGCTCGCTCGAAATTCTTGTAGACCACGGCATTGAGCTTTGGGTCGACCTGTTCAATGCGCTCCACGCAGGCCTCCACGAGCTCCACGGAGGAGACCTTCTTAGCCTTGAGCATGTCGTGTGCCTCGGTGATGGTGAGGGTGTGGAGCGACATCACTCGTGAGCGGAAGGAGTTTGAATCTGATGTTCGGTAATGGGCAGGGGACTCGTTCCCAGTAATCCATCAGGGGATACCTCGCTCGAACGAACGACGTCCTCGCGGAAGCTATTCATCAAGCCTGTTGGCTGCGAGGCAGCCTCCACATTCTTCGTATCCACCTCACCCAGCATGTCGACGTAGCCCAAAATGGACGTCAATTGCGTGGCGAATTTCTCCACTTCGGCATCGGTCAGCTCCAAACGTGCGAGCTTGGCGATATGCCGGACTTGATCCTGGGAGAGAGAACTCATGGGTGCGCGGAGGATAGCGTTGCTTCGTCTTGCAGCATAGAGCTGAGAGCTGAGTGATGAAGGCTGAGTTCAGCTCTCAGCTCTCTTCGCTCAGCACTTGTTCAAGATAATTCTGTACAATCCCCCCTGCTATGAAACTTGATCGCCTCCGTGGCCGCAAAATTGTTGCCCGTGTGCAGCAGAAAGGCCTTCTCTGGAAGGGAAAGCATTTGCAGGCACGGTACATCTACGGGCATCCCAGGCATCCGGCCGTTCGTACGGACCGTCCAGGCGTGTTTGTAGGCACCCTAGGATCAACGAAGCTGAGCAAGTCGGCCGTGACACGCAACCGCATGCGAAGACGCGCCAGAGAGGCACTGCGCACGTCCGTAAAAGATCTCAAAGACTTCCCGACCGTTCAGTTGTTGATCCTCCCTCGATCCTCTAGCCTAAGTTGTCCATTTGCAGAGATTCAAACCGACATCTCTGCACTCCTCACATTCCTCCATGCCCACAGCACCAAAAAAGCGTAGTTCTGTTCTCCAGTTCTTACTGATCTTCGCGATCGTGTACTTGGGAAGTCAGATGCTCATCAGCAACTTCTTCCCTGCTGCACCAACGTCCGATGGTGGCGTGGAAATTTCTGCATCGTCGTCCTTCCGTCTTGGTGCGAATCCCATCGTGACGCTGCACAACAAGATGACGACGGATTTCACATTGTTATCTCGTTGTCCGAATGCGCCGTTCGATGTCTACAACGTCGGCACCCCCGATAAGCCTCTCGAAACGCCAGTGCTTCTCACAGGAACAGGACTCGCGACAGCGTGCGATCCGCAGATTGCCATTGCTCCGGGTAAGACCGCGACGGTGGATCTTGGTGCCTGGAAGTATTCCCTCTTCGCCACTCCTACGACGTACGAAGTCCGCGTACCAGAGGCCTCTCTCCCAACACTCTCAGGATCCGGTGCTCAACATGTCTCGTCTGTTCGCTTTGCGATGACAGAGCCAGGAGTGTTCACGCAGATTTTCCGCACGTTCATCACGAAGCCGTTTTTAAACTTCCTCGTCTTCGTTGCATCACTCACGCCTGGTTACAACCTTGGTGTCGCGATCATTGTCCTCACGCTCGTCGTCAAACTGTTGCTCTTCTGGCCAACGCAGCGCGCACTCGAGAGCCAGAAGAAAATGCAGATGCTTCAGCCCAAATTGGAAGCACTCAAAAAGCAGTATCCGGATGATCCAAAAAGGCAGCAGGAAGAGACGA
>CAYRXE010000073.1:0-2926 GCA_964428205.1 uncultured Candidatus Peribacteria bacterium | reverse complement strand
GATGGATACGACGAACGTATCTCGCGGTCCTTCTGTCGTACCGCGATTTGGATCCTCCATGCGTTTGGCTGTGATGTCGCTCGTACTTTCGGGAGATGTTGCCGAGGCACAGACGCAAAAAGTCACTCCTGCAGAACTGGGTAAGCCTGCAGTCGTGAAAGGAGAAGTGAGTGATCGGTTATCGCTCGAAGCCGAGGATGAATTAAAGCGGTGGGAGAGCAATGAGAGCATCAGTCACTTTCGTCACCCAGAGCGTGATCAGATGATTCGTCGCGTGTGTAAGAACGATGCCCTGCGTAAAAAACTTGCCGATTCCATCGGAGATCTGTTTAGCAGTTCGCAAGCCGCTCCCAAAGATCGTACGTTATCTTTGGAGGTGCTGGCCGTGATGGGTGGCTACGGCGAGGTGCAAAATGTGTTGCCAGGCATTCTCGCGAACTATCAGATTCATTTGGCCAATGGAGATAGCGAAGCTTGGAAGCATATTCCTCTGATGAGAAAGACCGTGCTCGCGCTCGGTATTCGCCAGGAAGACATCGATACCTATATGCACAATCCGTGCGATCCCCTCCCTCGCACGGTGCGTCGTGTTGCCAATGCGTTTATGGGCCCTGTGTCTGAGTACATGCCGGTGTTCCCTCCCCCACTGCTGATGGTTTTGCACGCAGAGCAAAAACAAGGAGCCAACGCCGGGGCCAATGTGTTGAAGGGTTTTGTGAATCCCGAAGGATGCAGAGTCGATCGCATGACGTACCTGTGCTTACTTACGCACTATGGCAATGATGGCTTGAAGGCCATCAAGGAACTCGGTGAACTGCCCCATGCTCAGCTTGGATCCGATTGCATCGCAGCACTCAGTTTTGCGTGGGACGAGAACACGCTTCCGCATGATTCTCTTGTTGAAGAATTTCTTTGCGTCGTTGCCGATACCAAGCAATGCGTCTCGCGTCGCGATGCGGCGTTCTATGTGCTCCTCAAAGCGTTTCCTAAATTCCACGAGAGAGTGTCCCCCGTGATTGTGGGTGCATTGGGCAGCGGCGAAAAATCTTCGTATGCCGTGAATGCACTGCGTGATGCGCTGATTGCACACCCAGGCGATACCGCTCTCATTCAAGATCTCCTGCGCGTTGTGCGCACCAAGCGCGATACCCCGGCTGGCGCGGAGGCACTGAGGGTGTTTGCCCTTGCGGGGCGTTCTTGTCCGAAGGCAGCAGGAGAATTGCAGATCATCGGTATGGAAGAATGGAACACGCTTCCAACCGAACAAGAAATTGGCAACATGGATACTCAGGCAAAAGCAGCATGGGAGAAGCGCGTACATACGCATATCTCTTTGGCGACTGCTATGGGGAAAACCATGAAGCATGCAACGGATGAACAAAAGATGCATGGCACAGCACAGCTGCAATCACTGGTGCTTCCTGGCTCTGCAGGAGAAAAAAGAATGCATCCCGATTCCCGCGTGCGGTACTCCGCGGTGCGTGGACTTGCTGCGGCAGGAACGAGTTCCGAGGAATTCTTCCGAAAAGTAGCCGGTACACACTTTGGCGATGAAGTCTCTGGTGCCGTGCGCACATTATTCGAAGAATTCGGTGCGGGTGCCCTGGAACGTTTGGTGCAGGCCTACCCCGATAACGGCCTCGTGAAGCTCTACGTGAGCTATTACCTCCGCAAGTAGAGTCATGTTAGGATGTTCTGCGAACCTTCCCCTTTTTCCATGAACCTCGCTATCAACGGATTTGGACGCATTGGTCGCCAAGCATTGCGCATCATTACCGAGCGCTTCCCTGATGTGAACGTGGTGCTCATCAATGACCTCACAGATGGTGCTACGCTAGCCCACCTCTATAACTTCGATTCTTCCTTTGGTAGGGCGCACGTCGAAGCCTCGTTCGAGGGCAATGCGCTCGTCGTTGGTAACGACAAGATCACCGTGACGGCCGAGAAAGATCCCGCCAAGCTCCCGCACAAAGATCTTAAAGTGGATGTCGTACTCGAATGCACCGGTCGTTTTACCGATCGTGCCGGTATGCAGCTGCACATCGATGCCGGAGCAAAGAAAGTCATTCTTTCGGCTCCTGCAAAGGAACCTGTGGATGTGACGCTTTGTATGGGCGTGAATGAAGACAAGTATGATCCCAAGACCATGCATCTCATCAGTAATGCTTCGTGCACCACAGGTTCCCTCGCTCCTATGGTCAAAGTGCTCCACGAAACCTTTGGTGTGGAGCATGGTTTGATGACGACGGTGCATAGCTACACGAATGATCAGAACCTGCTCGATCTCCCCCACAAAGATCTGCGCCGCGCACGTGCAGCCGCCATCAACATCATTCCATCCAGCACTGGTGCTGCGAAGGCCATTGGCGAAGTCATCCCCGCTCTCAAGGGTAAGCTCCATGGCACGTCGCTGCGTGTTCCGACACCCACAGTGAGTATCACAGACCTCACAGTCGTGACGTCCAAGCCGGTGACGAAAGAAGAAGTGAATGCAGCATTCGAGAAAGCTGCTAACGGTCCCATGAAGGGCATTCTGGGGTTGGAAAACCGTCCACTTGTTTCCAAGGATTACGTGGGCGACAGCCGTAGCTCCATCATCGATGCCGATATGACCCAGGTGATGGCCGGAAACATGCTCAAGACCTTCTCGTGGTACGACAACGAGTGGGGCTACAGCAATCGCCTTGTGGAGCTTGCGGTGATGATCGGGAAAAAGCTCTGAATAGCCCTTTGATTCCTTAGCGACGGGCGCATGCTCGTCGTTTTAGTCATGTTCAATATTTTGTTTATGGTTAGGGCTAAAACCGTATTCATACATTTCGCATGAATTCGACTTTAGCCCGTTTTGAAGATCAACTTTGCTTGTTCTGATCATCCACCACCTCTGCGTCTACCACGTTGTCCTGGGCAGGCTTTCCTTCGCTGG
>CAYRXE010000072.1:0-3039 GCA_964428205.1 uncultured Candidatus Peribacteria bacterium | reverse complement strand
AGATTTCATGCCTATCGACCCCGTCAAAATCCCGCAGAACGTCTACATCGAGGACCGCATTGTCGGCCCGCTGACGCTCCGCCAGATCATCACGATGGCGATTGGTGGTGGTATCAGTTACAGCATGTATGCGAGTCTCGCGAAGGCATATGGATCTGTGGATTTGATCACGACGATCATCGTGTGGATCCCCGCTGTGGTTGCTGCCGCATTTGCGATCATCAAGATCAACGACCTCACGTTGTCTCGGATTCTCCTTCTCGTCATTGAGCGCATGCTCAAAGCTCCTGTTCGTACATGGACGCCACGCGAAGGTATTTCGATCAACATCAAAGTGCTCGCAAGCCAGACAAACGAAAAGGCAAAGCGCACACCAGTGCAGCTCCAGGCAGATGCCGTCGCGCACAGCAAGATTCGCGAATTGAGCAGCGTCGTCGATAATTCTTTTACCGAAGAAGCTCCAGCAGTCGTCGTGACAGACATCGCTGCACCAGTAGCTGACGAGCAAGAAGTCGAAGTCAGCGCCAAGACCGTTCCGGTAGACCCTACTCGCATTAAAGCAGACCGTGTACGTCCCGCAGATCGTGGCCCATCGGTATTCCACGACATCATCCCCCATCGCGCATGACCCCAGAAAAGACTACGTCCACCGGCCAAAAGAGCACGGTTCGTCAGCGCAAGAAGACAGCGTTTACGTCCACACAGCGTTTCTTGCCTATTGGTGAGATCCGCAATGACACAGTGCTTTTGAAGAACGGTGGCCTGCGTGCCATCCTGCAAGTAGAAGCGCTCAACTTTAATTTGAAGAGTGAGACGGAACAGCTGGGTATTATTTCTGGATACGAGTCCTTCGTGAACACACTCGCATTCCCACTCCAGATTGTCATTCGTTCATCCAAGATGAACATTGACCCGTACTTGGTGCAGCTCCGCACACTTGCTGCCAACCACACGAACGAACTCCTCCGCTCGCAGACACTTGGCTACGCAGACTTTATCGAGAAGCTCGTCGACATTGCCGAGATCATGCAGAAGAAGTTTTACGTCGTGGTGCCACTCGATCTCTCCACACGTAAGAAGACGATGTTCGAAAAGTTCTTCGGCTGGCTCCAGCAGGATGATGGCTGGCTCAAAGCTGCTGACCGTAACCGCGAGTTCATCGCTGGTCGCAAGACAATCCAGGAACGTGTGAACTTGGTGCAGACGGGCCTTGAGAATATTGGCCTCCAGAGCCGCAGGCTCGAGACCCAGGAGCTTATCCAGCTCTTCTACGAGATCTACAACCCCGGTACCAGCCAGGAGCAAAAGCTCCCTCAGGGTGGCATGGAACAGCTGAACTTTGCGAAGAATGTTTTGTAAAAGAAAAACCCCAGACGCAAGCGCCTGAGGTTTATGAGGAGGTTGATGTTATCGCGATGGACGCTGCCAAGCGATACAGACGAAGTGCCCGAAGACTGCCCCTGGAATAGCGGTCCATATCCAGTGTTTCCAGTCATGGAGCCATGCCGCCAATGCAAATAAAAATGCAAAGACGATCATCAGCACCACGGACCAGAACCACTCCGTAGAATCTTGTGGGAGAATACGGAACCAGATTCGCGGGGAAGGCTTCTTCTTGGTGGAATCGTCCTCAAGGAACGAAAGGCCATCCTCGACCCAATCACCCTTATTCAG
This sequence comes from uncultured Candidatus Peribacteria bacterium, assembly GCA_964428205.1. Taxonomy (GTDB): domain Bacteria; phylum Patescibacteriota; class Gracilibacteria; order Peribacterales; family Peribacteraceae; genus CAYRXE01. The sequence goes on along the minus strand of CAYRXE010000072.1, from coordinate 1,365 downwards.
GGTCGGCATCGTGTGCCCTCCTAAAAAGAACAAATAAGAACGTATCCCTGATCATAAGAGACCTATTGAGGGTGTCAAAAATGGCTCAAAAGCCCCTCTAAAGCGTTGACTCCGGGCATCCAACATGGAAAACTGCGCCTGTTCCCGCGTTGCTCGTGCAAGAACGCCGGACCTTACTTCTTCCCCTTGCACCCAATCTTTTATGTCCCCAAAGAAAGTAAAAAAGGCAGCAGCTACGTCTGCCGTGATGGATGACATCATTAAGACCGGTCCGCAGGTTCTGCGTGTAAGACCGGGCGAGCTTGTCGAAGGAACAGTTGTGTTCCGCGGCAAGAACAAGTTGATCTTAGATATCGGTGGCGTCGCCACGGGTATCGTTTCTGGTCGCGAACTCCGCGACTCTTTTAACACGTTCCGCGAGCTCAAGGTCGGAGACACGGTCCTCGCTCTCACGCTCGAAGAAGAAAACGACGAAGGAATGCTCGTGCTGAGTCTCCGCATGGCGAGCCAGCAGAAGGCTTGGGACAAGTTCCACAAGCTCATCAAAGAAGACACCACGATGAAGTTCACGCCTACCGAAGCAAACAAGGGTGGTCTTCTCGCAAACATCGACGGTATCCGCACCTTCTTGCCTGTCAGTCAGTTGGCTCCGGTCAACTACCCACGCGTGAACAATGCCGATTCCAGCGAAATCATCTCCAGGCTGGCCAAGTTCGTGGGTCACACCTTCACGGTGAAGATCATCACGATGGATGAAGAAGCAGGCAAAATCGTCGTTTCTGAGCGCGAAGCTATGAGCGAAGAGCGCGCAAAGGCTCTTGAGCACCTCAAGATTGGCGACGTCAAAGACGGTCTCGTGAGTGGTCTCGTGAAGTTCGGTCTGTTCGTTGCCTTCGATGGTCTCGAAGGTCTCGTGCACATCTCTGAGATCGCTTGGGGTCACGTGAAGAACCCATCGGAGTTCGCTCAGGTTGGTGATCGTGTGACGGTGAAGGTAATTGGTGTCGACGGCGAGAAGCTCAGCCTCTCCATCAAGCAGCTTAGTAAGGACCCATGGGAAGAGGTTGCCGAGCGTTACCCAGTAGGTAAGAAGGTAAGCGGCACGGTTGTGCGCTTCACCGAGTACGGCGCCTTCCTCAAGCTCGAAAAAGACTTGAGCGGCCTCGTGCACCTCTCGGAAATTGCTCACGAGAAAGTCACAGACCCAGCTCAGTCCCTCACGATCGGTCAGAAGGTCGAAGCTCAGGTCATCAACATCGACGTTGATGAGCGCCGCATCGGTCTCTCCATCAAGGCTCTCAAGCCAATCGATAAGGAAACGATGGAGCGCCTCAAGAAGGAGCGCGAAGCCGAAGAGGCTGCAAA
>CAYRXE010000071.1:0-3094 GCA_964428205.1 uncultured Candidatus Peribacteria bacterium | reverse complement strand
AATGCACCAATCGCGCAAGTTATCGATCCAGTGGAAGTACGTCTTCTCGAAGCGTTCTGGAACAATTTTGATCAGCTTCTGCTCAATCACTTCTTTGAGAATCTCTTTGAGAGAAACTTTTCTGCGCTTCCAGTCGACCACTGGTTTATTCACATCGATGAACCACTGCTCTTTAATCTGCGGTTCAATTTTTCCCTTACCGCGGTAACTCACGGCTACGTTGTGCACGTAGTTTTCTTCGACCTTCACAAGCAGTCCTTTCTCTTTGAGCTTCTCCGCAATTTTTGGACGGGCATCATCGATCTTCATGCCCGCAAACTCCCCTGCTACATCAAGCAACTTTCCATCGAAGCCAATCACCTGACTTTTATCGAGCTTGTGGCGCTCCGCGATCTCGAAGTCTGCTGTGTCGTGCCATGGTGTGATGGTCATGACTCCTGTTCCAAAACTCGGATCCACGGCTTTGTCTTTGATGACCGTCGCGGTTACCTTGCCATTGATCCACTCGCACTCAAACGTGTCGCCGTGCTTGTACTGTGCGTAGCGCTCGTCATCCGGGTGCATGACCACGTATTTGTCACCGAACTTCGTTTCTGGGCGTGCGGTACCAATCTCGAATGGACCATACTTAAAGGTGTAGAACGGGACCGTCTCTTCGAGCCATTCAATCTCATCATCCGAAACCGTCGTCTGCATCTTTGGGTCCCAGTTCACAATGCGATGACCACGATAGATGAGTCCGTCACCATACATCTTCGTAAACACTTCGTTCACGCAGCGGTTGAGCGTTGGCTCCAGCGTGTAGCGCTCGCGACTCCAGTCGCACGACGTACCCATTTTGCGAATTTGCCCGCGAATGGTCCCACGACTCTTCTCCACGAACTCAGCAATCCTCCTCAAAAGTTCTTCACGACCAAGGGATGCACGTGGATCTGGAATCTTCTCATCTTTTTGAATCTGCTTAATCACCACACTCTCCGTTGCAATGGACGCGTGATCGGTACCAGGAACAAAGAGTGCCTCCTTGCCTTGCATGCGCGCATAGCGAATGAAGATGTCTTCGATCGCGAGCATCACTGCGTGACCAAGGTGCAACTGACCCGTCGCATTGGGCGGCGGCATGCTGATGGTGAAGCCTTCTTTGTCGCTCAGGGCATCTGCCTTAAAGGCATTGCTCTCCTCCCACATTTTATAAATGCGGTCTTCACACGCCGAAGGGTCGTAGGCTTTGTCGAGCACGAAAAAAGTATACGGTGAAAACGAGGACTTGGGCTAGCAATGTTGGTGTTCACAGATAAAAAAACACCCCACGAAACGCGGGGCGCTTTTTCAAATAACGAGAAAGAGCAGGAGCTTGTACTGATGAATCAGAAACAAGACCGGCCGATGCTACACATGTCAAAGAGACTGTGCAAGGGTTTTACCTGATCCACTGGCTAAAATATTGGTACACACGAAGTGAATCGGAAAATCGGTAAAGTTATTGCCGCAGAAACGTCAAAGACTATGCTATGGCTATGAAAGTTGGAGAGAATTACCGGGCGTATGGGGAGAACTTAGGATCCTATTTTACGGAAGGATGGAAGGAGAAGGATCCGATTAAACTCGCAGCCGCACCTTTTATGGCGGTGGGCAGCGTGTTGGGTGAAGGACTGGAACCTCTGGCCGCAGGAGTGGTGGATCAAAAGCTGGAACGTCCGCAGGGCGTGATTGGCAGAACGAAGCGTGACCTCGCAGCGCTCGCAAAAGACATTGTGACATTGCATCCACTCAGAGCTGTACGCGATGCATTTAGCTTGGTGACCAGTGATGTACCGTTGGACGTTGCCGAGCTTGTGATTGGGTATCACCAGGGCGGAACGAGAAGTAGAGCTCAGAAGACCCTGCACAACACCGAGACGCAGTATTCGCTCTCTGCATAAGAACACTGGACAGGAAACGACGTGGAGGATATCAATGCCACATGAAACGTGTGCGCAAAATCATGTCCCCTCTCTCGTTCATCGAATACATGACGAGCCTTCCGTATCGTGCGCTCTTCGAGTTATGGGTGACCATGATTTTCCTGTTCGCAGCGGTATATCTGGCAATCACCCTTGTGCCGGGCAGCCATGGCATTCAAGGCATTGAAAACCTGCCCATCCACATACAGGTTCTGGATTCTCTCTACTTCAGCGCCATTACGTCTACCACCGTGGGATACGGAGATTTGATTCCTGTGGGTATCGCAAGGCTCTTTGCAGCTATCGAAGGGTTTTTGGGATTCTTCGGTGTAGGTCTACTCACTGCAAAGATTGTGTCGCATAAACAAGACATGGTCCTGAATCATATTCAAAAAGTAAGCTTCGATAGTTTCTTTCGCGACATGCGTGAAGACCTGTTCATCATCCGTCGGGATTTCGACATGATTATCACAGAGGCACATACGAGAAAGATCTCCGAAAAATCCACGCAGAATCTCATAACTGCTTGCGCCACCTGCGTGATGCTTCTGGAAGAAATTCCGCTCTTTTACACCATTGAGCAGGAGCTCTACACCATTGATGCCAAGCGCGAACTGTTGCTGCTCGATGCGCTTCGGCGAACGGTTGTGCAATTGCAGAAGCTGGTCAGCGTCGTCAAAGACGACGCGCTTAGTAGCGAAGCACGTGCACAACTGGACGCATTGATACAAACCATCGAAGGCGTCCTGCCTTCATGGCATGCCAAATCTCCGTATGTACAAGACTCCGCGTTCGATATGCTCAAGAAGGAGTGCGAAAAACTGAAGGGGCAATTGGCATAACAAAAGCGCACCCGTACGAGTGCGCTCATGTTTTTTCGTCGTGATTAGCGGCGGAATCCTCCGCGTCCTCCACCGTGTCCCCCGCCAAATGATGGGCGTGGTGGCGGTGGCGTCCAACCTTCTGGTGGTGCAGACATCTGCTTGAGGGACAGGCGCGTCTTGCCTTCGGCGGCATCGTACTCAATCACCTTGGCATCGAGTTCCTGGCCCATCTGGACCACGTCTTCGACCTTCTCGGTGCGCTTCCACTGGAGCTCGGAGATGTGGATCATGCCGTCTTTGCCTGGCAGGAATTCCATGATCGCTCCC
>CAYRXE010000070.1:0-3097 GCA_964428205.1 uncultured Candidatus Peribacteria bacterium | reverse complement strand
GCACGAGCAAGCTCCTTGGTTTTGATTGGAGCAAGCGCAAAGGATGGTCCACGCGCGGAGTCTTGGAGCACTACGGCGTCGAATGATCGAACCTCAACCCGATCTCACTCCCACTCAATCGTGGCTGGTGGTTTGTTGGTGAGGTCGATGAACACCATGTCGATGCCTGCGAGGTCTTTAAGACGCCTCGTCATTTGATTGACCACAGGCTCAGGCAACACAAAGGCATTGGCCGTCATCGCATCCTGGGAGCTAATAGGACGAAGGACAATGGATTGGCCACCGTTGGAGGTTCCAAACGGCAGGAGGACCACCGGGAACTGCCAGATCTTTTCGTACAACTCCGCCGAGCGCATTTCGTCGGTAACGATTTGATTTGCCTCGCGAAGCAAATCCGCACGCTCACGTGTGAGGTAGCCTGGAGTGAAGACGAGCTCGGGTGGTGTGTCGTGTGACGTACACAGGAGCACGCGGTTATAGACCGGAATGGCATTGGGGATCGATGTCGCGAGTGTGAGGTGCTCCGTGGAGATAGTCGTTGGGTGATGACTAAAGAGTGCAACCGCATGGCGGTACGTACGACCGTCACCTTGTACGCCAACGGACCTGACTGGCAGCGCCATGTGTGTCTTCGTGATCATCGTGGCGATGCGATGCTGGATCTCGGGATCAATGGCAGACACAGGGTTGGCATCAGCCGCGCAGAGGATGCGGACTCCAAGACCAGGACCTGGGAATGGGTGCCTCCACACGAGATCGTGCGGGAGACCAAGCTGCTCACCGAGCATGCGGACTTCATCTTTATAGAGCTCTTTGAGAGGCTCGATGATGAGGCCTTTGTCGATCATGTCTTGAATTGCAGAAACGCGGTTATGGTGCGTTTTAATGTGGTCAGCGTGCTTTGTGCCTCCGGTCTCGATGGTATCTGGATAGATGGTTCCCTGCCCCAGCATCCATCCATCGTTGATGCTTAAGTTCATCGACTCACTCACGCGTTTTTGCACAGCGAGGAAGGTGTCGCCAATGCGCTTACGCTTTTCTTCTGGATCAAAGACTCCTTCGAGTGCTCCAAAAAATTCTTCGGATGCATCTTCGACGTGGAGATTTTTCACACCCAATGCATCGAACGCATCTTTGATGAGTTTCACTTCGTCTTTGCGCATGAGTCCCGTGTCGACGAGAAGACCTTGTACGCGATCAGTACCAATCACTTTGTTGAGCAGTGTGAATGCGACAGTGGAATCGACACCACCAGAGACGAGCATGAAAACTTTTTTATCTCCTACTTCTTCGACAATCTGCCCAGAGACGTGTGCAACGAAATCGGTGATCTGCCATGGAGCGTGATCGCAGAGCGTGACGAAGTTCCGGAGCATGCGCATGCCATGCTCTGTGTGCGTGACTTCCATATGGAACTGGCAGCCAAAGATTTTGCGATCTGGATGCGCAAAAGCGGCATTCTCGCATGTAGTGGTTTTACCGAGCTGCATGAATCCTTCTGGAAGCTGTGTGACTTCATCTCCGTGCGACATCCACACGGTCGAAAACTTTGGAACCTCTTTAAAGAGCAACTCATCGTGGTGCGTGACTTCCAACTCCGCCTGACCGTACTCCTTCACCTTACCCGGACTCACCGTGCCTTTGAGTGCATGTGCAATCCACTGATGGCCGTAGCAAAGACCAAGAACAGGAATACCAAGATCGAGAATCGCAGGGTCAGCCTGTGGACTCCCCTTCTCGTACACACTCTGCGGACCACCCGAAAGGATAATGCCTGCAGCGCCTTTGAGTTCTGCAGCGGGAGTACCTGCAACGCGGATCTCCGAAAAAGCGCCTAAGCGGCGCACGCGGTTTGCAATCAGGTGGGCATACTGGCCCCCGCAGTCGAGGATAACAATGGAGCCGGGATGTACGTTGCCTTCCATAGGTGGAGTGTATCGAAGGAAAAAGCTTGAGGCAAAACGTCTGTATGATGAGTTTTTGCGCGTCGGTGATACATTTACATAAAAATAAAAATATGTTACTTTGACCAAGTTCCTTAAAAACATCGTAATCCCCCATTGAGCCCCTTTTTGCAGTCGCTGAGATCTCTCGATTTCAGTCGTGTGACTGAAGAGAGAGGCTGCCGTGGGGGACAAAGGAGTCGTCTGATGTATGCAGCATTGATCGTAATGGCGTCGATGATGATGCCGCAGAGCAATTCCGCCGGTCTGCTTGATCAAAAGGATCCGCAGACGGGGACTGAGCCTCACTTCAATCCGCCTTTTATTGTGCGGGCGAGTGACAAGGATAAGCCAATGCGAAGCATTCCTGAAATTGTGAACGAGCTGGAGGAATGGATTCTGAAATTGGAAGTTGCGTACAGCGAAACCTCAGGACCTCTCACTGAGGAAGAAAAGAAAAAGCTGATTGCCGATGCACGGAAAATTGTGACCGCCGCAAAAGAATCAGGCAAAACCTCAGACGCCACACTGGAATTACAATTGCTGAATCTGCAATTGGCTATCCAAGGTCAAATGGCCAATGTGGCGGAATTAAAGAGTGTCGAGATGAGGCTACCGAAATGGGCAGCGAATCCCATTTGGTTCTTGTCTGGCGCCTTCATCCTGTTCAGCTGCATAGCTTACTACATTCATACTAGTAGAGCGCGGCGCACAACATGAACATACCCACGGCAAACCCCGACCCGCTGCTCTCTATGAGTGGCGGGTTTTTCCTTGTGGCAACACAGTGCTCAGTATCACCCAAATGCTGTACGCCACGGCAGCATCCTCCCACGCATGCAGGAAGAGCGCGCCTATGCTCACGCCGAGGAATGCCATGACAGCTGGGTGCAATCCCATGCGCTTGATGCCGGTACGGACCATCATGACGGTGAGAACTAAGAAGAGGACGAATCCAATGACACCAAGCTCCACACCAATCTGCAGATACCAGTTCTCTGGGTGCCAGGGGCACTTGCACGTGTAAGCCGCTGGCTCTGGTTGTACCTGCTTATCGCCTAAGAAGATGCACAAGTGCGGCGAGGATTTTGCCCAGGATGGATCATCCTGCGGACGAAGCATCACGCAGGTATCACTACCACGTGCGCTTGCTG
>CAYRXE010000069.1:0-3138 GCA_964428205.1 uncultured Candidatus Peribacteria bacterium | reverse complement strand
GAAACATCACGAGCCGCGGTACCATCTCCGGTGCGCTCATTACGCAGAACGGTGCAGGTACGAACTATTTCATGGGTAGCGTTGGTGTCGGCATCACTTCTCCGGCAGCAAAAGTCGAGATTACACAGTCCGTAGGTGATGCAGTTATTCTTCGTTTGAGTAATGCCAGTGGAACGAACGGTTTTGATTTCACTCGCCTCAGTGCTAACGGCGCACTGAGTATTCAGGGCAACCAGTCAGGGTTTAATGACATCTTGCTCGCTCCTACGAGTGGCAACGTGGGCATCGGCAAAACATCACCAGCTGCCAAGCTCGATGTTGTCGGCACCATCTCCGGTTCCACGCTCTACGCTGCTACCACCATCCGCAGCTCCGGCTCTGTGTTCCTCGAAGGAACCATCTCCGGTTCTGTCATCCGTGGATTTGGACTCAACACTGACTGTGACACGGCAGCTACATCCAAGCTCCTCTGGGACACAACGACCGGTCGCTTCTCCTGTGGTACGGATCAGAACTCCGGTGTGTTCGGCTCTGGAAACGTCCTCACCATTGGTGACAACCGCTACGTAAAGAAAGCAGGGGACACGATGACGGGCACGCTGGTGGTCCAAAATGGCAACACACACTCTGCAACGACAACTCCTCTCCTCAACGTTCGCGGGACGATGTCCGGTCGTTCGCTCTACATCACGGGCTCGAGCTCAACGGCTCTGCTCATGACCAATATTACGACAGGACGTGTGGGTATCGGTACGTCTTCGCCAAAGGCAAAGCTTGATGTCGTTGGCACCATCTCCGGTGCACTCATCACGCAGAACGGTGCTGGCAGCAACTACTTCATGGGTAGCCTGGGAATCGGTACCACAGCCCCAAGTCGTCAGTTGCAGATCACGTCGATCACGGGTGCCATCATGCGATTCGAGCGCACCGACACAAACATCACCACAAATGAACTCTTTGGTGCTTTGGAATTTGAAGGTCAGGATGCGAGTGCAAACAACGCCGGAGTCCGCGCTGCAATGAAAGTTTTGGAAGATGGTGGAGCAGGCGGCGCAACGCGCTTCGAGTTCTACACCTCTGGTAACGGCTCATCTACACACATGAAGCGCCGTCTCATGCTCACGAATGAAGGCTTTATGGGTGTGATTGCCGACATGACGAACGACACGATGTTCGACCCGGATGCGCCAATCCACATCTTGTCGAACCAAACGATGCTCGGTAACGACATCACGGCTTCGAGCGGCGCACTGCTTGTGATCGAAAACCAGCGCTCCGGCGGCGATGCCGGTATGGAATTCCGCACACTTGGTGGCCAGTCTTACGTGATGGGTATCGAAAACGGCGTCTCGGGAGATCCATTCCTCTTCCTTGATGGTGGAGTGCTGCGCTACGCCATCGATGGCTCAAACGGTAACTTCGGTCTTGGCACTATCACGCCTGGTTCCAAGCTCGCAGTTTCTGGTTCGGTGATTATTGGTACATCCATTGGTTCCGCCGCCGCAGACACACGCGTTGCTCTTGAGATTGTTGGTCTCGCTTCGGGTTCCACGCTCTACGCTCAGCAGGCGATCCGCTCCTCAGGCTCCATTGTTCTCGAAGGAACGCTCTCCGGTTCTGTGATGTACGGCTTCGGACTCAACACCGATTGTGACAACGCTACGACGAGCAAGCTCCTTTGGGATGCCACGACGGGCCGATTCTCCTGTGGCACAGACACGTCTGGTAGCTCTAGCTTTGGTTCCGGAAACGTTCTCACTATTGGTGATGCTCGTTACCTCCGCCGCTCCGGTGGAACCATGACTGGTCAGCTGATTGTGAACATTACGGGTGGCACACGCGATACCCTAGGTCTCCGCGTGCTCAACACCATGAGCGGTGCACACATTCATGCTGAGCAGCTCCTCACATCTTCTGGAGCACTTGTTGTCGAGGGTGCGACAGTGTTGCAGTCAACATTGGGTGTAACAGGCGCAAGCTACTTCCTTAGCACCGTTTCTATTGGCTCTACGACTATAACTGAGGCTGCCCAGTTGAGCATAACCACTACGGACGCTACACCAGCATTTTCTATCTACAACGCCGATGGAGATTCTTCTGCAGTGGTGCGTCTGAGTGATGGTGGTCATTTATCCATTACCAATGCGGTTGTTGCGATCAACAAAACAACTGCAAAAGCAACCTTTGATGTAGCAGGCACCATCTCCGGTGCACTCATCACGCAGAACGGTGCTGGCAGCAACTACTTTATGGGCAGCGTGGGTGTAGGCATCAGCAGTCCTCAGCAGCCGCTTCATGTTGCAGGTGAAACAAATGGCAGTGCCATTGGACCGTTGCTTATTACGTATGCCCCAAATGCCGGCGGAGGAAACATTGGCGTGGGACTGACTCTCGATGCCACGGCTGCGACAGGCGGCAAGAAATTCTCGTTCATCTCCACAGGAAACACGGCAGGTCCTTCGGGCGGAAAGTTCGCCGTGTATAACAGTTCCGACAACCGTTACGTGTTCCTCGTCGATGACAATGGACAGTACATTGCCGGTATTAACCAATACACGTCCCTTGGTCAGATTACTTCCTACGCCAATTCAGCAACGACTAAGGGTCTTGTCATTCGTGGAGCTTCTTCGCAAACAGCCTTCCTCCAGGAATGGCAGAACTCTGCAGGAGCCTCACTCGCAGCTTTGACTGCTACGGGCGCTCTCGGACTTGGAACGGCATCTCCAAATGCACGTCTTGTTGTCTCGGGTGCAACGGTGATTTCTGACCGCGGCAATGTTGTTGCTTCACGCGCTGCCAAGGCAACACTCGACGTCATTGGCACTATTTCCGGTACCACTCTCTACGCCTCCACAAACATCCGCTCTTCTGGCTCTGTATTCTTGGAAGGAACCATCTCCGGTGCCACCATCCGTGGATTTGGTCTCAACACTGACTGTGACACCGCAGCTACATCCAAGCTCCTTTGGGACACGACGACCGGTCGCTTCTCCTGTGGGACGGATCAGAACTCCGGTGTGTTCGGCTCTGGAAACGTCCTCACCATTGGCGACAACCGCTACGTGAAGAAGGCAGGAGACACGATGACTGGTGCATTGATCGTGAACATCACGGGTGGCACGCGCGATACCCTTGGTC
>CAYRXE010000068.1:0-3207 GCA_964428205.1 uncultured Candidatus Peribacteria bacterium | reverse complement strand
CAGAGCCTTCCGTCTTGCGACCTGCCTTGAACGAAGTCTCTGCTTCCGCAGAAACCTTATTGCGGGTTCCAGAGTGAGAAGAAGAGTCGACATGGGAAGAGTGGGAAAGATCCAGACCCAAGCCCATCGCAGCGACAGGCATGGAAGAGAGAGCGAATGATCCCGCAACAAGTGCGGAAGTCAGACGGTAAATCGTTCGCATAGAAGAGTGGGGAAAATAGACAAAACAAAAAGAGCGATCGCATTACAGAAGACGATCAACTCGCACGATTCTTACCGACCGGGAATACCTGCTGGTAGCGAAGAAGTGGCTCCCCTCACGGTTTCTTCAAGATTCACGGAAGATGCGGAAGAAGATGACGAAGATGAGGACGACTGCATGGAGAAACTGGATGACCTCTTAGGCGCCACGGCTGGTAGCGACGAAGAGGAAGAAGAGCGACTCGCCTTCTCGATCCTGCGCTGCTCATCGAGCATGGCACGGATGATCTGGTGTGTGGTCGGATCATTCATTGCGCGGTTTGTGACAAAATTCGCGCGTGCATCAAACTGACGAACGGCAGCTCGGCGGAGCTCCTCATTCTCGTCGCCCGGCAACATGGTATCGACGGCATTGAGGAATTCGGACGTCTGTTCCCGAAGTGCTTTCGCAGCAGGATCGGCGCGTTTCTGCGCGTTGGGAGTTGTGGCAATCGCTTCGACTTCGTCGAGGCGACGTTCCAAGAGCACCATGTTCCACTCGGCATTGTCTTTTGTATTCGTGTGTCGGAAGGTGCCAAGTAACGGTTCCGTGATGGAAATTTTAAACGTATAGAGAGCGTCTCCCGGCAATGCGTTTTCTGCGGCGGCTGCGAGTGCTCCTCCACCCACCATAAAGACGAGCACGGCCGTCACTGGCACACGTACAAAGGAGCTATTGAGAACATCGACAAGCTTATCGAAGAAGGTCTCGCGCAAAATTGGCTTATCGGTCAGCGCGCTTGCGAGACGCTCAAAGCCATCGGCACGTTCCTTACGCGTGAGTGTGAGGGTTTCACCATGTTCCATTAAATGCATGCCTGATTGGAGCAAAACACGATTCTGCAATTTTTCTTCAGGGGAGAGCTGAAGATCTTTCGCATCTGCCCAGAATTGATCGAGAGGATCACGCATGTGTTGGTTGTCCGAGAATGACGGATAAATGTTTGAGTCCACGATGAATGCGAACAGAAGCGACGTTGGCGGTAATGCCGAGCATGTCGGCAATGTCTTTGGGCTCGAGCCCATCCACGTAGCGCATCACGAGTGCCGTGCGATACGGCTCTTCGAGTTTCTGGAGCTTGTCCATAATTTCTCCACCTGCGACCACACGTTCTACATCCATATCTGTACGTAGGTCAGGAGGATCAAAGCCCTGTTCTTCGGCCATATCCTCAAGCGAGACTTCGCCGCGGTCACGACGGTAGGTATCAATGATCAGGTTATTGGCGATCTTGTAGAGGAATGCGCGCATGTTCTCGACCTTGGTACCGCGACGCACGGACTCCCATGCTTTTAAGAAGGTCTCTTGCATGAGTTCTTTGCCGCGCTCGCGATCACTGATGCGCAAGGCACAGTGTCGAAAGATTGCGTCTGCATAGTCGTCGTAAGCCTTCAGGAATTGTTCTTCCATAGGGTGTGGGGACATGCGTGTAGACGGGGGAAGAGCACCATTCTTACACTGATTATGTGTTATGTCCCAGAGATGCGAAAAATGAGTCTATCAGTCCATGTGTCTGTGTTTATGCAATCGTGGATGATTGGCTGCACAGGGCGATTTTGGTAGTGTTCCTGGGATGAAATTCGTGCATATAAGAAAGGTGCGTTCGGCATCGCGTTCTCTGTATTTCGTAGCTGCTACGACACTTTTTTTTGTGACAGCACCGATAGTACTAGCAGTCATCACGAATGGATCGAACGCTGTGAACATGTTTGGCCAGCACGACGATAGCTTGAGTGCTCCCGCAGCGCAGTACAGCAAAGCGCAGGTGGGGTATTCGCGCGGAAACGATGGACCAAACAAACTCGGACTCTACTTTCCACACGGAACAGCGGTGCATGAAGATGAACACTTACTCTTTGTCGCCGATTCGGATAACCATCGTATTTTGGTATACGACTTAGATGCTGGGAATGAAATCCTCAATCGCATTCCGGACTACGTGATTGGGCAAGCGAACTTCGCTACCGGGCAGAATAACTTGTCGGATAGTAGGTTTGAGCGACCGTACGCACTCGCGGTGAACGCGAATAACTTGTACGTCTCTGACCAGCTCAACAACCGCGTGCTGGTCTTTGATGTGCTGAACATTTCCAACGGCATGAGTGCGCAATATGTGTTGGGTCAGCCAGACATGAACACAGATTCCACGGGAACGACCGACTCCAAAATGAGCGGCCCCACGGGATTGGCTATTGATGTGTCAGGTAACCGCTTGTTCGTCGCCGACACCGATAACAATCGTGTTTTGGTATACGACATCTCGACATTGAGTGACGGCATGGCGGCAGCATTCGTATTGGGTCAAAGTGATTTTACGAGTAATGGAACCGGGCTCACGGATGCCACAGTCGATAGTCCGTTCGGACTTGCCTACGACCCAACCGACACGCGTTTGTTCGTCGCTGATGCAGATAACAATCGCGTACTGGTCTTCGACGTCAACAGTGGCACGATCGCCGATGGTGCATCGGCAATCAATGTGTTGGGACAGAGCAACTTCACCTCCAATACCGGAGCAACGTCGCAAGGAGGACTCTTCTACCCTCGCGGGTTGGCGTTTGATGATACGGGCGATCGCCTCTTCGTTGCCAGCGGAAGCCACCGTGTAACGGTGTACGCGGTCAACGGTATTACAGATGGTGAAAACGCCACCGCAGTCTTGGGTCAGTCGAACTTCACGAACAGTAGCCAAGTCACCACACAGTCAGGCCTTAGAGGGACATCGCAGATTGCGTACGATTCGACCAATAATTACCTCTACGTCGTCGATCAATTCAACCATCGCGTGCTGCAGTTTGATGTCACCGCCATTAGTAACGGCGAAAACGCCACTGATGTGATTGGTCAGTACGATGGCTCACTCACGGCTCCTGCAGCGGACTACACCAAGGGCTATCCCGATAACGGCCCAAGCAAACTGGGTCTCTGGGGACCGCAAGTGGGAGCAGCCATCGATACAACCAATA
>CAYRXE010000067.1:0-3452 GCA_964428205.1 uncultured Candidatus Peribacteria bacterium | reverse complement strand
TTGATCACGTCGCCCTTGCGGAAGATATCTTTGAGAATGTGCTCGGCAATTTCTGCTTCGAGACGTTCCTGGATGACGCGGCGGACCGGACGTGCACCGTACTCAGGATCAAAGCCTTCCTCACCGAGGAGGTTGATGACTTTCTGATCCAACTCGAGCGTGTAGCCCTGAGCCTTAAGGCGTTCGGCGAGCTCGTCAGTGTGCATGCGCACGATGCGACGGATGTGCTGCTGGTTCAATGCATTGAAGACGATCACGTGATCAATACGGTTGAGGAACTCTGGACGCATGTGGTCCTTGAGCTCTGCAACGACTTCTTTGCACTTGTTCTCATATTCACTTTCGGCGCTCCTGGCCTCGCTTTCGAGCTTAAAGCCGATTTGTGCAGCCTGCTTCGTGAGCTTCTCGGCACCAATGTTGCTCGTCATCACAATGACGGTGTTCGTGAAGTCGACCTGCTTACCCGTAGCATCGGTCAACGTACCGTCTTCCAAAATCTGGAGGAGGATGTTGAAGAATTCTGGGTGAGCCTTTTCAATTTCGTCGAAGAGCACAACAGAGTACGGCTTGCGGCGCACCATCTCGGTGAGTTGACCGCCTTCTTCGTATCCAACGTAACCAGCAGTGGCACCTACGAGACGGCTGACGTTGTGGCGCTCCATGAATTCGGACATATCAATCTTGATGAGCGCGTCTTCGCGGTTGAACACTTCCTTCGCGATTGCACGTACGAGCTCCGTCTTACCCACACCCGTAGGTCCGAGGAAGAGGAAGGAGCCAATAGGGCGGCGATCGGAGCTGATACCCACGCGGCTGCGGCGGATAGCACGAGCTACTTTGCGAATGGCATCGTCCTGACCAATGATGTGCTTCTTGAGCGTGAGTTCGAGGTTCGTGAGGCGCTTAATTTCGGACTTTAAGAGCTTTGTGACAGGAATTCCCGTCATGCGGCCAATGACCTCGGCAATGTCATCTTCGGTGATCTGCACGGGTGTTCTGCGGTCTCCGTCTCCGGCAGATGTCATTTGGTCGAGCTTTGCACGAGCCTCTTCCTGCTCCTGCTTTAACTTGAGAGCGAGGTGATACTTCTGTTCGCGCACAGCAGCCTGCTGCTTCTGCAACAGCTGTTCCAATTTCTCCTGTGCCTTACGCAGGTCAGGAGCCTCTGAGGCATGCTGCAAACTCTTGCCGGCAGATGCTTCGTCGAGCACGTCGATAGCTTTATCTGGAAGGTAGCGCTCCGTGAGGTAACGCTTACCCAAGTGCACAGCTGCTTCGACAGCAGCATCGGTGATCGTGAGGTGGTGGAATTCTTCGAAGCTCTTCTTGAGACCCTGAAGGATCTGAATCGCATCTGGCACCGTTGGTTCGTTGACTTGGATGGACTGGAAGCGGCGTTCCAATGCGCGGTCTTTTTCGATCGTGCGGAACTCATCCAAGGTCGTAGCACCAATCACGCGGAGCGCTCCGCGGCTGAGTGCTGGCTTTAAGATATTGGCTGCATCAAGCGAACCTTCTGCAGATCCCGCACCCACCACTGTGTGCAATTCATCAATGAACAGGATGATCTGGTTATCGCTCTTCGCAGCTTCTTTGATGATGTCATCAAAACGCTGTTCGAACTCACCGCGGTACTTGGTACCGGCGACGAGGGAACCCATGTTGAGCACAAGCAGACGCTTGTCGCGCAGACTCTGTGGAACTTGTCCGAGGGCGATGCGCTGTGCGAGACCTTCCACAATCGCGGTCTTACCAACGCCTGGCTCACCAATGAGCACGGGGTTGTTCTTGGTCTTGCGATTTAAGATCTGAATCAAGCGTGCGATCTCGCCATCGCGACCGATGATGGGATCGATCTTCTTTTCCTTCGCCTTCGACACGAGGTCATCGGTGAAGTAATCGAGCACTGGTGTCTTGCTCTTTCCATCTGCCTTCTTCCTCTTCAGTCCTTCTGGCTCACTGCCTCCGGCCATCATGCCGTTGCCCTGCATGCCGGAAATAGCACCCTGCAACCCCTGGAAGAAGTTCTCCAGAGACTGCTCGAGATTCTTATTCTGCTGCTTAAAATGGCTGATTTGGCCAAACATCTCTTCGATCTTGAGGCGAAGATCCTCCGGATCCACCTGCATGTTTTCGAGGATCAAGGTTGCTGCATTCTTTCCTGTAGAGACGAGAGAGTGGAGGAGGTGCTCCGTACCCACATTGGCGTGACGGAACTTGTGTGCGGTCACGACACTCTGCTCGATGATCGTGTGAAGGAAGGTCGAGAGACCGTGCTTCACATGCTGACCCTCGATGGCAGGGTTCTTCATGGACTTGAGAAGAATCCTCACGTTCTCCTGTGTAACTCCTGCACCGGTGAAGATGGAGAAGGCGAGAGACTTTGGAATCGACAAGAGTCCCAGGAGCAGATGCTCCGTCCCGATGTACGGGCTCTTCATACTCTTCGCTTCTTGCTCTGCAATTTGCAGTGCGAGTTTGGCGTTGGGAGTAAAGCGATCGAAGGGGTGCATACGAGAAGAGGGGAATAGTTCGATCTTGATCGTCATTATCACTCTAAGTAGCCGAGTGATACATGGCAATCAGTATCAGGAGATTTTAGCGCAAAAAGCCTAAACAGACACTCACGGCACGTTAAAAAGGGTGTCGTGAATGTAGAATGTCTAGAAAACTTTTCTCACTTTGGTGTTATCGAGCTGCCGAAGAACGATGACTGCGCCAGTCTTCGAGGAAAATGCCAAGCACAGTTGTCAGCGGGATACTCAGGATGATGCCGAGCACCGGATGGATGATGGTGGGGAAGCTGACGGCCACAAGCATGGCGATGATCGTTGCGGTGGGGGAGAGACCGACTGTGCGCTTCATGATGAGAGGGACGAGCAAGTTGTTCTCGCACCACTGGATGACGTAGTAGACGATGAAGACCACCACACCCCAAATGAATCCGTTCTGTGCCATACCAATAAGGATTGCCGGGATCGCAGCCATGAATGGTCCTACGTAAGGAATGAACTCGGTGAACCCAGCGAGGAGTGCGAGCGTGAGTGCGTACGGCATGCGCAAGATCACGAGTGCGAGGAAGGTGAGCACGCCAATCGCGACACACAGAATCAACTGGCCGCGTACCCACTGTGCAAGCTTCCAGCTGATCGCCTCGGACTTGTCATCCACATACGTGCGGTACTTCCAGGGGAGGAAGCCACGGAGCCAGGCCAGGATTTCTTCCTTTTCGATCTGGAGGAAGAAAGCGAGGACGAGCACGACGACAAGATTAATGAAGAAATTCAGCACCGAACCGGCCAAGTACACAGCAAAGCTGAGTGAGCCCTGTGCAGCCGTAGACAGGTTTTGACCCATTTCGCGGATTGCTCCGGCAAAGTCATCAATCGAGAGAGCGCGCAGGGTGTTCTGAGCAAAGACCGTGAGCTGACTGTTTGTCTGCTCGCTCACAA
>CAYRXE010000066.1:0-3578 GCA_964428205.1 uncultured Candidatus Peribacteria bacterium | reverse complement strand
ACTTGAACTCGGGAACTTCCAAACATGCGTTGATGATTTCCTGCAGATCATCGAATGGCTTTTTGCAGATCGTCTTTTCCATATAAGCCCACACGAGGTTATCGGTGATGGTGTGGCAGGAGAAAATCGGGAAGCCCAGGAGCTCAGCAGCACGCTCAGTCCTAAAGAGGTTATCGGCGTGGATAGCGCGCCAGATCTTGTCCATACGAGGACGAAGCAAGCTTTCTCCGTGGTTTACAGGCACGCCAGCAGCAGCGTATACATCGGCCTGGAGGGTCATAACCTTATCCAAGTCAGCAAGTGCACGACCTTCTGGGTGGTGCGTCATGAGACAGTCGATCTTCATGCCCTTCTCGCGAAGACGATCAGCCAAGAGCACTTCCTGTGTTTCGAAGTCGATACCAATCATGAGCGTCTTCACATCTTCTTCTCCCGTGCCATGCAACACGCGGCAGTCGCTGTAGGGGTTCCAGGTGCGTTCTTCGTCAAAGAGTTCTTTCTCTTTGCCTTCGAGTTTTTTCATTCTATCGGCCTGCTTCTTGAGCAGCTTCTCGATGTACTTGCGGCCACGCGGATCGGCATCAATGCCATGATCCACCGCGCTCTGGAATAACTTTTTGAGTTTCATAGAAACATGGGGAAAGGGATTTCGTACTCAAGAGTAGGAGAAATCCATCCGTTTGAAAACTCTCAGATCTTTAAAACTCCTCGCAGAGCAATAATCGGGTGCTTACGTAGGAAGAGGAGCCGCTCCCTTCGGCGCTTTTTCGCAACATTGTTCCTCGCGCTCGCGGCCTTCGCGTGTACACGGAAGGTGCCAAGTTTTTCTGGCAAGAACACAAGCGACGATGCCTTTTGTAAGCAGCGCAGCCAGTACTCACTATCGAGTATTTGGCGTAAATCCATATCAACCGGGCCCGTACGGTCGACAAGCGACTTCCGGAGCATCACGTAGCAGGGTTCTCCAATGATGTTCGTGCGCAGTCCCGTGCGGATCCACATGTTCAAAAACTTCTTGGCATCATGCTTGCCGGGCGCCACGAGATTGCGAGCGGCCGTGATCGCTGCGTAGGTGGGTTCCACCTGTGCGCAAAACTCCGGCTCTCCTTGGAGGAGGTACTCGTGCCCGGCATAGCACATATCGGCATTGTGCTGCTCAAGGGCAGCCACACTCTTTTCTAAGTACGTTGGTTCCCACAGGTCATCCTGGAAGAAGAACTGGATGTATTCAGGATTACCCGATCGATCAGCGCTTTCTAAACATGCATTCCAGTTGCCGCCAATGCCTTTGCGTTCGTTATTCCTCACAAACGTGATTCTTGGGTCAGCCAAGAAAGGCGCCACGAGTGCATGGACATCAATAGTCGACGCATCATCGCGCATCATCAGCGTCCAATCCGGGTAGCTTTGATTGAGCACGCATTCAATCGCTGCCTTCAAATAGGCAGGATCAGATTCGTACGTGGGCATGAGGATGGAAACCGTGCGATTCACGACCGCATCGTATCACCCCAACACAACCTTCGCATCGGCCACAATCACACCCTTATCGCTCACCAAGACCGGGTTCAAATCGAGTTCCACAATGTTGCTGCATTCGGTGACCATCTGCGAGATCTTCACAATGGTGCCTGCGAGTGCATCGATATCGGACTGTGCTTTGCCACGGAGTCCAAGAAGGAGTTTCCAGCTCTTGAGACTCTCGAGCATTTCATATGCCATGCGTTCATCGACGGGTGCGATTCTCAACGTGGAATCTCGGAAGAGCTCTGTGTAAATACCGCCGAGTCCTACGAGGACAGTGGGGCCAAATGAGGAATCGCGGATGGAGCCCACAATGAATTCATTTCCTACGGGCAGGAACTGCTGCACGAGTACGCCTTTGAGCGTCGCTGTGGGCATGTGTTTTTTCGCATTTGCGATGATCTCTGTGAATGCTTTGATCACTGCCTCGCGACTGGTGAGGTTCGCACGCACGCCACCAACATCGGTCTTGTGCAAAATCTCCGGTGAGCTGATCTTCATGATCACCGGGAAGCCGATTTGTTCTGCCATCAGGGCCGCCTCTTCGGCAGTCTTTGCCAGTTCTTGTACGGGGAGGGGGAGTTTGTACAAGCTGAAGAGCTCTTCGGTCTTGTCCTCAGAAAGAAGCAGCGATTCGCCGGCGAGGATTGCCTGCGCTTTTGCGGCGCGTTCTTGATCAATTCCTACATCGCTCACTTCGTGATGACCGTTGGATGTGTACAAAGCTGCGAGCATGCGAATGGCACCTTCTGGGGTTGCGAAACTAGGGATGCTTGCCGCATGTAATTCCGCGATGGCATCACTCACTGTTTCACTGCCGACAAAGCTCGTGACGATTGGCATCAATGGCCGCTTCTTTTTTGCGGCAATGATTGCCTGCGCAATCTCTTTTGGCGGTGTCATGATCTGCGGAGTCAGGAGGACGCACAGTCCATCAATGCCTTCGTCGGTGCATGCTGCTTCGAGTGCCGCTGCATAACGATCAGCAAGAGCATCACCTAAGACATCAATCGGGTTGTGTACGCTCGCTGCGGCTGGGAGCTTGGGCTTTAGCTCCGCTTCTTTGCTTGGGCTCAGTGCGACTAATTCCAAGCCGCGCTTTTCGGCTTCATCCGTTGCCAGGATTCCCGGGCCGCCGGCATTCGTGATGACGGCAACGCGGGGCGAGAGCAGGCCCGGCTGCATCGAAAGCACGCGGAGCAATCCAAGAAATTCTTCCATCGTTTCTGCACGGAGAATTCCCGCGGCTTCGCATGCTGCTGTGATGGCAGCGTCAGAACCTGCCAATGCTCCTGTGTGCGAAGAAACAGCCTTTTTACCATGTTCTGTTGTACCGGATTTAATGAGGACAATCCGCTTCTTTCCACGGAGTTTGTTTGCTTCTGCGATGAATCTTCGACCATCCACAATGCTTTCCAGATACAACCCGATGACGTTGGTCTCATTGTCCTCTGCGCACATCTGCAAAAAATCACATTCGTTCATGCTCGCCTTGTTGCCCATGCTCACCACGAGTGAGTACCCCATGCCGAGCGTCTTTGCTTGATCCAAAATGGCGACCGCAAGTGCGCCGCTCTGGCTCAAGAGGGCGATGGATCCTTTGGGTGGCACTTCCTTCGCAAACGAAGCGTTCATGCCGGCGGCAGGACGCAGCACGCCAAGACAGTTTGGTCCGACGAACGTGATGCCGTGCTTCTTGGCGATATCGGCGAGTTCCTTCTCTTTGGCACGACCTTCGTCTGTGCCGATTTCTCCAAATCCAGCACTGATTACGACCACCGTTTTCACTCCCTTGGCGCCACATTCCTCCATCACACCGGCGACCGTTGCTGCAGGAGTCACGACCACGACAAGATCCGGAGTCTCCGGTAATTCTTTGACCGATGGGTAGGCCTTCACACCCAAAATTTCTGGGTGTTTCACGTTCACCGGGAAGAGCTTTCCTGTAAAACCTTGGGTCTGCAGATTCTTAAAAATTTCGTGTCCCACCTTTCCTGGTTCGGACGAGGCTCCGACCACCGCAATCGATGTTGGCGCGAGAAGCGACATTTCCT
>CAYRXE010000065.1:0-3650 GCA_964428205.1 uncultured Candidatus Peribacteria bacterium | reverse complement strand
CCGTGCAGTTCGACATGGAAAGCGGTGAAAAGGGCCCAAAGGCAGGCAACGTCGTTGCTGTCGAGGCTGGAGCAGCAGACGCTGCATAATAAGAAATATTGAATCTTCCCCCGTTGCCCTACAGGGCGCGGGGTTTTTTGACACCGCAGTGTCACTCTGAGCTTGTCGAAGGGTTTTGATTAATTCTTGTTGCTGTACTGATACGCCTTATCCATCGCCGTCCAGAACACACGATTGTCGATGCAGAGTGGATTACTCTCGTCGTTGCAGTCCTTGTTCTCGAGGATGTTGCCGTACTTTATGAAGCCGGCATTGGGCACATCTTCGTATGGATTGGCCTTCACGTTTGCCATGGTGCGAGCGTGGATCTCTTCTTTGGAGAGACCTGGATTGCTCTGCTCAATCGACTGACGCTGACGGTTGTACGCAGCGGCGAGACCGACGAACATTTCTTTCTGAGCCTCTTCGCGGAAGCTCGTGAGTGCGTTGTCGATGATTCCTACAGCGGAGAATGCGGTACCTGCGACACCCTCAACAATGCCCGTGACTTTGTCCTTGAGCTCACTTGTAACTTTGTCTTTTGCCTTCGACACCACGACATCCTTTAGGCGATCCATACGACCTTTTTGGAGGTAATCGATGTCGCCCTGGCGCTTGAGCATGGCTTCGTAGACCGAGAGTGCGTCCTCAGCTTTGCTACGTTCGGTTGGAGGATCACTTCCCACGAGACGCTCTTTGATTTTGTCGAAGAGACCGTGGTCGAGAATTTTACTGACAGACATCTTGTCGATATCCATGGAAGGATCGTACGCATCGAGGAAGATTTTTTTGATCTCCTTGAGTGTTTCAATGTTTGCCTGGATCTCCTCTAGCTGCTCACCACTCTTCTCGAGGAACTCTTTGTACTTTTCCAATCCCAATTTCTTCGCATCGTCTTCTTCGCTTTCAATAGCGGCTTCCAGGAGCTCCATGTATTTGCCTGTCGCAGCATCTTTGATGGTATTGAGGTCGCCTTCGACCTTGCTCTCGATATCGTCATCTGTGCCAGCAACGGGTGCTGGCTTCTCACTTTCTTTAAAACACATTCCGTCTTTCTCGGAGGAATACACGAATCCTTCTCCGCAATCTTGATTGCGTTTGTGACTTACATATGCGGTACGACAGGCCTGCTCATCCTTTGCCTCTTCGCAGGCATCCACCGAGTGATTGCGCAATGCAGCTGCCAAGCATTCCTCCTTCGAGTACCCCATCATGCCGCCATCCTCCATGTTGTAACACACCGTGGGGTCCCCGGTGTTCTCGGCGATCATCAGGTGGCACTTGCTGCGTGGTGGTGGGAATTCGATTTTCGAGCAGTCTTCCGGCTCTGCTTCCTGCACGGCTGCAGCCTGGTAACAGTGATCTTCATCCGGACCCATCTCACAAAAGACTTCCATCACATCACCCAAACATCCGCTCAGGAGGACCGTAGCCGGCAGGAGGAGCCAGAGTGCTCGCAGTCCGGCGAAGCGGGATCGACGGGCTCCATCCCAAGGGCCAGGAAGCGTGTTCGAGCCTGTGATGCCGTGAAGTCGGATCATGCCTGCTTCTTGGTGAAGAGCGTGATGATGAACGCGAGAATGGTGATGTCTGTTGCAGATCCCGCTCCCCACAAGAGCGGACGTGCGATGAACTCTGTGACACCACGAGCAATAGGCGTGTAGGGAGGTTCGCCGGCGAGTTCCCACGCAAGAATGAGGAATGGGAGGATTCCCAAGAACACGACAACGGGATGGAGCAGTGCAACCTGGCGAATGCGAAAGAGACGGCGCAGGCCGTTGAGTATCAAGATGAGAATAAATGCGAGCAGTGCAATGGCAGGACCAGCGACCCATCCTGCGATCTTCATGGCGTCATGAATCTGTGTGTTGCCAATGTTCTCGCCTGTAGGAGCGAGCAACGCAAACGCAGCCGCAGTCACGCCTGCGAGGAAGACGCAGGTGAGGAACGCGAACCATGCTGACCCAAAGAAGCGGCGCATTGGCACCATGCTGATACTTCCTCAAAAAACACGCAAGTGAACCCTCCCGTCGCGACGGACGAGAGGGTAGGTTGATTTGGTCGCTTGCGACTATCGCCAGCGAAGCCAGCAAGAGATGCGAGCCCAAGTGATCATCGCAACACCTGCGCATAAACCGCAGATGCTGACAATCAAGAAGTTGGGCTCCGAAGCCTGGTGCGCCATGACGGTTGTCAAAGTAGAGATGCCCGTGACCACGCAGCCTTGCCGCTCAGTCCGGTTCTCGCTCATGCTCAGTCGCGACTGCACACGTAACGCTCGCATCGGAGAGGCTCCTGTAAAGGAAGGACCAATGCGCGGATCGTAGGCCGGTCTTTTGGCTTCACAAGTTTTTGAATACACATGGCCCCATTCTTGGCTTTGGTCAGTCCTAAATATGCTTTTCCTAGATTTGCTTAAAATACTAAATTATGTTTAAATAGCATTACATTGAGTGTTCTCAATGTGACATGACTGTTCTTTTCATGACCCCCTTCTAAGGAGTCCGTCTGATGCAGAGTCTGTTTCTCACGTTGCTGCTCGCCTTCCAGGCCGACAGTATTCCCGTCGAGATCACGAGTGACGCCCGCGCGTTACCCGTGATGATCGAAACCAACCAAACCCAAACCGTGTGGTATGGAGGTTCGATCGTCTTCCCTATCGTCGAGGGCAAAGAGGTCCAAAAGCCTCTCACTCTCCCCGTCGGGAGGAACGACGTGTACGTCCGGAATCTCTCCTCAGGCTTCCCCCAACCCGTGGAATACAAAATCCATGGGAAGGACGGAGTCAGGTGGGAGTCGGGCATTTGTGCCGACCACGGTATGCGTCTGTCCTTGCAAAAGGACGACGTGAAAGTGGAAGTGCACATCGCACGCCATCTCGCATCGTACAATTCCTTCGTGGTCAAGCTTCCAGGCAAGGCCTCGAAAATCTACGGCGTGATCGGGTGCGCCCGGCCGTACAATTTCGATGGGATTCTCCAGAATCCCTTCGGGTTGGATGCTCCCGAGGAGTACTGCAATGGAGTCTTTTTCCTCGCCGACCCCAAGTGGGGTGCGGCAGGAGTTGCGAAAGACTTGGTCAAAACCATCCGCGCTAACCACGCGAAAAATGGCAAGACCAACAATCACCGCGGACTCTGTCATTGGGGCTATCAGCATCAAATGAGTTCCGATGGCACACCGCCAAAGGAACTCACCGAGCTGAGCGATGCAGAACTGGAGAAAGCGATTGCAGATGCCATCACATCTGCGATCACCGAATCCTGTTACCGGCCGTTCCCAAAATCCACGGTTGATGTCCTCAAAAAAGAAGGCTTCATTCCCAAAGATTGGACCAACCGGACATTCACCGTCGGTGATGCGGTGACCTTCTCCAAGGACCTCTACGGACCTTGGAAGGAAAACCGCCTGAAGGAGAAAGAAAAAGCAGGCAAGAAGTAACAACTTGCTCGCTACGAATAGTCATGAGGCCAGTGCAGAAATGCACTGGCTTCTTTTAATTAACACACATTAACCAAGACTTCTGCGGATCGTCGCGGCTTCGACAATATCTCGTGTGATGAGTGCGGCATCTTCGCCTGCATCCAGGCGATACAGAATTGTTGAGGTCA
>CAYRXE010000064.1:0-3710 GCA_964428205.1 uncultured Candidatus Peribacteria bacterium | reverse complement strand
ACCCTGAGTCATGGAGCGCATGTCGGTTGCGTAACCGAACATTTCACCGAGAGGCACCTGAGCCGAGATCACCTTAGCTGTTCCGCGATCAGACGTGTCGAGGATTGTTCCGCGGCGAGCGTTGATGTCTCCCATCATGTCTCCGAAGAACTGCTCTGGAGTGACGACTTCGACCTTCATGATTGGTTCCAAGATGATTGGATCTGCCTTCTTGGCAGCTTCCTGGAAACCGATGGACGCACACATTTTGAACGCGAATTCGTTGGAGTCGACATCGTGGTAGGAACCATCAAGAAGCTCAACCTGAACGTCCACAACAGGGAAGCCGGCGCGGATACCGCGGGACATACCTTCTTGGAAACCCTTGTCACATGGCGTGATGAATTCGCGAGGAATACGACCTCCGACCACGCTGTTGATGAACTCGTAACCCTTACCTGGTTCCTGTGGGCGAATGGTGAACACCACGTGACCGTACTGACCGCGACCACCGGACTGCTTGATGTACTTCTCTTCGTGGTTGATCTCTTTCTTGATGGTCTCGCGGTACGCAACCTGTGGCTGACCAGCCGTCGTCTCGACTTTGAACTCGCGGCGCATACGGTCGAGGATGATATCGAGATGGAGTTCTCCCATTCCGGCCAAGATCGTCTGGCCTGTTTCTTCGTCAGAACGGATGCGAAGCGTTGGATCTTCTTCTCCAAGCTTCTGGAGAGCGATACCCATTTTCTCCTGGTCTGCCTTGGTCTTTGGCTCAACAGCCAAGCTGATGACTGGCTCTGCGAACGTGATGGATTCCAAACGAACAGGCTTTGCTTCGTCACAGATGGTGTCACCCGTGCGCGTGTCTTTAAATCCGATAGCAGCACCGATGTCTCCTGCTTCGATCTTGTCGATTTCGACACGAGAGTTGGCGTGGAGTTTGACCAAGCGACCAATGCGCTCCTTTTGGCCCGTGCGTGCGTTGAGCACGTAGCTACCTGATGTAAGCACGCCGGAGTACACGCGGATGAAGGTGAGACGACCGACGAATGGGTCTGTGGCAATCTTGAAGGCGAGAGCTGACATAGCTTCGCTGTTGTCTGCCTTGCGGACCTCTTCTGCATCGGTGTCTGGGTGATGACCCACGAGAGCTGGAATATCCAAAGGACTTGGCAGGTACGCCACAACACCGTCGAGGACGAGCTGCACACCCATGTTCTGCAGCGAGGAACCACAGAAGACTGGGTAAATCTTGTTCTTGGTCGTCGCGATGCGGATACCCTGCTTGAGTTCGTCATCGGTAAGCGCACCGTTTGCGAGGTACTTATCTAAAAGATCGTCACCAGCGTTCTCGGCGACCTTCTCCATAAGCGTGAGACGATACTCCGTGACCTGGTTCATCATGTCTTCTGGAATGGGGATCTCCTTGCGGATTTCTCCCATCTTTCCTTCGAAGGTGTAGGCCTTCTTACCCACGATATCGATGATGCCGGAGAAGTCGCTCTCTGCTCCGATTGGCAACTGCACAGCGACCGCGTTCTTGCTCAAGCGATCGAAGATACTGTCGAGAGACATGAAGAAGTCTCCACCGGTCTTGTCCATCTTGTTGATGAACGCGAGACGGGGCACACCGTACTTGTCTGCCTGGCGCCACACGGTTTCGGACTGTGGTTCCACACCCTGCGAACCGTCGAACACCACCACTCCTCCGTCGAGCACGCGAAGACTGCGCTCGACTTCTGCGGTGAAGTCCACGTGTCCTGGAGTGTCGATGAGGTTGATCGTGCAATCGATTTCGTTACCCGTGACATCGGGAGCCTTCCAGTGACACTGGGTAGCTGCTGACGTGATGGTGATTCCGCGCTCGCGCTCCTGTTCCATCCAGTCCATGGTGGCCTCACCTTCGTGCACTTCACCGATTTTGTGGGTGCGTCCGGTGTAGAAGAGAATACGCTCGCTCGTCGTCGTTTTACCGGCGTCGATATGGGCGATAATTCCGATATTGCGTACGTGCTTGAGGTCCATACAACTAGAGGAAAAAGAGAGGGCTACATATGCCCTCAGAAGTGGCGAAATTGTAGGGAAAAACCCAAACCGACGCAATACGTCTATACGTCCAATCCCAGCATATTGAGGACGGCTTTCCGTACCTCCAATCGCATCCATTGGAGGAATTCCGTGCCTATATCGTTCATCGTCAAATCCCCCTCCCGAAAGCCCACTTTCCCGCTTTCGAGCGCCCGAAAGAAGATGGCCGGCACCACCGCATCGTGTATGGCCTGCTCCTGAACCACGCTCACTTCTTTTCCGAGACCTACGGCATCAAGCACGACGATCGAAAGCTCCGTTTCGATGAGCGTTCGCAGTCTACTGGACTGGAAACACTCAAGCGGAAGCTGCGACGGATCAATCGGAGAAGCGAACATAGGTGTGTGGTGTGTATGTGAGAAAAATTGAACGCGAACATTATACTCATTTCAGCTTCCCAGTCAAGGGTACGAAGGGGCTTTTTTGGCTAGGGCTAGCGACGTATAGAAACTTGAATTTTTGCTCAAATCGGGTGCTGCGTTAAAAATTCTTCAAGAAACGCGCCCGTGAAGGCGCGCTCAAGAATAATTTCGATGGAGAATTTCTTACGACTTGGCCAAATGTGCGAACGCTTTGTTGGCCTGTGCCATCTTCAAGACGTCCTGCTTCTTCTTTACGGCGTTACCCTGATCCGTGGAAGCTTCGAGAAGCTCGAGTGCAAGCTTGTGTGCGATAGGCACACCCTTGCGCGTACGAGCGGCATCGAGGATCCAGCGAACGCTCAATGCGACTTGGCGCTTTGGCGTCACTTCGACAGGAACCTGGTACACAGAACCGGCGACGCGCTTTGGGCGCACTTCGACGAGTGGTGTGACGTTGAGGAGAGCCTTGTTAAAGACCTCCATAGGAGCTTCCTTGGTGCGAGTTTTGATCACTTCGAGCGCGTCTGCAAAGATCTTGCGGGCGAGCGTCTTCTTTCCCCTGAGCATGAGACAGTTAATAAACTTCTCAACCATAGGGTCGGAACCAACGGGGATGTACTGCTTTACTGCGCGTGGCATAAATTAATTGAGAATTGAGGAATGCTTGGTGCTTATTTCTTAGGTTTCTTGGCACCATAGCGAGAACGACCTTGCTTGCGATCGCGCACGCCCTCGGTGTCGAGGATGCCGCGCACGATGTGGTAACGGACACCCGGAAGGTCTTTCACACGTCCGCCACGGACGAGTACGACCGAGTGTTCCTGCAAGTTGTGGCCTTCACCCATGATGTACGCCTTCACTTCGTATCCGTTCGTAAGGCGCACACGTGCGATCTTACGCAGAGCGGAGTTTGGCTTCTTGGGTGTCATAGTGGTTACTTTCACACACACACCGCGCTTAAAGGGGGAACCTTTTGGCAGCGGGATGTTGCGCATTTTGAGCGTGTTGAGGGCCGTCTGCAGAGCAGGCGACTTGGACTTGCGGCGGTTGTCTTTGCGACCCTTGCGGATCAGCTGGTTAACGGTTGGCATAGGAGACTGGGAGTGTAGGGATGGGGAGATGCTATGTAAAGGCTGGCTAACGCTTATTCTGGCAGTTCCTGGCTCTCGCCTTCGCCCTCGCCAGAGAGGAAACGCTTGCGGTATACCTCGCCCGTTGGGATGAGGCGACCGATGATCACGTTCTCTTTGAGACCCTGGAGCATATCGATCTTGCGGG
>CAYRXE010000063.1:0-3726 GCA_964428205.1 uncultured Candidatus Peribacteria bacterium | reverse complement strand
CACGCGCACGGACGCCGCGGTGCTTTTGTATCGCTTCTTCCAGTACCGCGATGGAAACGGTACCCAGACGCTGCTTGATCAAACCCAGGTCGAAATTGCCACGACATTGGATGCACTCGAGAAAAATGACCTTAAGCGTGCTGAGTACGCTTCTGTGCGCGCACTCCTCACCGCTCGCGGCGCACACGAAAGTAAGCCCGATCAGAGCGCTACAAAGGTTGCCGTGAAGACGGCAGAAGCCATCCGAGCACTTGTGCGTGCGTACAGGGCAGGGATTGAGAACAAAATTGATGATGTGATTAAGCTCTCGCAGGATGCGTGGTTCATCGCAGACCAGGCCCGTAAGATTTCGCCATCTGCTTCCACCATTGCAGCGCAGATCCAGGAATACGCCAAAACGTTCGCCGCAAGCGCTCGTAAGCACTAAACGAATTCTTTGGAGAGTCCTGTATCATCAAACTCATGGTTTTCACGAGTGAGGTCATCACCGGTTCCGGGCGCGGCAAGAATTTGGGCTCGCCCACTATCAATTTGAATACATTGAAAGTTCCCCCAGGTTTTGAGGAAGGAGTCTACGCGGTCGTCGCAACCATAGGTGACACCGCACACGATGCCGTTATGCACTACGGACCGAGGCCTGTCTTTCGTGATTCACTCTCATGCGAGGTGCACGTGCTCGACGATGTGATTTTGGAAGCACCAGAGACTGTCACGGTAGAACCTGTCGGCAAACTGCGAGATGTGATGCACTTTGCGAACCCGAATGACTTGAAAAGTCAGATCGCACTCGACATTGCGCACGCGAAAGAACTCCTCGCTGCATTTCATGCTCAGTCCTGAACCAGCGATCGCCGGGATCGACGAAGCAGGACGTGGCGCACTTGCCGGCCCTGTTGTTGCGGGTGCATGCGTGATCACGAAAGAGCTCTTTGTGCACCGCGGGAGTGTTCCCTGGTGGTCACCGCACAAAACAGGACGCGAGATTCGCATAGCCGATAGCAAACACCTCAGTCCCGAGGAGCGACTCGTGTCGTTTGCATGGATATGCGAGAATCTGCCATTTGGGGTCGGAATTATAGGAAGTGACATCATCGATTCCCGAGGCATTCTTCTGTCGAATCAAATGGCCATGCGTCGTGCCCTCGCCATGTTACGTGCGAAGACGCACATAGAGAGCGCTTTGATCGACGGCAAAGATGCATTCACGTTTGATGTGCCTCATACGTCTGTCATCCGCGGTGATCAATCCCATGCCTGCATTGCCGCTGCGTCGATTGTCGCCAAAGTCACGCGCGATCTGCTCATGCAACGCGCGGAACACGTCTTCCCGGGTTACGGGTTTGCCGTGCACAAAGGCTATGGCACTCCACTCCATCGCGAGGGACTCACAAATCTGGGACCGTGCGTACTGCACCGATCACTGTTCATCTCCACATTCTTGAGTAAGCAACTGTCGCTGATCTAGAGAGTTTCTTCTTCGTGCTTCTGCGAGAACCAGACCCAGAGCAACGCACCAAAGAGGAAAAGTGGGATAGTCAAAAGCTGTCCTCGCGAGACCATAAACCAACCGACATCAATCCAGGGATACTGCTGGTCACGAATGTACTCCAAGCAATAACGCGCCACGCTGTAGAACATCAAGAAGAGAGCAAATGTTTTGCCAGGCTTACGCGCAAAATAGCGCAAATGGACGTAACAAATAATCGCTAAGAGAAGCGACAAACCGGCATCGTACAACTGGAGCGGGTGACGCAATCCTTCTACTCCCTTGAAGTACAACCCCCACGGGAGACTGGTGACAGTTCCATACAATTCTTCATTAATAAAATTACCCACGCGACCGAGTGCCAATCCGAGCGATGCCGGAACCGTAATCACATCTGCGAAGCGACGAATGTTGATCTTGGAGCGGATACAAAAGAGCAAGAGTGCGATGCCCGTGCCCAGAAATCCCCCATGGGATGCCATGCCGCCCTGCCACACAAAAAAGATTTCGCGCGGATGCTGCGCAAAGTAAAAAGGCTCGTAGAAGAAGACGTAGCCGAGTCTCCCACCGATCAACACACCAAGAATGGCGTACGCGACAGCAGACGCCCACTCATCTCGCGTGAGAAATAGTTTTCGGTGGCGTTGCAGGCTCGGAAGAATCGCGAGTGCAACTAAAAACGCGAAGAGATACAACATGCCGTACCAATGCACCGAAAAGCCGAAGAGTGTGACAAATACCGCTCGGGATGGGAGAAACTCAATCATTACTGGAAATGATTGAGGAAAAGAAAACGCTCGTAAAGGGCTGATCCCTACCGTTTTGTGCGGTATTCTTGTATACCTGTATTCCTATGCGCATTCTGGGCCTCGAAACATCGTGCGACGAAACCTCTGCGAGCATCGTAGATGATGGCCTGCACGTGCTCTGTAACGTGATTGCGACGAGTCAGGACGTATTTGCACAGACCGGTGGTGTGATTCCTGAGGACGCAGCACGCAGGCAACTCCAGTGCATTGTGCCGGTCATCGAGGCAGCTCTCGTACAGGGAAAAGCCACTTGGGAGGATATCGATGCCATTGCGGTCACACGCGGTCCGGGACTCCTGGGCTCGCTTCTCATTGGCACCATGGCAGCGCGCTTGCTCGCGAGCATGCACAAAAAGCCGCTCATTGGCGTGCATCACACGCTCGGCCACTTGAGTTCGGTATGCTTGGAATCTGAACCCATGCACTTTCCCTGTCTTTCACTTTCCGTTTCTGGCGGACACACGGAGCTATGGCTGCGGCACAGTCACTTGCAACAGGAGCTCCTGGGAAAAACACGCGACGATGCCGCGGGCGAAGCGTTCGATAAAGGAGCTTCTCTCCTTGGTCTCGCGTACCCTGGTGGCCCAGAGATCGCTCGGGAAAGCCGAAAAGGGAACACAGAGGCATATCCGTTCCCGCTACCACTCAAGAACGAAGACACGCTCGATTACAGCTTCTCAGGGCTCAAGACGGCACTTCGTTACCTCATTCGAGACTTGGGAGAGGATGGGAAGAATCACCTCGCCGATATTGCTGCATCGTACGAGAAAGCGCTCTGCACGCACTTGTGCGATCCCGTGAAGACTGCACTTGAGCGCCATGACGACATCAAAGAAGTGCACATCGTTGGTGGCGTCTCTGCCAACTCGAGACTCCGCACCATGCTCAAGACGCTGTGCGACACGCACCAGATTCCGTTGCGTTCACCAAGTAAGTCCGAATACTGCACCGACAACGCAGCCATGATAGCGTCCGCCGCGTTCTGGATGCATAGCGAGGATCACAACGCTGCCGTCAAAGAATTTGAGACATCAGCAACACTGGAGCCTCTTGCGCGCTGAGTGCGACGTTATATTCCGGCGAATGCCGGCAAAATTGCTGTGAGGATGATCACAGACGCGCCTGCAATGGCAACGATGCGAATCAGCATCTGTTTTGTGCGCTTCTTCATGGGGTGACAGTAATCGTAACAGAACGAGCGTCTGTATTGTTGAACTGATCGGTGAGCGTAAGAGTCACCTTATACGTGCCTGCCGTCTCGAATACGTGTACGTACTGAGCCTCAGGACTCTGTGCCAACGAGAGATCAGGAGAGGCCTCTGAGCGCACATCCCACGCAATCTTGGACGGGATACCAATGGAGCATGAGGAATCAAATGCGACACCTTTGCCCGCCTGCACGGTAGTGCGGCTAGCCTGGATACAAGCGCC
>CAYRXE010000062.1:0-3813 GCA_964428205.1 uncultured Candidatus Peribacteria bacterium | reverse complement strand
GAAGCACTCAAAAAGCAGTATCCGGATGATCCAAAAAGGCAGCAGGAAGAGACGATGAAACTGTGGAAGGAGCACGGCGTAAATCCGTTCGGTGCGTGTCTGCCCACGCTCATCCAGTTGCCGATTCTCATTGGCCTCTTCTACGTCATCCGCGACGGTAGCCATCTCGAAGTAAGCAAGCATCTGATCTACAGCTTCTACTCGCACTTAACGTGGAGTTTTGGCACACAGTTCTTGTGGTGGGATCTGCTTAAACCAGACTGGATAGTATTCCCAGCGTTGCTCTTCGTTCTGCAGTTTATTCAGATGAAGATGGCCTTTGCGATTCAAAAACGTAAGAGCGCAAAAGAGGGGACGACGACGCCACAATCTCAGGACATGCAGCAGAAGGTGATGCTCTACGCATTCCCCGTGATGATCGCGGTGTTCGCCGTGCAATTCCCGGCAGCTGTATCGCTCTACTGGGGTGTCTCAACCCTCTTCGCGATTGGTCAGCAGGCCATCGTCAACAGAGAGCATCTCAAGGTGTAACTTCCGCCTTTCTCGCACCAGGAAAAGATGAAGGATGAGAGATGAAAGATGAACCTGAGAGAATTTTTGTTTTCATCCTTCATCCTTCATCTCTCATAATTATTTGTGGTATCTTCGGTGACGAACTTTCCCTTCTTCACCCATGGATACTGCAAAGTGCATCGAGAGAATTTCTGGAAAAGGTTTCATCGCCGCGCTCGACCAGAGTGGAGGCAGTACACCTAAAGCGCTCAAAGCCTACGGTGTTGAGGAGGGGACTTGGAAAGACGAAGCCGACATGTTCGAGATGATCCACACGATGCGCACGCGCATCATCACGAATCCAAAATTCGATCACCGTATTTCGGGTGTGATCCTGTTTGAACGCACGATGATGAGCCAGATTGAAGGTATGGGTGCGGCCCAGTATTTGTGGGAGAAAAAGCACATAGTGCCATTTCTCAAAATCGACAAAGGACTCGAAGAAGAAGCCAATGGCGTGCAATTGATGAAGCCAATCGGCGGTCTTGAGGAGCTCCTCAAGCGTGCAGTGGAGCACGGCATTTTTGGTACCAAGGAACGCTCGGTCATCAACTCGGCAAATGCCGATGGCATCAAAGCCATCGTCGACCAACAGTTCGAGTTGGGCGCACAGGTGATTGCCGCCGGACTCATGCCAATCATCGAACCAGAAGTGAGTATTAAGTCTCCAGACAAGGCTGCATGTGAGGCCATCCTTCGCGACGAAATCCTCAAGCACTTGGATCAGCTTCCAGCGGATCAGCAGGTGATGCTCAAGCTCACGCTCCCAGAGGAACCAAACTTCTATGCATCTCTCATTGCGCATCCTCGCGTGCTCCGTGTCGTCGCACTCTCCGGTGGGTATTCCTGCGCAGACGCCAACATGAAGCTCTCGCAGAACCATGGAATGACGGCGAGCTTTAGTCGCGCGCTGGTTGAGGACCTTCGTTTTGGTCAGTCCGACGAAGAGTTCACGAAGGCACTCGATGCGGGCATTCAGAGCATCTACGAGGCATCCATTTCCTAGTAGGGGATTGCCCGGAGAAGGGGATTAGGCCCTGAATTTCGGCTACTTATCGGTTGCTTTAAATTGGCAATTCCATTAGATTTTCGCAATCTCCAGGCGATTTGGCATGACGCTGAATAACTGTGGAGGTAACAAGGAGGTTAGTCATGCTCGTTCTTTCCCGCGTCCTCGGTTCGTCGACCTACATGGGTGATGACATCGAAGTCATCCTCATCGATGCAACTCGGCATGCCTGCCGGGTCGTCATCACGGCGCGTGGCCACGAGACCATGGTCAAATGGATCAAGCCGGACGAATACGTGAACATTCTGGAAGGCATCGCCATCCAAGTCGTTCAGATTCGTCGGGACCTGGTCCGCATTGGCTTCATCGCTCCTCCCGAAGTCGATATCTTGCGCGACGATGCGAATGATATGCCGCCTTCGGATCGGCTGATGGTAGCCGCATAACTTCCCCTGGGGATTGACCGCTCATGCAGTCAATCCTCTAGTTTTTTGTGCCCGTAATCCCCTATGCTTTCGGCATGGCTCTGCGGCTCTACAACACCTTCAGCAAGCGCGAGGAAGACTTCGTCCCCGCGGATCCAAAACGCGTGACCATGTACACCTGTGGACCGACGGTCTACGGACGTCCTCACATTGGGAACTACGCATCTTTTTTGATGGCCGATCTTTTGCGTCGTTGGTTGGAGGTGGGACACAACTACACAGTCGAGCATGTGAAGAACATCACCGACGTTGGTCACCTGCTTCATGATGCGGATCAAGGTGATGACAAAGTGCAGAAGGAAGCAGAGAAAGAAAAAGTGCATCCCCTGATGATCGCGAATAAGTACGAAGAAATGTATTTGAACGATGAGCGATATCTTCGCTTTCTAGAGCCAAAATACAGGCCACGTGCTTCAGAGTACGTCAAAGAGATGGTGGCGATCATCAAAACACTTTTAGAAAAAAATCACGCGTACGAGACTGACGATGGAATTTATTTTTCGGTCACGTCATTCCCCTCTTACGGAAAACTTTCTGGTAACACCCTCGACAACATCAACGCCGGTGCGCGCATCGAAGTGGATGAGAAGAAGAAGCACCCCGCAGACTTCGCGCTCTGGAAGAAGTGCGTGGGCGCGAACGATAAGCACATCCTCCGCTGGTCGTTTGCGACAGGGGAGTTGGCCTATACAGAAGGAGAAGATGCAGAAGCAGGCTTCCCCGGATGGCATATTGAGTGTTCTGCGATGGCGTCCTCGTTACTTGGCAAGCAGATAGACCTGCACACAGGAGGCGAAGACAACATCTTCCCGCACCACGAGTGCGAAATTGCGCAGAGCGAGTCCGCTTTTGAGAAACCTTTTGTGAAGATGTGGATCCATCGACGTCGCATTCAACTGGGCGAGGAGAAAATGTCCAAGAGTCTTGGCAACGTCCTCGACGTGCCAAGTATTGTTGACAAGGGTTACTCACCACTCGATTTGCGATATTTTCTGCTTTCTGTCCACTACCGGACCAACTTGAAGTTCGAATGGAAGGGTCTCGACGATGCCAAGATTGCTAGACGTGCTATTAGCGACTGGATTGCCCGCCATGGAGTGGGGGAGATGGCTGCGACGAACAACTCAGATGTCGACGTGAGTGCAGGGCACATTCAGTCCTTCGAAGAAGCATTCGATAACTTCATGAACGCCGACCTCAATGTCTCCGGAGCGATCGCGACGATCTTCGCGTGCATGCACAAGATGAACGCTGCGGGTCTGCCGAGTGAATCCACGCGCGAAGCACTCGACAAATTTCTTGCGAAGATTCAACACACGTTCGGCTGTTTTGAACAAGAAGAAACAACG
Source organism: uncultured Candidatus Peribacteria bacterium (assembly GCA_964428205.1). GTDB lineage: Bacteria > Patescibacteriota > Gracilibacteria > Peribacterales > Peribacteraceae > CAYRXE01. The sequence goes on along the minus strand of CAYRXE010000062.1, from coordinate 418 downwards.
ATTTCTGCTGATCTACAAGCCATAATCTCACTACGTCAGCAAGCGCGCGACAGCAAAGATTTCGCAGAAGCCGATCGCTTGCGATTGGAAATTGAGAGCAGGGGATTCATCGTCAAAGATACGAAAGAGGGACAGAAGATTTCTCGAAAGTAATTTCTCGTGGTGAGTGTTGCGGTCGCCTCTTTTTATCCGTGCGTGAGGAGAGGAGGAAATGAGGAAGTTAGGAAATGATGATTTCATGCCTCACCAAGGGTCTTCGCGTCATCATTTCCTCATTTCTTCGCTTCATCATTTCGTTTTCGTTCATTCAATACTCCAAATACACCCAGTTCTTGGCTTCTAGAGGCCGAAATGCCAAGTTGAATACACGATTTGTACACTTAAATGTACGCCAAAATGCGCTTACGTCAGAAAGAAC
>CAYRXE010000061.1:1956-3819 GCA_964428205.1 uncultured Candidatus Peribacteria bacterium | reverse complement strand
CGTTCTGTGTAGCGGTTTGCAAAATGTAGACGTCCTTCCCGCGGATGGATTCCTCAAATTTCACGTAGTTTTCGCCACAGCTAAATTTCTTGGCTGTGAGCTTACCAAGCGGCGTTTTGAGCTCCTTTGCGAGGGCTAGGGCGAGTGCCGGGTGGCTTGATCCTGCGAAGAGATGCATGTTTGTGTACTCTAGTATACCAGATGCAGGTCCGTTTCTCCATTGCTCGTGGGCAGCCCGTTGCGCTGGATGATTCCGGCGAGGTTTTGGGAATGGTCAAAAACATCCTCATCGATCCCGATAAAGGCGCAGTCGTCGGATTCTTCGTCTCCGTTGCCGCAGGATTCACTGGATCCAAGTCTCTCTTTCTCTCCAGTAACGACATTCTTCGCTGGGGAACAGCTGCGTTCATCAAGCGTGCGTCAGCACTCGCAGACCCGTCTGACTTTTTGCGCGTGCAACCACTTCTCGAAGACCCGCGCACGGTGCTTGGTCAGCAAGTCGTCACAAAAAGCGGGACGAGACTTGGGCGTTGCAAAGATGTGCAGTTCGATACGCTCCACTTTCGTCTGCACTGGCTCTTCCCCAAAACTCTTTTGCACTGGAGCACGCCCGTTGCCATTGCCGATGTCATCGAAATCACGAAGCAGCAGATTACGGTGCGAGATCCCATTGTTCCGATTACCGAAGAACAGGTGCAGGTTCCAGAGGTGGCATTACCTCGTATGCCAGAGGCGGCTTAAGGAAGAAGTTAGGAATGTCAGGAGGTAAGGAAAGTAAGGATCCTCACTCTCATTACTTTCCTTACTTCTACAAAAAAGCAGGGTTGCCCCTGCTTTTCAGATTCGAGATGGAATTCTCTACTAGCCAATCGTGTTGTTGAACACGTTCGTAGCGAAGTTGACGATAACCTTGGCAAGGAGGATGACGATGAGACCGGCGACGACGTAGATGATCGTCTTCTTTGCCTTCTCACGTGGCTCTTCTTCTCCCTGGGAGACGATGAGGCGGATACCAGCGATGACGATGACGACGACGGCGACGAGAGCCAAGAAGTTCAAGACGAAGTTGAGGACGCTCAAGATCACATCGCGGATGGAACCTTCATCTGCAGCCGTTGGGCCTGGGATGTTTGGGAGCGGACCGAACGTACCTTGTGCCCAAGCACTTGGTGCGGCGAGAAGGCTCGTGAGGACCATTCCGGACTGAACGTAGAGGCGTGAGAACGTGGACATGGGGGATCGGTTGGAAAGTGGAATCTATGGTATCGCGTAGCCGAAAGGCGGCAAATGGGGTGAGCTTGACGATGATGCCTTTCTCTTAGGAATTATGCGTCAATCCTACGACCGCTAAAATCACTGCTGGGAGCGTAAAGCACACGTCCTGGTTCTGAATCAGCAACTGCATGATTTGTGATTGCTGAATCACAGGGCCCAATGCCTGCACCGTGGCGAGGTTCATCTCGAGCAGGGGAACACCTGTGACGTACGTGAGAATGGTCGTGATGAGGAGTCCTGCCGTTGCAATACCAAAGAGAAGAGTGAGCACCACGCTGATCAGCTGATTGGGTTCTCGCGTGTAGCGCACTTCGATTCCGGACTTAATCGTGAGCAAGATGACGATGGCAATAAAGAGAACAAGCTTCGCCACGATCAAGATCCATGATTGTCCTGTAGGAATACCAATGAAGCTGAGGATCGATCCCAGTTGCGTATTCAAACGCTCAAGTGCGCTCGCGATTCCCTGCACGGCAATAATGCCGATGTAGGTCGCGATGATCACTTTAATGGATTCTCCGCGACCGATGATGAACGTGTACGCCACAATCAGTGCGGCGAACACAATCACGAACAGGTCCCAGCTCA
>CAYRXE010000061.1:0-1856 GCA_964428205.1 uncultured Candidatus Peribacteria bacterium | reverse complement strand
CATGAGGCACGGTTTTTTGCTGATCGACAAGCCCACCGGCATGACCAGTCATGACGCGGTCGCCATTGCGCGTAAGACGTTGGGCGAACGCAGCATTGGTCACTTGGGCACGCTGGATCCCGAAGCGACGGGCTTGCTCGTGCTCGCTGTTGGTAAGAAAGCACTCAAGGTGGTGGAGTTTTTTGCCGATCTTCAAAAGCAGTACGAAGCCGAAGTCACACTCGGGGCTGTCAGCACAACGTACGATAGAGAAGGAGTGATCGAGCAGATCCCCAATAAAGCAGGATGGGAAATCCCCGAGACAGGAACCGTGCAGCGCATCATCCACGATAGATTCATCGGCAAAATCTCCCAAGTTCCTCCGCAATTCTCTGCCGTGCATGTGGGTGGAGAACGTGCATACCGCAAGGCCCAGAGAGGAATCGGTGTGAACATTCCTCCGCGCGATGTCGAAATTCACAAGTGCGAGATTCTTTCGTTCAATTATCCAAAGCTGAACCTTCTCGTCGACTGCGGATCTGGCACGTACATCCGCTCACTCGCGAATGATCTTGGTGAGTCGCTCCGTTGTGGCGGGTACCTGTCTGCTCTTCGCCGCACAAAAGTAGGAGACTGGAAGGTGGCCGATGGCAAAGCTCCCGATGCCGCCGCCTGGGGCGATGTGATTCCACTTAAAGATGTTCTCGAAGGCTTCCCCAAAATGGAACTCACGGCAGACGAAGCAGAAGACGTACGTCATGGTCGCGTGATTGAGCGCGACGTGCAGGGAGTGGTGTTCGGTTGGTTTGAAGATCTCCCGATTTGTCAGTTTGAATCGAAGGGAGAAGGATTTGCGCATGCGCGCAAAGTCTTTTAATTACAACGCGACCGCGTTTGTTGCATCAACTTCCTCACGTGTTTGGCGTACGAGATGGTACGTTCTTTTGGTGACGTATGTTCTTGCGTCTTCATGATCTGACTCATCCTTGAAGCGTTCTTCCTCGCGCTGGATGAGTCCGCGTTTTTCCAAGCGACCAATGACGTCCTGCAGTGTTCCATCTTTTTCTACCATCAAGTATCGAAGCAACCTTCGACCGAGAATGGTAATGCGACGGATGTATTCCTCTGCTTGTTGTTCCACTCCTCTTATAAGTTCAGGTTCAGTTTTTGGTCCGTTCGCGAGAACGGCGATCACCATTTGCTCTGTGGACTTCGCAAGACTCGACATACAAAAGATGGTGGGTCGGGCGGGACTTGAACCCGCGACCAAGAGCTTAAGAGGCTCCTGCTCTACCAACTGAGCTACCGACCCAAAGGGAATCTCATTGTAAAGAACGGATGACGACCGAGCAGCCTTATTCATCGTCTCGTGCAAGCACTCGACGGCAACTGAGCTACCGACCCAAGGGTTACTTGGAGCCCGCATACGGTAGCAAAGTCATACGCTTTGCAACAGTTCATCTGTGCCATTTGCGCTACAGTGCCCGCGTGACTGTTCGCAGATTCCTCGCACACTGTCTCCTGGCCCTCTACGTGTTCTTCACGTTTTTGGCGTTCTGCTTCACGATGGTTCGTTGGAAGCCACTCGGCTTTACGGCGATTTTCCCGTTCTACGGAATGATGGCTCCGTACCAAGGGTACGCACGTGAGCACCGTGAACTCGTTGCCGAAGGTCTGCATGATCAAACATGGGAGCGCATCAACATCCGCGCGTACTACCCGGGACGTAGAGGAGAAGGGGTGGTGCGTCAGCAGATGCGTGCTCTCGAATGGTTCCGTGGTACGGGCGCACTCCTGACTTCGTACAAGAGACTCGCATCCCAAATTCGTGAGTTAGAAGCAGAGAAAGGAAACACCTACGAGACTGTGCGTCTCTC
>CAYRXE010000060.1:0-3843 GCA_964428205.1 uncultured Candidatus Peribacteria bacterium | reverse complement strand
GGCGGAAGCGACGGAAGATGCCGCAGCCGAGGAAACGGCTTTCGCCGAAGATGAAACTATAGAAGATACTGAGGAAGAGCTCTGGGGTGTAGGAGTCACAGGTGCTGCCGTCGTGCAGGATGCAAGAAGTGTCGTGAGGAAAACGCCGGCGGCAAGAGTGCGAATAGTCATAAGGAGAGCTGACAGGGGAGAGAAAGAAGTCTATCATGCATACAGACGCTTATCCGTACTTCCCTCTTACGTATGAAACTCTTCATGGATACCGCAAATGTCGAGCAAGTTGCAGAAATCGCTGCGTGGGGTGTTCTGGACGGAGTCACGACTAATCCAAGTTTGGTTGCCAAAGAAGGGAAGGATTTCAAAAAGACGGTACTAGAGATGTGCAAGCTCGTTCCTTGCGTGAGCGCACAAGTCACCGCAGAGGACGCCGAGGGCATGATCAAGCAAGGTCGCGAGTACGCTTCTTGGCACAAGCATGTAGTAGTGAAGGTTCCCATGACTACCGAAGGTCTTAAGGCACTGTCGTATTTCTCGAAGAAAAAAATCAAAACGAACACGACTCTCGTGTTCTCGGTACCGCAGGCCATTCTTGCAGCCAAAGCTGGCGCAACAATTATTAGCCCGTTCATCGGCCGTTTGGATGATATCGGCGAAGAAGGCATGGCGCTCATCGCCGAAATCATGGACGTGTGGCACCACAGCAACTTTACGACAGAAGTTCTCGTCGCTTCCATTCGTCATCCACGTCATGTGGTTGAGGCAGCCAGACTAGGTGCGCACATCTGCACGATTCCCTACGACGTCTTCAAAAAACTTCCACAGCACAGCCTGACCGATATTGGCGTGAAGAAGTTCCAGGAAGATTGGAAGAAAGTCAGCAAAAAATAATTTTCCTCTTCTTTTGTATGTCTCAGATGCAACTCGGAGTCATTGGTCTTGGAACCATGGGTGCCAACGTCGCGCGCAATGCCGCTCGCCGCGGTGCCAAAGTAGCGGTGTTCAATAGAACGAAGGAGCGCACCAAGGAATTCATGGATCACTTCGCAGCCGAAGGAAACTTTGCTCCGTGTGAATCTCTCAAAGAACTTGCAGATGAGCTGGAGTCGCCACGCATGGTGCTCCTGATGGTAAAGGCAGGTGACGCTGTGGACGCGATGCTCGATGAGCTTTTCCCGGTACTCAAAAAAGGAGACATCATCATCGATGGCGGGAATAGTCACTTCCAAGACACCATTCGCCGCGACGAACGTTGCCGCAAGAAGGGGATTAACTTTGTCGGCATGGGCATCAGTGGTGGCGAAGAGGGCGCACTCAATGGCCCCAGTATCATGCCGGGTGGTTCGCCAGAGGCGTACGAGCAATTGTCGCCTCTTCTTACCGCTATCGCCGCAGACGATGGCGCCGGTGGAAAGTGTGTAGCGCACATTGGGCCCGGAGCCAGCGGGCACTTCGTGAAAATGGTGCATAACGGTATTGAGTACGGTCTAATGCAGCTTTTGGCAGAGACGTACGATGTGCTGAAGAGTCTGTCGCCCATGAGTAATGACCAACTTGGAGCCATGTACACAGAGTGGAATACGGGAGCGATGGAATCCTTCTTGCTCGAAATCACCGGAAAGATTTTCCCGGTCAAAGATCCAGAAAGCGGCGAACACATGGTGGACATCATCAAAGATGCCGCAGGCCAAAAGGGGACCGGTAAATGGACCACAGAGGCAGCGATGTCCTTGGGCACGGCCATCCCCACAATCACTGCTGCCGTCGACGGGCGCATTATGAGTAGCAACCCCGCAGCACGAAAAAAGATGAGTGTGGAGCTTCCCGAAAGCCTCCCGGAGCCCATTTCTGTATCGACTCCTCTCACCGAGCTCGCACACAATGCCTACATGCTCGCCGGACTCTGTTCGTATCTGCAAGGTTTCGACCTGCTCAAGAACGCTAGCGAGGACCACGTATGGAATTTGCATCTTGCAGAAGTCGCACGCATTTGGCGTGGTGGCTGCATCATCCGCTCCGGGTTCTTGCCGCTGTTCCAAGAATTTTTCGAAAGTGAGGACGCACGACACAAAATCTTTGATTTCTTTTTGGATGGAGCACAGCAGAACTGGCGCAAATTTATTTTGGTTGCCGTGGAACATGGCATTCCTGTTCCTGCGATGAGTGCGAGCTTGGCGTATTACGATTCTCTCCGTCGCAAGCGCTTGCCGCAGAACCTCGTGCAGGCACAGCGTGACTTCTTTGGTGCGCATACGTATGAGCGCATAGACCGTGAAGGCACGTTCCACACCGAATGGCAGGCCTAATACACGGGACTTGCATACAGGAGTAGGATGCTTGCATGACGACTTCTGAGCAGCCCAATTCCACAGAAGATCAGACTCCTGCAAAAGAGCAGAACGAGTATTTCAAAAGATATCATCCGCCAGCCGAGTCTCTCGACAAAAAGAAAACAGATGACTTGCAGAGGCAGCAGCGCTCAATCATGCAGCTATGGACAGAGGGCTCAGTTGATATTTCCTAATCATGATTTTCTCTCCTATCTCCGGCACCCCGCTTATTACGCAGGGATTTGGGCAGAACCCAGATATCTACGCTCAGTTTGGTTACCAGGGGCATAACGGAATCGATTTTGGTGTCCCCGAAGGTACACAGGTTTATGCGCCGCATGATGGAATTGCAACCGTAAAAGATGAGGGCGCAGCAGGATACGGACTCTCGGTGACGGTGGAAGATGGTAAGCGTAGGAGTGTACTCGCACATCTCTCTTCGACGACAGTTGTGAGTGGTCAGACCATTTACCAAGGTGATCCCATCGCAAAGACCGGTAAAAGCGGTATGGCCACAGGCCCACATTTACACTGGACGTTTAAGATTCTTAAAAACGGTGTCGTGCAAAACAAAGCCAATGGCTACGACGGAGCCATAGATGTGAGTGAACTGACGAGACTTTGGCTCGACCAAGATTTGCACCATCACGCGGAATACACCGAGGATGCACAGCAATACCTTGCGATGAATTTTGAACCGAATCAGTACCTTAAACGGGTCATCGGTTAAGAACTAATGCCACTTCACCACCTCGGAGAGGTCTTTGCGAATGTGCGCACCGGATGGCTCTTCTTCTCCGCGGCGCATGTGCCCGATCATCAGTCCGCCAACAACAAGTTCATTTGTTGGCAGCTTGAGCAACTCGTGAGCAATGCCATGGTGCATCGTGATCCAGCATGTGCCCAAGCCCATAGTAGTAGCTCCGAGAATCATATTCTGCATTGCAGCGACGCAGGAGTATTCCAACTCACGCGGATTCCAGACGACTTCTGATGTTTCTTTCTTCGCTGTTTGGTCAGCAGAGACAATGATGAATGCGCTGGCACCTGCGACAAAGTTTCCGTATGCGGAAGACTTCATCAACTCTTCTTTCGTAGCCTGGTTCGTAATCACGTGAAATCTCCATGGCTGCGTGTTTTGTACATTCGGAGACAGCACTGCGAGTTCGAGAAGCTGTTCAATTTCTTTTTGATCGACAGGTTTTACGTCGAAATAGCGAATGCTTCTGCGAGCATTGCACAGTTCCTTGAGGTCTTGAAAAGAGATCATATGCGAAACATTCTACCACAATCGTGGAGAAAAATCGATTCCTACTTTATGCGCTCAGAAGTGCCGCTCCTAGTGCGCCGGGGTGCTCGCGCTCTGCAAACGCAAGCGTGGGACAAGGGACTGATGGCAAAAGCCACTGACTCAGCTCTTTTTCAACGTGGTGAATGTGGGGTTTAAGGGCTTTTCCTGTACTTCCCCCAAAAATAATCATGGAAGGATCATAGGCATGGGTCACGTTTGCGCAGA
>CAYRXE010000059.1:0-3970 GCA_964428205.1 uncultured Candidatus Peribacteria bacterium | reverse complement strand
TCTGCGCAAACGTGACCCATGCCTATGATCCTTCCATGATTATTTTTGGGGGAAGCACAGGAAAGGCTCTTAAGCCCCACATCCACCATGTTGAAAAGGAGCTGAGCCAGTGGCTTTTACCATCAGTCCCTTGCCCCACACTTGCGTTTGCCGAACGCGAGCACCCCGGCGCACTGGGAGCAGCACTTTTGAGTGTGTAAAGGAGGAATCGATTTTTCTGCACGATTGTGGTAGAATGTTCCACATATGATCTCCTTCAATGACCTCAAGGAACTGTGCACTGCTCGCAGAAGCATTCGCTACTTCGACGTAAAACCTGTCGATCAAAAAGAAATTGAGCAGCTTCTCGAGCTCGCTGTTCTCTCTCCAAGTGTACAAAACACGCAGCCATGGAGATTTCACGTGATTACGAACCAGGCCATGAAAGAAGAGCTGATGAAGTCTTCCGCATACGGAAACTTTGTCGCTGGGGCCAGTGCATTCATTATTCTTTGTGCTGATCAAACAGCAAAAAAGGAAACATCAGAAGTCGTCTGGAATCCACGTGAGTTGGAATACTCCTGCGTCGCTGCAATGCAGAACATGATTCTGGGGGCTACTACTATGGGCTTGGGCACATGCTGGATCACGATGCATCATGGCGTTGCTCATGAGCTGCTCAAGCTGCCAACAAATGAACTTGTGGTTGGCGGACTGATGATCGGTCACATGCGTCGCGGAGAAGAAGAGCCATCCGGTGCGCACATTCGCAAAGACCTCTCCGAGGTGGTGAAGTGGCATTAGTTCTTAACCGATGACCCGTTTAAGGTACTGATTCGGTTCAAAATTCATCGCAAGGTATTGCTGTGCATCCTCGGTGTATTCCGCGTGATGGTGCAAATCTTGGTCGAGCCAAAGTCTCGTCAGTTCACTCACATCTATGGCTCCGTCGTAGCCATTGGCTTTGTTTTGCACGACACCGTTTTTAAGAATCTTAAACGTCCAGTGTAAATGTGGGCCTGTGGCCATACCGCTTTTACCGGTCTTTGCGATGGGATCACCTTGGTAAATGGTCTGACCACTCACAACTGTCGTAGAAGAAAGATGTGCAAGTACACTCCTACGCTTACCATCTTCCACAGTCACCGAGAGCCCGTATCCTGCTGTGCCCTCATCTTTCACCGTCGCAACACCATCATGCGGTGCATAGACCTGCGTGCCTTCAGGAACACCAAAATCGATCCCGTTGTGCCCCTGGTACCCAAACTGGGCGTAGATAACAGGGTTCTGACCAAATCCCTGCGTAATTAGCGGGGTGCCGGAGATAGGAGAGAAAATCATGATTAGGAAATATCAACTGAGCCCTCTGTCCATAGCTGCATGATTGAGCGCTGCTGCCTCTGCAAGTCATCTGTTTTCTTTTTGTCGAGAGACTCGGCTGGCGGATGATATCTTTTGAAATACTCGTTCTGCTCTTTTGCAGGAGTCTGATCTTCTGTGGAATTGGGCTGCTCAGAAGTCGTCATGCAAGCATCCTACTCCTGTATGCAAGTCCCGTGTATTAGGCCTGCCATTCGGTGTGGAACGTGCCTTCACGGTCTATGCGCTCATACGTATGCGCACCAAAGAAGTCACGCTGTGCCTGCACGAGGTTCTGCGGCAAGCGCTTGCGACGGAGAGAATCGTAATACGCCAAGCTCGCACTCATCGCAGGAACAGGAATGCCATGTTCCACGGCAACCAAAATAAATTTGCGCCAGTTCTGCTGTGCTCCATCCAAAAAGAAATCAAAGATTTTGTGTCGTGCGTCCTCACTTTCGAAAAATTCTTGGAACAGCGGCAAGAACCCGGAGCGGATGATGCAGCCACCACGCCAAATGCGTGCGACTTCTGCAAGATGCAAATTCCATACGTGGTCCTCGCTAGCGTTCTTGAGCAGGTCGAAACCTTGCAGATACGAACAGAGTCCGGCGAGCATGTAGGCATTGTGTGCGAGCTCGGTGAGAGGAGTCGATACAGAAATGGGCTCCGGGAGGCTTTCGGGAAGCTCCACACTCATCTTTTTTCGTGCTGCGGGGTTGCTACTCATAATGCGCCCGTCGACGGCAGCAGTGATTGTGGGGATGGCCGTGCCTAAGGACATCGCTGCCTCGGTCGTCCATTTACCGGTCCCTTTTTGGCCTGCAGCATCCTTGATGATGTCCACCATGTGTTCGCCGCTTTCTGGGTCTTTAACGGGGAAAATCTTTCCGGTGATTTCGAGCAAGAAGGATTCCATCGCCCCTGTATTCCACTCTGTGTACATGGCTCCGAGTTGCTCATTACTCATGGGCGACAGACTCTTGAGTACATCGTACGTCTCTGCCAAAAGCTGCATAAGACCGTATTCGATGCCGTTATGCACCATTTTCACGAAGTGCCCGCTGGCTCCAGGTCCAATATGCGCTACACACTTTCCACCGGCACCGTCATCTGCGGCGATAGCCGTAAGAAGAGGCGACAATTGCTCGTACGCCTCTGGCGAACCACCCGGCATGATGCTGGGTCCATTGAGCGCGCCCTCTTCGCCACCACTGATGCCCATGCCGACAAAGTTAATCCCCTTCTTGCGGCAACGTTCGTCGCGGCGAATGGTGTCTTGGAAGTGACTATTCCCGCCATCGATGATGATGTCTCCTTTTTTGAGTACCGGGAAAAGCTCATCGAGCATCGCGTCCACAGCGTCACCTGCCTTTACCATCAGGAGCACCATGCGTGGCGACTCCAGCTCATCTGCAAGTTCTTTGAGAGATTCACACGGAGCAAAGTTTCCTTCGGCTGCGAAGTGATCCATGAATTCCTTGGTGCGCTCCTTCGTTCTATTGAACACCGCTACTTTGGCACCGCGGCGAGCGGCATTGCGCGCGACGTTGGCACCCATGGTTCCAAGACCAATGACTCCGAGTTGCATCTGAGACATACAAAAGAAGAGGAAAATTATTTTTTGCTGACTTTCTTCCAATCTTCCTGGAACTTCTTCACGCCAATATCGGTCAGGCTGTGCTGTGGAAGTTTTTTGAAGACGTCGTAGGGAATCGTGCAGATGTGCGCACCTAGTCTGGCTGCCTCAACCACATGACGTGGATGACGAATGGAAGCGACGAGAACTTCTGTCGTAAAGTTGCTGTGGTGCCACACGTCCATGATTTCGGCGATGAGCGCCATGCCTTCTTCGCCGATATCATCCAAACGGCCGATGAACGGGCTAATAATTGTTGCGCCAGCTTTGGCTGCAAGAATGGCCTGCGGTACCGAGAACACGAGAGTCGTGTTCGTTTTGATTTTTTTCTTCGAGAAATACGACAGTGCCTTAAGACCTTCGGTAGTCATGGGAACCTTCACTACTACATGCTTGTGCCAAGAAGCGTACTCGCGACCTTGCTTGATCATGCCCTCGGCGTCCTCTGCGGTGACTTGTGCGCTCACGCAAGGAACGAGCTTGCACATCTCTAGTACCGTCTTTTTGAAATCCTTCCCTTCTTTGGCAACCAAACTTGGATTAGTCGTGACTCCGTCCAGAACACCCCACGCAGCGATTTCTGCAACTTGCTCGACATTTGCGGTATCCATGAAGAGTTTCATACGTAAGAGGGAAGTACGGATAAGCGTCTGTATGCATGATAGACTTCTTTCTCTCCCCTGTCAGCTCTCCTTATGACTATTCGCACTCTTGCCGCCGGCGTTTTCCTCACGACACTTTTTGCATCCTGCACGATGGCAGCACCTGTGACTCCTACATCTCAGAGCTCTTCCTCAGTATCTTCTATAGCTTCATCGAAGTCTTCATCTTCAAGAGCTGCAACTTCCTCTGCTGCATCCGCTGCACCCACACCTGCAAAAGTATCGTTGAAAGTTCCGTTTTCCCCCCAGGCACCGTTTGCAGAGTGGGATCCCATCCATGAAGAAGCATGTGAAGAAATGAGCTTAATTATGGTGAAGCATTTCTTAGCAG
>CAYRXE010000058.1:0-4110 GCA_964428205.1 uncultured Candidatus Peribacteria bacterium | reverse complement strand
GTAGAAACGAAGATACCTTGGATGCGCAGTGGCTTTGGAGTCGATGCCGTCATGTACAACATGTCTCCCTGACCCAAGAGATCTTCGGCGCCGATTCCATCGATGATGGTGCGAGAGTCGACGGAGCTGACCACGCGGAAGGCAATGCGTGTTGGGATGTTTGCTTTAATAAGACCGGTGATGACGTCCACGGATGGGCGCTGGGTCGCAACAATCAAATGCATGCCTGTGGCACGGGCCATCTGCGCAATGCGGGAGATCATGGTCTCTGTGTCTTTGCGGTACTGGCGCATCATCAGGTCTGCGAGCTCATCGATCACAATCACAATGCGAGGGAGCATCTTGTCTTCCTCTGTTTGTTTCTCGTTGAATTCATCCAAGTTACGAGCACCTACTTCGGAGAAGCGATGCAAGCGTCGTCCCATTTCTGCTACCGCCCAGCGCAGAGCCTGGAGAGCTTTTTCTGCTTCGGTGATGACCGGAGTGAGCAAGTGGGGGATGTTGTCGTAGAGCGTGAGCTCAACGCGCTTCGGGTCGATGAGGATGAACTTGAGTTCGTGTGGAGCGTTTTGGAAGAGGAGTGCTGTGAGGAATGTGTTCATACACACAGACTTACCCGAGCCGGTTGCACCAGCGATGAGCAAGTGCGGCATGTGCGCGAGGTCTGCGACCAAGGCATCGCCAGAAACGTCACGTCCAAGAGGGAGCGTGAGAGACGATTCACTCTGTACAAAGGAGGGGCTTTCGAGGATCTCCCTCAAGTGCACCGTGGTGCGTTCGCGGTTAGGCATTTCGATACCCACGAGTGCTTTACCGGGGATGGGGGCTTCGATACGAAGGCTCGGAGCGGCTAGTGCTAGCGCCAAATCGTCCTTCAGGCCTCCAATGCGCGAGAGTTTCACACCCTCAGATGGCTGCAAGGTGAACTGTGTGACGGTTGGACCTGGACGTGCGTCCTTCATGGTCACGTCGATATCGAACTCGCGCAGCTTCTCTTCGATGAGGCGTGCCTGACGCTTGAGTTCTTCATCATCCACTTTGAGCGTGGTTTGAGAAGCCTCGAGAAGATCAAATGCCGGGAAGGTCCACTCTTCGAAGCGCGTGTCCTTCATCTCGAGTGTGTCACTAAGCTTCTTTCGCAGATCCTGTGCGCCGCCAACCTTCTTTGTATCTACGCGAGCAAATTCCGGACGCACGATGTTGAGCTCCGTGGGTGCGTCACCTTCTTCGACAAGATCTTCTTCTTCCTCGTCATCTTCCTCTTCTTCCTCGTCATCATCTTCCACGGTGACTTCTTCGATTCCGCGAGCTTTAAGTTTGCGCTTACGAGCAATCTTGCGTGCGGGAACAAGCTGATCGAGCACTTGCTGGAACCAGAAGGCCACGTTTGGCTCAAATGCGATCAGCACGCCAATGAGGAACATCGCACTCAGAGCCACATATCCCACCACCCTGCTGAAATACATAAGGAAGGGGAGACTGACCATGAAGCCGATTGCTCCGGCGAGTTCGTCGCGGCTTTCCCCAATTTTTTCGAGTGGCGCACCAATGTGCATCAGTCCCAAGAATGCGAGTAAGCAGAGGAGCAGTCCTGCGGAGCGCTTGGTTTCGATCTTCTTACTCCACGCAGCGAGCTGCATGAAACCGGAGAGTAAGAGGAAGAACGGGAAGATCATGCCGTACTTACCAAAGAAGAACGTGAGGATTTGCTGCACGGCATCACCTACGACTCCTGCCTGCTTTTGTAACGCTAAAAAGAGAAGCACCGACAAACACACTTGCACCGTTCCGCTGATGGCCGAACGCGTGGAGTCCTGCAGTTGAATAGCAGGAGCCTTCTTCCTTCTGCGCGTAGCCGATCGTTTCACCTTTCTCCGTGGGCGGGGCATGGTCGACAGTATAGGATTAGGGACGGGGCTAGAGCTAGGCGAAAATGGCACGTCAAAAGGGAGCTTTGCAGCTCCCTTGATGCACAGGATCAGTGTGCTAATGAAATTTTCATACCTGTGGGCAGGTATGAGAGCTCGTCGAATCGTAACGTAAGATTGAGCGGTTTATGTCCTTCGCGTTCCATCAGTACAGTTGCTGTCGGGCAAACTGTGCTGAGTTTGCGTGGACATGTTATCTCGACTCCGGTCACGACATACCCATCGGGGATTTCTATTTGCTTTCCTTTTTCCTTATCTACCCATGAGTATTCCTCGCCCTTGCGGCTTCTCGTTGGTTGGCATTTGAGGATCATGACAGCTCCTTTCTATTAGTAGTGATCCCATCTCAGCCTCTTTCTCCACGAGAGAAAAAAGCTGAATAGGATGCTGCGATGGTGACAAAGAAGTTCTGCATTCTATCACGCCTCGTAAAGCAAGATGGCATTAAAAAGGCAGAATCCGAAGACTCTGCCATTACTCAATCCCTGAGCATGAGACTGCACATGCGGAGCAAGCTCACCACTCCGAAGAGCAGGAATGTGCACGCAAACACGAATGCTGCAATGGCATGCAATCGCAATGGCTGATTGTAGAGCAATTCGCTCCAGTCATATTTTCTTCGCAGCCGGATCAAATCCAGGAATGCGAGTCCGCTGATGATCAGGAGCACCAAAGCCGTGAGGCCGTGCTCTTGGGCAGTTCTTGCAATCCACATGTCAGTCTCCACAAAGGTAAAGAGCAGTTTTGCGATGCTAGGCCCTGCATGAACGCAGTCAATTTTTTTACAAGAGCACCTGTGCTTGTTATGGTGTGGACATGAAAACTCTGATCTTCGGTTCCAAAGGCTACATGGGAGGGTACTTCCGCAAAGCGTATCCCGATGCGGTGTGCCCAGCGGTCGATATTGCCGATCCCAAAGCAGTAGGGGAGTGCTTGGACAGCGAAAAGCCAGACGTGGTGATTAACTGTGCGGGTAAGACCGGCGTCCCCAACGTCGACTGGTGCGAAGACCATAAGGCTGAGGTCGTGCGCAGTAACGTGTACGGTCCACTCGTTCTTTTAGAAGAGTGTGGTAAGAGGAACATCTACTGGGTACACCTGGGTTCCGGATGCGTGTACGAAGGTGATAAAGGAGGAGAAGGCTTTACTGAAGAAGATCCACCAAACTACTTTGGAAGTTTTTACAGCAGATCCAAAGGATGGATCGACAGCGTGCTCCAGGAATTCCCTGTATTGCAGCTGAGGCTCCGTATGCCGTTCGATGGAACACATGAAGCTCGCAATCTTCTGACGAAACTGAGCAAGTACACCAAAGTTCTCGATGCCGAGAACTCCATCACGTACGTACCACATCTGTTAGATGCTGCTGTGAAGCTGATTGAAAAGCGCGAGACCGGTACCTTCAACGTCGTGAATCCGGGAACGATTTCTCCGTACACGATCATGACCATGTACAAGGAGATTGTGGATCCGAATCACACGTTCGAGAGGCTCGCTCCCGAGCAGATGGGAACGGTCGCCAAGGCCGGACGCAGCAACTGCAAAATCAGCATCAAAAAGCTCGAATCTAAAGGAATTGCCATGCCACCCGTTGAGGAAGCGGTACGACAAGCGCTCACAGAATTCGCCAAGAAATAGGGCGAAAAAGAGGGGATTTACTCTTGATCGTTTTTGTCGTGTTCTGTATAATTAGATATTCTAATCATTTGATTCATTTTACGGTCATGACACGCGATTCTCTGGACCTCATCATCGATGCCTCGTTCGAACTTGGACGCGTCATGCGCACCGCGCTCTTGCACGTGCTCAAGGACAAAGAAAAGATGAATCCCCTGCAAATTCATGCGGTGTTTCTCATCTCCCAGAACCCGGGAATGACGATGAAAGAACTCGCAAAACATTTGAAGGTCACGAGTCCCTCGGCTACCGTCTTCGCCTCCCGACTTGCGCGTATGGGCTGGATCAAGCGCGTACGGGATGCAAGGAACCGCAAGTTGGTGCGTCTTCGTCTCACGGAGAAGGGTCAGTCCCTCCTCAAGAGCATGCAGCAGGCACACCGCAACGCCGCACGCACGGTCTTCGGTCACTTGTCTTCGAAGGATCAATCGACGCTCGCTTCCATTTTAAAAAAGCTACTTTCTACTCCGCCTTTTCGTTCCTAACATTGTATGAAAATCCCGTT
>CAYRXE010000057.1:0-4237 GCA_964428205.1 uncultured Candidatus Peribacteria bacterium | reverse complement strand
CAACCGACATGCGCTCCATGACTCAGGGTCGTGCGAGCTACTCCATGGAACCAAGTCACTACGCAGAAGTGCCACGCAACAAGGCAGACGAAATCATCGCAGCTCGCGGTGGTGTCGCTCCAAAGCGCTAAATCCCATACCAGAATTTAAAGCCTGACAGGCGATGTGATTCACATCGCTTGTCTTGGTGTATAAAACGCTTGTCATGAGAGGAGAAATCACTAGGCTACCCGCAAGTTTTGTGTACCGGAAAGTAATCCGGTCTTTGAAATCACTTCTTCAAAAGGAGGGCTCCAAATGAGCCAACATGCTCGAGTGAAGGAGAATGGAGGCACTGCGTTCGTAGTGTTCAACCATTCCAAGTTAATGGAACGTGATGCAGATGCAATTTGTAAGGAACTCCATGACGATATTGTCCTCAACCATCGGCGGAGATTTATTCTCTGCTGCAAGGGAGTCGACTTTATCGCTCTCAAGGTGGTCCTGAAGTTCATTGAGTTGCGAACCATGCTCAGTTCGATCAGTGGTAGCGGCACGAGCATCGGCTTTTGCTGTTTACACCCCTCTATTGCCCTCACGTTAGAAATGGCGGGCTTGATGAATGATTTTAAGGTCTGTTCGGAACAAGAAGAGCGCAAAGCCCTGAGTATCGTCGGCGCCAACATCATGGCTGCATAACGACACTCGCGTTCCCACGGGAACAAATCGCGCTGATCCACTTGGATCGGCGCTTTTTTTGTATAACTTCTGTGTACTACCGTGTTACTACGTTGACACAAACGAATCAGAAACTAGTATGTTCCCCTATGCCAACCAAGAAGCGCTTCACCGATGACTCGTTCCGCAAGGAACCCTGGTTCCAGGCCCTTTGCCAGGCATTACTGAGCCCCAAGAATGCAGACTCTATGGCGAACATGCTGCGCGATATAGGGGCACTCAGCGAGCTCCAGGCATGGTCTGAGCGCCTTGAGGTGGCCAAGCAACTCGCCAAAGGACTCAGCTACCGCCAGGTGGCTGCCAGCACGGGTGCGAGTACCACAACCGTCACGAGGGTTGCTCGAGTGATAGAGAACGGGAGTGGTGGATTGCGCGATTATCTGCATGTGAATAGGCATCATCGTATGATCAAAAAAGTTGATCAAGAAAAACCTCAACAGAAAGAGCAAAAGGCACATGAGGTATCCAGCGAAACAAAGCCAGCAACACTGCTACAAAAGTACTTAGATAAGAAGTAACACGGTACAATGCATTCCATGGACCATAGCTTCTACATGCAGCGCTGCCGCGAACTTGCTCTTCTTGGGCGAGGAAAAGTGGGCAATGGTGCGCTCGTGGGTGCAGTGCTTGTACGTAACAATCAGGTGATTGCAGAAGGATACCATGAGTCATATGGCAATTTGCACGCAGAGCGAATGCTATTGCAAAAGTTTGATCAACAAATTGAATCAACAGATGTCCTCTACACAAGCCTCGAAACTTGTTGCCACCATGGTAAACAGCCTCCATGCACAGATATCATTATCGATCGAGGGGTTACGCATGTGGTGTACGGCATGCAAGATCCAGACGTTCGCGTCGCAGGGCAGGGGAATGAACTTCTGCGTACAGCAGGAGTGAGCGTGATTGGACCGGTGGATCGTGCAGTAAATGAAAGACTCTGCAGAGGATTTGTGACTGTACGCACAAAGCAGAGGCCTTGGATTGTGCTCAAGAGCGCGAGGACACCCGATGGCCGCATTGCGAATGCGGATGGCACACCTATGAACATCACGAGTGAAGAACAGAATGCGTGGTCGCATACGAATCTCCGGTCCGAAGTCGATGGAATCGTTGTAGGTATCAATACCGTCCTGCGAGATAACCCTCAATTGAATACAAGATTGAGTCAGACTTTATATTCACAAGAAGGGCTTAATCCATATCGAATAGTATTGGATACAAACGGAAAAATGCCACTGGATGCACATGTGGTTACCGATGATCAGAAGCACAGGACCATCGTCATTGTTTCGCCGGAGTCTGAGAAATCCGAGACAGTATCTGCACTTAAAGATCGCGGTGTGCGAGTGTTCGCCGTGCCAGTGGGAGCCGATGGAGTGTTTGATCTTCCGGAATTGTGGAAAGTCTTGATCGCTCCGGTCGAGAGTTACACGGGACTCACGAGTCTGCTCATAGAAGGAGGGCAGAGGACGTGGGACATTTTCAAAAATGCTGGAGTGGTGGATGAGGAGGTGACACTTATGGGCGCATAGCAAAGCAGCCCCTCAGAGAGGGGCGCTTGAAGCAGCCGAAGCTGCGCGGTTCTACACAATTGTGCCGGGCATTTTCCGCTTGAGATACGCCCGCGAGTTTTTCCGTTTGCCCATCATGTTTTCAATCCATGCAATGTTTTCCATTGCAAAGATTTTGCCCTCGTTAGTCTCCAGGAATTTGACTCCATCGTAGTTAACCTGCATTTCTTCATGCTCTTCGTCATTTGCATATGCGTCTTCGATTTGCAAAGCATCATCGAGGCCCCATCGGCCACTTGTCACGCCCACATTTTTGCCTTGTCGGTGAACGATGATGAAGCCAAATTGACAGTCGGATGGACCGGCTATGTTTTCGGCAAATTTGCATGCCTGGTCCACATCGAAGCAAATGAGATCAGAGTCTTTGGGATGGCCAATCACATGTATCTTTGTCTGAACACCGTTCAGACTCCGATTGCCTATGAAGAGATACGGACTAGGGACATACTTCATGACAGACTCCTGTGGTGTAAAAGTGCAGAACCTGGAACATCCAGATTCTGACCTCTTAGGTGGTCAAACTCTGGCGACGTGCCATTACTACAATCATACAACGAAAGTTATGTATGACAATTACAGCCCAATCTTCTTTTTGATCTTGCCACCCATCTGGAAGATCCAATTGGTGATGGTTTCCTTTAGAGGAAGCGTTCCTTCCGTAGCGTAGACCTCCACGATCTCGGCGAACTTCTTGCCCTTCTCTTTTGCAGCCTTGAGGGACTCCGGGCGGCTGGAGACAACTTCTTTAAAGACTCCGCGTCCTGCCGTAGCACGGCCCTCGTAGTGGTGTCCCACAACGCACGCGCCAAAGTACTGCAAACCAAAGTCCATAAAGCTCGTGGTGCGCTTGGTAAGTGGCCAGCCTGCGTTGGGTACGCCTCCGGTGTACATAAGGAAGAACGGCTTCCCTTTTAACTGTCCAACCGAGTGCGTCTCATCCAGGGCGAATGCTCCAATGCGATCGATAAGGTTCTTCAAGTGTGCAGGTACACCAAAGTTCCACACAGGGGAGGAGATGACGACACCGTCTGCTTTGAGAATCTCATCCTTGATCAAGTTGAAGTCCGCACCTTGGTCTGTGGCTGCGTCGTAGTGCTCAATCGTAAAGTGGTCGATCTTGAGCTTATCTAAACGCAGGATATTCGTGGTGCTCGTAGGAGCAAACTCACCAATACCGTCTATGAATGCGCGTGCAAGGACCTCTGAGTTACTGGGGTGATTGGTGCCGGCGACGAGGATCAAGATGTGCATGAGCTCGGAGAGTAGCAGATGTCACTGTCGACGATGGAAATGTCACACCGACTACACACGAAAATAGCTTTGCGATGAGGAGAGCTCTGTGTCGCGATCACTCTTTGTATGCAGTCGAGATGAAGGACTTTTCGTTGAGTGGAAGCCGTGTCACACTACTCTACTTTTTGGCTGAGCCATTTCTTGACCCTCTCTCGGTGAATCAATATCTTGTGTCGTTGTCGCATCTTAATGTCGATATGTTGTGTTTTCTTCACTTCCCCCGTTTATGAGCCCGCTCGCCTCTTCTGGTTCCATCCCCTCTGTTTCCGATGCCGCTTCGTTGTCGGCTCACACGTCGGGATTAGGGAAGGGACTGAGCATCCGCAGGGTGTTTACGACTCCGGGAAGTGATCCTATGGAGATGGTCCGCTACGAGAAGCGCACGAGCCGCATTGTGAACACCGATGGCTCGGTGGTTTTCGAAATGCAGGACGCCGAAATCCCTTCGGATTGGAGCCAGGTCGCAACCGATATCGTCGTCAGTAAGTACTTTCGCAAGGCAGGTGTTCCTCAGTACGACGCAAAGGGCAATGTGCTGCGCGACGAGAAGGGCGACATCCTCACCGGCCCAGAAAGGAGCGTGAAGCAGGTGGTGCGTCGCTTGGCAGGCTGCTGGAGGCAGTGGGGAGAGAAGTATGGCTACTTCGAGACCA
>CAYRXE010000056.1:0-4359 GCA_964428205.1 uncultured Candidatus Peribacteria bacterium | reverse complement strand
CACCAGTCATTGTTCCACCGGAACGCAGGAGGTAGCGAGCATCA
Organism: uncultured Candidatus Peribacteria bacterium; assembly: GCA_964428205.1. Taxonomy (GTDB): domain Bacteria; phylum Patescibacteriota; class Gracilibacteria; order Peribacterales; family Peribacteraceae; genus CAYRXE01. The sequence continues at coordinate 4,315 of CAYRXE010000056.1, read as the reverse complement.
CCGATGGTGAGCACATTGCCGGAGCCAAAGGAACCGGAGCCGCCCGTTGCATCGGTGCCACAGGAGAGCACTCCGTTTGTAGATTTCACGTCACAACCTGCTGCGTTCAAACCTGCGATGTAGAGTGCAACGCCAGAGATGGTTCCCTGCACTTCGAGCTTCGTCTTGGCAGCACCGCTACCAACCATCACGTTACCATTGGCCCCAATGCGCATGCGCTCATCGAGTGTGTCGAATGCACCACTGTTACGTGTGAAGAACTGGATCTTTGCCGGTGCAAAAATGTCCTTCGTTCCATCCACGCTCACCTTCATGCTTGCCACAGAAACCGTTGGAGATTCTCCAAAGGAGAGGGTTGCGAATTCGTCGTTATTGGCTGCACTACCACAGACACCCGTACAGTTACTGTGGTTCTTCACAAACTTGAGTTTCACTCCATGACCATCGTCACCAGAAGCGAAGAAGAGACCGGCAACCGCATCCGGGCCACTCACCTGACTCAGGAAGTTCACGTTCGTCCTGCTGAGGGTCAAGGAGGCACCGGTGTTGTTGCGGAAGATGGCAAGGTTACCGCGGATGTCCATGGTTGTGAGCGGCTTCGTAGTACCGAGACCAATCTGTCCAAAACCGGAACCTGTGAGAGCAGCGAACAATGGCTGTGATCCTGTACCCGAGATATATGTGGCACCATTGCTCATAACACGGAAGAGCGGTGAGCCGGATCCGCTGCGCACATCGAAGGCGGCGATGGAAGAACCCGTACCGTTTGCAATGATGGAGACTGCACCCTGGCTCAGGATTCCACCGCGACCCACCTGCACACCATCACCAATGGTCACGTTCTGACCAACGCGCAGATCACCATCGGTGAGCACTTCCATAGCGTTCAAACGACCAATACTTGCTGTGGGAGCGTCGATACCCGCGAGGTCCAAGACGCGGAAGTTAAGACCGGATGTGGCTTCGGTTCCAACGAATGCGTACTTACCCGAGATCGCAATAGCAGAGATACCGACGTTTGTCGCCACTGCGTAGGTACCCACGCTGCGCATGGAAAGCGGGTTACTGATATCGACGATGCGCATGCTTTCCGGAGAATCGTCCATCCTCACACCGATGTATGCATAGCGACCGGCAATAGCGAAGGACAAGGCACTGCTGGTAGTAACACCGGGAGTCGTGACGAGTGAAAGTGTTTGCGTCGAAGCCGTGTTACTAATTTGGTACGACGTGATGGCACCTGTGATAGGAACGGAACCCGTCGCATCGGCAAGGGAGAACGCATAGTTACCCACAACGGCAATCGCCTCGGGATCGTACGAGCTCGCACCAAAGTTCGAACGACATGCAGCGGCAGGGTTCGAAATATCCTGCGAGTACAGGAGGTTATCTGGACCTGGATAGTAGAGCCTGGATCCGCGAACGAAGAGGTCGTAGTAGGCGTCTGTGGACGTACAGGAATCGATACGAACGACTTTGCGAGGATTGCTGATGTCGAGCGTCCACAAGCCATCTGTTCCGGAGATGTTTCCGACGTATGCGTACTTACCAGTGATGAAGGACTTCCTGATTGCCGTCGAGGAAGCGTACCCACCAACGACCGTTGGAGAAGCAGGGATACCGATATCCACAATGATGAAGGTGCTACCCTGGAAAGCAGATGCGAGTGAGAGATATGCGTAACGACCCTGCACCTTCACATCGTTGATGTTCACACCGAGTTCCAATCCTCCGATCGTGCGTGGAGCATTGGGGTTCGTGATGTCGATGACGCGGAATTCGTTGCCGCCGGCAGAGTTACGACCGACGAAAGCGTACTGGCGATCAACGGCAATGGAGGTCACGGCACCGGGACCCATGGTGAGACCCGTCATCATCTTCGGCGTGCCGTAGGCGTTCTGGCGAATCACGGATCCGGAGAGTGCCATGGCGTATCCCGTGCCAGTCTTGCCGATCATAAGAGCGCTTGCCTTAGAACCGGAACCAGTGAGGTAGAGCGTCTTACCGGACATGGCTCCGCGAACGTTGAGGATTGGAGTGGCAACGTTACCTGCCGTGTTGCCACGCTGGATCACGAGCGCACCCGTCATGGTGTCGCCACCCTGGTTCACGAACATGCCTTCGGCTGCAGCGTACGTCATGGTGCCTGCACCTGTTTGGTCAGACTCACACTTAAAGCGCTGGGTGGTCACATCCCATGTGATCTTGTTAGCGGAACCATCACAATCATTGCCGAGTCCGAATCCGTTGATGGTGGCACCACTGAGGGAGCCTTCGAGCATCACGGATCCTGAAGCGGAAATGAAGCCTGTGATCCTGAGTGCGGCGCCGGACATTGTTCCGCGGACGTTGAGGAGAGGCGTGTTCGTGGCAGAGTGCGTGTTGCCGTTCTGGATCACGAGCGTGCCCGTCATCGTGTCGCCGCTCGTGTTTACGTAGCGGTTGTCACCGATGGTAAGGACGTTTCCAGAGCTGAACGTACCTGCTCCACCAGATGTGTCTGTTCCACAGGAGAAGCGACCGGTTGTGGCATCCCAGAGGAGCTTGCTTGTAGAAGCAGTGTCACAGTCAGTGTTGAGACCGAAGCCGCGAATGGTGGCACCGGAGAGACTGCCTTCGAGCATCACGGCACCGGATGCTGAAATACCACCGGAGATCGTGAGCCTTGCGCCAGACATGGTTCCGTAGGCTTCGAGAACCAAGGTCTTCTTCACGTTTTGACCTCCGAGAGCAAGATAACCAGAAGCTGTGAAGGCGGAGAGGATGGTGTGTCCTGTGTTGGTGAACTCCATGAGAGCACCGCTCTGGCTGTTGCCGCCGCGGACGATGACACCTCTGTAGTTCGCACCACCAGTATCGAACTGAGCAGCTGTACTCTTATCGAACGTCATGTTGCCACCGCGGATCGGAGCACTGCGGATGTACAACTGAATGGCTCGCGTGACCGTCAACGGAGAGGTGCCCGCAAACGTCATCGGATCAAATTTGAATACGGATTGTGTCTCCCATGTGCCACCACCTGGATAGAGTGTTTGTGACGGAGCTTTGAGGATGGCGATGTCTTGGCTGTTTTGGACCGGGTTGTACAGGTATGTGCCTCCAGCGTTTGCGAGCGACATGACCTTTCCGTTTGCGTTCCAGAATTCCAAGTCGAGCACGCCTTGGGTCGAACCGTTAGCAATCCATTTGATGTAGGCATTCGTTTCGTTGTCGGTGAACTTAAGGAATGCTCCGTTGCCTTGGTTATTCGTTCCATCACGCTTGATGGTGAAGGTGAAGTCGCCACCAAAGGAACCCATGCTCGGCCTGCTGACCACCGTGACACCGGAAATCGACTGAATGTATCCGCTTCTGTTCACCTGCAACTTCGTGAAGCCTGCACTGTTACGGAACGCAGCATAGGGAGCCATCTGACCTGCTACACCGTTTACCGTGAAACCAGAAGAAGTGGTGCGCGTCATGTTCACAGAGCCACTACCGTTCAACACGAGTGTGGAACCGGAGATGGACCCAACAACATCAAGTGCTGCTTTAGGAGCCGTAGTACCGATACCAATACCTGCCCCACCTCCCGCTGTGTAGTCCGTAGACCAGTTCCAGATTGCAGATGATGCTCCCGTGAGATCCACTTCCGTGCGCGTGGAACCGGCACCCGAGATGCTTGTGTAGTTTCCTCCACCAGTCGCAAACAGACGCAAGACTCCGGGCTTCGCCGTAGCTCCCCTTCCAAGAGTAAGGGTTCCCGTGATGGCAGCAGGGCCGGATACAACGAGAGACGAACCGGAGATCGTGCCGACGACATCAAGCGTAGCCTTAGGGGCGGATGTTCCGATTCCAACTCTTCCCGTCGTAATGTTGGTCATGAGCAAGGCCGTAGAGCCGGTGCCCGTGATGTACAAGCTGCGACCCGACATGGTTCCGCGAACGTTGAGGAGAGGCGTTGTGGTAGCAGAGTGTGTGTTGCCGTTCTGCACAACGAGTGTGCCCGTCATCGTGTCCCCTGCTTTCTTTACGTAGCGGTTGTCGCCAATGGTGAGGACGTTTCCGGAGCCGAACACGCCGGAGTTCTGATCTGTGCCACAGGAGAAGCGACCCGTGGTGGTGTCCCAGAGAAGCTTAGATGTTGCAGCGGTGTCACAGTCAGTATTGAGACCAAATCCACGGATGGTGGCACCGGAGATGGTTCCTTCCAAGAATACAGAGCCAGAAGAGCGGATGTTTGTGGAGGCGTAGAGAGTGGTACCGGAAATAGTGCCAATGACGTCGAGTGTTGCCTTTGCTGCACGGCTGCCGATGTTGTTGCCGATCACCGCAG
>CAYRXE010000055.1:0-4402 GCA_964428205.1 uncultured Candidatus Peribacteria bacterium | reverse complement strand
GAGCCATTTTTGTATGAGATCACCAACAAATGGTGCTACCGCGCAACCTTTAGTACTGCTCGGAATGATGGTTTGCGCACAATCATATTTGCCACGGAATTCAGCACTTGATCTTGTGAACAGAATGAGATGCCAATACCTGCGAACTTGACCATACAAATATCATTAAAGCTGTCTCCTACCGCAATAACGTTTCCTAAATCCGTGCCTTGTCGCTGGACAATGTCCAGCATGGCATTTGCTTTGCAAAAATCGTGCGGACATAAGCTGCGCTCTGTATGCATGAGGAAGGAGGGAATTTTTACTTCCCCCGTTGCAACGCTACTTGAAAATTCCAGCTCATTACCAATGCTAAAGTCTGCTCCGATCGCATGTTGTACGTGTAGAGCCACAACATCGTAGCTATCGGTAATGATGCCTGTGAGATAGCCTCTCTTTTTAAGACTGCCGATTGTTTCGGTTACTTCTTCTGTGAGCGGAATGGATTCGATAATAGCAATCATCTCGGCAATAGTCTTTCCTTTAAGCAGCTGCGCGATTTTCTTTGTGCGAACAATATCATTCTGTTCTTGAGAGCGAATTGCTTCCAGTTGATCAGTAAAACCAAATTTTTCTGCGCAGCAATCTATAAAGCGTCCACGCAGCAGAGTGTTGTCCATATCGAAAATAGCCACTTTTTTTAAGTGACTCATACTTTCTTTAATGGCGAGATCCATTTGATCTCGCACAATTTGAATGGTTTCCAAAGCTCCTAAGGTTGTGGCAAGACGGCTCGATCTCTTGAGAATTGCCCTCGCCACTTCGCGTGCCATGGGGGACAGCTCGGACCATGTTTTGGATTTATGAGCGATAGATCCTATGGATACTTCGACAATCCGAGCATGTTGCAAGTGAGCATCAATAAGCAATCCAATGTCGACACCGTAATCATTTTCAAAAGTGAGCTGCTTCAGTAGTGAAGTACGTGCCGCAATCATGCCACTGAGCGGCTGAGAAAAATGTCGCAAAGCCGGGATCAAAAGTGTGAGCAGGGGTTTTGCTACTAATTCAGTGACCCTTCCAGCGTCCCGTTCAAAGGTTGCTTTTACAAAATCTGCTTCATTGCGCAGAAGGGGATTGGTAAGACTGGGAATAGCTTGCTCGTCATACTGATCAATATCGGCATCAAGAAAAGCCACAATATCATTCTGTGCCACCAGCAAACCGTCTCTCATAGATGTCCCTTTGCCTAGCTTTGTACTGGTGATTATCTTGGCACCTGCCTCTTTCGCAATGCTGACAGTTTTATCTAAAGATTTGTCGTCTACGACAATAACCTCTGTCACATGCGGAGATCGCAGAGCGTATTCAACGACACCACGAACGGTCCTCTCCTCGTTGAGAGTGGGGATAATCACGGTGATCATATGCAATGACCGTAGCAGAGAAAATGCACCCAACAATTATTTCCTACAAGAAAACACTCCTATTGCATCTGGATTGTCAAATGTTCGAACAGCGTGAACCACGTCGAGCCATTTTTATGTACAATCCACACATGCACAAAGAAATTCAGACGTATCACAAGGCGCTCTCCGCTACAGACAAAAAGATTTGCGACGTGCTCGCCAAGGAAATCCTCCTGCATCTGCCGGAAGCAGAGTACAAAATCTGGCACAGGCATCCTGTGTGGTTTCTCGAAGGGAATCCCATTGTTGGTTATAGCAAACTCAAAGATGGAGTGAGGCTCCTGTTTTGGAGTGGTGTGGGTTTTACAGAAGAAGCGCTCATTCCAGGAAGTGGAAAATTTAAGGACGCTTCTATCTTGTATACGAATGCTAATGATATCGATACGCGAGAGCTAAAACGCTGGCTCAAGAAATCCAGGGATATTCAGTGGGACTACAAAAATATCGTGAAGAGAAAAGGCATACTGAAGAAGATATAGATCGCTCGCTCGTGATGGTGCTTAGAGTTTCTTCACCGAATCTGTGACCGAGAAGATCCCCTCGATGTCATATTTTTGCCACTGATCCGAACTGAGTAATTCGATGGGCGTGATCAAACCGGCGGCCGAAATACGATCCCCAACTTCCATGCCAGGTGCCATCTCGGAGTATGCGCTCAAATCCAGGGCGTAGTGTTCTCCCACATCTGTTTTGAGCCCATAGGCACATTCCATCGTCTGCGGACCTTCGGTATTGGCATGTGGTAAACACACGACTTCGCCTTCGAGTGTGCCGCGGTAAGCAACGATATCGGTGCCGTCGCTTTGCTTTTGGGCGTAGATGTACGCATTGAGGGCATAGAAGCCGCCAATGAGCACGATGAGCGCGAGAGGAATGTAGAGGAGGAGCTTTTTCATATGCCTATCTTACGCACGAGAGATTAAAAGGTAACAGCAGTTCTCCATTTATTTTTCGTAGGCCAACACATCTCCCGGCTGGCAATCCAGTGCCTTACAAATGGCTTCGAGGGTAGGGAAGCGAATGGCCTTCGCCTTTTCGTTCTTGAGAATGGAAATATTGGCCATGGTGATGCCAACTTTTTCCGAGAGCTCCGTGACACTCATTTTGCGCTTGGCCAGCAGTACATCGAGGTTGATGCGGATAGGCATGGAGTTTGGGTTAGATGGTTAATTCATTTTCGGACTTCATTTCTACGGCACTCTGCAAAATTCGTTCAAACACTGCAGCGGCAACGGCAATCACCATTGAGCAAAAGGTAATGACGACCCCCATCATCACTGCTCCTGCAGCGTCATCATTGCCATGGTTCAACATGATGAAGAATTCCTCAATCGCCACAAAACCAATGATGGCCATGGCGCAGTATTTAATTGTCCTCAGCGCTTTCACTGCTGCCTCGGTAAAAATTTTATGTTGATGGGCGTACCCCAGTACTTTGCATGCTTGATACAGAGCAATGAAGAAGGGAATGGAACCTGCATAGACCAGTGCCAAGAATGGATCGTCGAAGTATATTTCCCAGAGCGTTGTGGCATGTGCATTCACGCCTTCAACATGCGGCTCCCAAAGAAGGAGTGCGAGAGCGCCGATGCCCATGAGCGCAATGACTGCCTGTAAGAACAATGTAGACGAGCGTTTGATGGGTGCAGTATTCATAGGGATATGTAAGTAGGTGCACAGAGTGAACCACGGTATTTATCGAATTACAATAAAAATGTATTGATTATTAATCTAATATGAATAAAAAATTTGATCAAATAAATCTCATTTCTTGCTCGCGCCCACACCGGTCAATCCTGGATTTTTCGCCGCGAGCAGAAGAACTTTTTTAAGTGCAGGGAGATCCACATCTTCCAATGTTTTAAAGCGAATGCAGCTCTTACCCACGCTCACTTTTCCAAGTTCCTTCTCGTGTGTCTCTGCGATGTACTTTCCATCCACAACTGCACACACATACACACTGATGTACTGCTTTTGACTCGCGAGTGCGATCACGGGCCACTCAATTTTTTCTTTTTTATAATTGAGATAAGGGAACGAACCGTAGCCCAGCATGTTGTACGCAAAATGCGGTTTGAGTTTTGGCACAGTCTTCTGAATCAACTTGTGAACATTCATCATCTCTTCTTTTCGCTCGGGTGGCAGAGCATCCAAGTACTCTTTTACGGTCGTAGCCTTGGTTGGCTTGAACATGTTCATATACTTCTTGGAGTATCACCATAACACACTCGTGCGTAGCGGAGTACGACTTCCTGCGGTTTTTAACGTTGATGTATTGACTCCTGTCCATCAAGGTGTAAGGTACCCCTACCCCCTACCCCTACTATCATGAGAGCAGACTACAAAAAGAAGTCCTTGGAAGGCATCAAGCGCTTGGAGGGACTCACCAAGAAAGTGCGGGCCATGATTGAAGACAGTGAGTACTGTCCACATGTGCTCGAGAATCTTTTGGCAATGCAGGGTCACATTAAGCATATACAAGGACAGGTACTCGAGAGTCATTTGCATACATGTGCGAAGGAAAAGATGAAGAAGGAGAAGGATTACCACGGTTTTATTACGGAGCTCATCCGTACCATCGGCCTTTCTGGTCGATGATTTTACTTTCCCTTTTATGTATATGATGCACTCGATGAACACCACCGGCTTCGATATGGGATTCGCCGCTCTTTGGAGCATTCATATTCTCGCAGTCTTTGCGTTCTTGATTGGTAGCGCGCTCTTTATTGGCTGGGCAATCAAAACGTTGCCTGCCGACAAACTCAAAAGTTTTGCTCTGTGGCTCCTTCTCGGAGGTGCTGTCGTTTGTCTTCTCACCATTGGCGCAAAAGGATCGGTGTGGTCAGACGGTGGTATGCGCGGTGGCGCAGGTATGAAGATGATGAACATGGAGAAAGGACAGGGAGGCATGATGGGTGGCATGATGGATATGGATGAAGACGACATGAAGATGG
>CAYRXE010000054.1:0-5201 GCA_964428205.1 uncultured Candidatus Peribacteria bacterium | reverse complement strand
TGCATATGTGCTTCACAATGGCTGCCTTCTCGGGATGCCGTAACAGAGGAAGATACTGATTTCCCTTCCACTGCAGAAACACGTCTTCTGCTTGTGACGAGAGTTTCTCTTCGACGACTGTGACTTTCGCTGCGCCATCAACTGGCACAAAAGGATTCTTCGTTGGCGCTTGTGCATCTGCTGGTTCGCCCGAAAGCACAAGAGACATCATCGCGAGACGCATTGCCGGCCCTAAACGTGATACGACAGAAGGACCACGAGATACTTCTGGAGTATCGGTCGCGGTGAGTTCGGGGGACAACTCTCGCATGCATCAAGGAATACGCTCGGTTGCAAGCGCACACCAATGTTTTGTCAGGTGGATATGAATTTTTGGCTTACTTGAGCGCCGCAAACGTCTTCTGCATCAGGATGGTATCGCGCTCCAGGAGTGGAGATTCGCACACAACCGTTCCACCGATCTTGCGATCTTTGAGCACTTTGAGGAAATCTTTCCACTTCGCATCACTTTCGATCAGCGGCACATGATGTTTTTCACCTTTCTCGGTGTAGGCAATGCCAGAAAAGTGCATGTGCACATGATCGAGAGATTTTTTGCCGAGGTACTTCACGTACATGTCGAACATCTCGTCCCATTCTTCGTACGAGTTGATCTTGCCGTTGGTGCGCGCATGCATGTGTGCGGGATCCACCGTTGGGTAGAGATCGAAATCTTTGCAAATGCGCAGACACTCTTCGAGCGTGCCGAATTGTGTCGGCTTGCCCATGGTCTCGAGTGCGAGATTGGTATTGGGAAAAATTTTTTTCTTCTGATCCATGATCCTCTCCACAGCAGCATGCACATTTTTGTACGCAACTTCGGGTTCCATGCCGAGGTAAAAGGCCGGATGCACACACACTGATCGCACTCCCGCGAGCTCACTCATCTGCAAAGCATCTAACACTCTTTTGATACTCGCGTTGAGCTTGGCTTTTTCTGGTGAGTTCAAATTTACGTAGTACGGTGCATGCACCGTGAGTGTGATGTCGAGTTTTTCACTCAACTCTCGAATCAACTTCATGTGCGCAGGGTTTTTGGGAACACTCTGCACCCACTCCAACTCCATCGCTTTGATGCCCAGTTCATGGGCACGTTCGAGGCCTTTGAGCGTGCCTCCCGGGGCTTTTGTGGTAAGGGGAGCGCCAGCGACTGCGAAACGTAATTCCATGTGATTAGCTTATAGCTTTTGGCTTTTGGCTTCTAGCCAATGGAGAAGTACTTCTAAAAGCTATAAGCTAACAGCCACAAGCTTGTCATGCCGATCAAACCCGAGATCATCGCGCAAACTCTGGATAGCGACTACGGACGCCATGCGTACGAAGTGACCGAAAAGCTGCAGGATGCAGGCTACGACACCTGGTGGGTGGGTGGTGGTGTGCGCGATATGTTGAAAGGAAAGATTCCCAAGGACATCGACATCGCCACGAGTGCAAAGCCAGAGGAGATTGCGAAAGTGTTTGGCAGATCTTCTGGCGGTGAGCACACGTTTGGCAGCATGCGCGTGAGTCTTGGTAAAGATACGTTCGAAGTCACGACCTTCCGCGAAGATGACGAAGTAAGTGATGGTCGTCATCCAGAGTCGATTATCTACGGCACGCGTGAACAAGATGGCAAGCGCCGCGACTTCACCATCAACGCGCTCTACTACAACCCGGTCTCACAAGAATTGTACGATCCCTTTGGAGGTGAAGGGGATCTTGAGGAGAACTTAATCAAGTTCATTGGCGAACCTGCGACGCGCATTCGTCACGATTTACTGCGCATGTTCCGCGCAGTGCGCTTTCGTGCTCTACTTGATGGACAGTACGAACCAGAGACCTACCGAGCCATTCAAGAGCTCGCCTTCATGGTGAATGAGAATCTTTCGAGTGAGCGTGTGATGCAGGAATTGGAAAAAATGCTCGCTGGGCCTCATCCTGATCGTGCGTTTGAGGATTTGTGGGAGCTGGGATTACTCAAAGAGATCTGGCCAGAAATGCACGTTTGTAAGGGTGTAGCCCAACCAGCCGATTATCATCACGAGGGCGATGTGTGGGACCACACCATGCAACTGATCAAGAGCTTCCGCCCCGAGCACGGCGCCGATGTGCGCTTGGCTGGGCTGTTCCATGATATTGGCAAAGCAGTCACATTCAGCAGAAAAGAGAGAATCCATTTTGATGAGCATGCAACGAAGTCCGCGGAGATCACGGAGGAAATTCTCACGCGCATGCGACAGCCAAAGAAGCGCGTGGAGAAAATTGCGTGGTTAGTAAAACACCACATGATGATGGGAACGTTTGCGAAGGAACCGAATAATCCAAATGCCGAAGTCCCGGTGCTCAGCGAAGAACGTAAAGCGCATTGGTTCTTCCATCCATGGTTTGCAGAGTTGCTCCAGGTCTTCTGGCTCGATGCTGCAGGAACAGAACCAAGTAGTTTCGATTTTTACGAAGCAATCGTGCGCGAGTACCACGCCTTCTTAGACAGTCATCCACGACCAGAGAAACCTCTCCTCACCGGTAACGACATTATCGAGATTCTGGGAATCGGGCCCGGAGCCAAAGTAGGGGAGATACTCCAAGCGCTTCATGATGCGCAGGTGAGGAAAGATGTGACGACGAAAGCGGAGGCGAAAACCTTTGTTGAAAAAATGAAGAGTGTAGAATGAAGAATGTAGAATTCATTCGCGTATTCGCTGTACTGAGCAACGTTCATTCTTCACTCTACATTCTGCATTCTCCATTCAATCCATGAATCCACTTGCAGCCATCATTCTCGGAATTGTAGAGGGCATCACGGAGTTCCTGCCTATTTCTTCAACTGCACACCTGATTCTCGCAGGGCAGCTCTTGGGGCTGGAGCAAACAGAAGCACTCAAAACGTTCGATATCGTCATTCAATCGGGTGCAATCCTCGCAGTCCTGGTGCTCTACGGTAAGCGCTTACTCGTACGTACAGACGTGCTCCTCAAAACCCTCGCCGCATTTGTGCCAACCGCCATCATTGGATTCGCACTGCATAAGCTGATTAAAGAAGTGTTGTTCGAGAACACGTACCTCATGCTCATGGCGCTCCTCGTCGGCGGCATCATCTTGATTGTTGTGGATCTCCTGCACAAAGAAGAGCGCGCAACGGTGCAAGAGTTGGAACAGATTACGTACATCCAGGCGTTCACGCTTGGGTTCGTCCAAGCTATCTCCATTATTCCTGGAGTCTCCCGCAGTGGCGCGACGATTGTTGGTGGCTTATTGATGAAGATGCGCCGCCCAGTGATTGTGGAGTTCACCTTCCTCCTCGCCATCCCCACCATGCTCGCAGCAACGGGGTATGACCTGCTCAAGAGTGCATCGGCATTCAGCAACGCAGACTTCCTCAACCTCGGCATTGGCTTCGCCGTCTCGTTCGTTGTGGCGCTCCTGGCCATCAAGTGGCTCCTGAGCTACGTAAAGAAGAGAAGCTTTGTAGGCTTTGGCATCTACAGGATTGCACTCGTGGCGATGTTTATTGGGTTCTTCTAAAGGCGAAGCTCCAGCCTCGCCTCCAAGAAGTTGCCTAGTTTTCCTATTTATTTGTAGCGGAGTCTAGGACTCCTGCATTTGTGACAGAGTGGCGGTGTTGGCTGACGACCCCTCTCGATCACTTCTGACGCTGGCACAACATCGATTACTTCGTTGTGTCCGCAGTCTTCGCATTGATATGCAAGGAACATACAGAGTGAGAAGGAAATAGAAGGCTTCGTATTAGCACTTGCTAAGCTTGAGTGCCAAAGAAAGCCGGTTAACCGCCCTAAAATGGCTACGTAGAGCGAGAATTTTCTTCAAGCGTGAGAAGTTTCACCCTCATCTGCTAAGATCAAAGTCTATGTTGATGGATCAAAATGGAAATTTGACAAGTGCCGCGACAAAGTTTTTGGAAGCTGATGAAATCGACCTCTTCAATTCGCTTGAGAGGAGGACGGAAACTTGGTTCTTGGAGAGGCAAGCACTCGCCATCCAACTAGTTACTTCTGGGATACAAAGAAAAGCACTGAGCGATGTGGAGGAGCGCGCTGCGAAGACAACACAGCATGCCAACTTGATAGCAGGAATTGCTGCAACGGCAATTTTTATACAACTGGTCGTAGACATCGTTCGGCTCTGTATCGGACGCTAACTGGCTGCAGGAAGTGTTTGAAGGCAGCTATTTGCGCTATACTCGACCTGTGGGCCGGTAGCTCAGTTGGTTAGAGCACAGGACTTATAAACCTGCGGTCGGTGGTTCAACTCCCCCCCGGCCCACCAAGTTTTTCTCCAAGACATTATGCCCAAGTCGCAGAACGTCCGACAAAGGATTCTACCTGACCAAGCAGTCATAATTGGATTTTTGAGTTTTCTTGGTTACATATGTGGTTTTGCGCATGAAGCTGGCCAGCTTACTTTTTTCGCTGTTCCAATTTCCTTTATTCAAGTGAATCTAAACACAATTTTTATTGCAATATGCGTTGTTCTTATTTTTGCTTTCTTAATCTTTTCTTTCAAAAAAGATTTCAATGATAAATCTGACAAAATTTTTTCGGGTTGGTTTATTCTGTTTCTGTTTACTCTCGGAGGTTTCTTTTGGTACAAAAGTAAGGATCCTTTTTTAATTATCCTAGGCGTATTTGCTGTAATTTTTAACTTATTCCCAAGAGCACACTCTGCCGCAGAAAAACTTGATAAGTTAGTGCTTGTTATCCCTTACACATTCTTCGCAGTCGCCCTTTGCTTTGTCCTAGGCTTGGGCACAGGTGTATTTAACACCTTATTCGGCAATATTTCTATTTTTGAAACAGAAGGCCAAAAATATGCAATAATCAAAGTTTATGGGAATCAAATTATTACTAAGAAAGTGATTGATTCAACAATCAAAAACCAAATTCAAATATTTAACTATGAATTCATGACCGACAAAAAAATACCAATTCAAGCAAGGTCGGGCGTAGTATTCGATATTGAGCATTGATTACGAACCTAACAATTGTGTTTCAGGACTGAGTCTATAGAATCATATTCACTATGCTCTCCAACCTCGACGCCAAAATCTCCGCTGCCATCGTCCTTGGTGTCAGCTTCATTGTCTGCGCACTCTTGGGTGCCAGCGCCTTTGTGAAGGCCCGCTCCACCGATGTGATTTCGGTCACGGGTTCTGCCTACAAAGACAT
>CAYRXE010000053.1:0-5249 GCA_964428205.1 uncultured Candidatus Peribacteria bacterium | reverse complement strand
ATGCGACACCTTTGCCCGCCTGCACGGTAGTGCGGCTAGCCTGGATACAAGCGCCAAGCGTTGGACGACGTACGACAATCGTCTTCGTTGTTTTGTAATCTTTGCCATCCGACATCACCACACGGAGGGTGACGACGAACTCCCCTGCCATCTTGTACGTGTGCTCGACCCTGGCAGCACCGAGAACGGGATCTTCCTGTGCGCCTTCGTCTCCAAAGGTCCACTCGAAGCCTGCAATTTGCTGTCCTGGTGGGATGTACGTCTGGGACGCATCAAACGTAACGGTGAGTGGAGCTGTACCGCCTTCGGGTTTGAGTGTGATGACCGGCTGCGCAGAAGGCGGATCCACCTGTACCGAAACATTCTGACGCATGACTTTGCCTTCGGGATTTTCGGCGATGAGTGTGAGCGTGTATGTACCGGGAGTGCGGTACACCTTCGAAATGGTGGAGCCTTGAATCGCAGCGTCGCCTTCGGGGTCTTCCCAGCTAAATTGAATGAGCGGAAGTGATGTTTTTGGCGTCAGCTGGACGTTAAGTGGTGCTTCGCCTTTGATGGTCGAATTGGCCTGCATGAGTGGTTCACCTTCAAAGATGAGGTCACTGATCTGTAACCGCTCTGTCACGCGCACGAGTGTATTGAGCTCTGCAAGTTGTCCTGCGGCATTGCGCACACGCACGGTGACCGGGTATGCGCCGGCTTGATCAAACGACTTCGCAACACGACGAAGATCTGCACCTCGCTCTTCTTTAGCATCTCCAAATGTCCACCCGATTTCTTTAAGAGGTTCATTTGTGACAATGCGGAAGATGGCACCAAAAGGAGCCGGGCCAACGAGTTTCTTTGGTTCTGTTTCGAGCGTAACTGCAAACGGAAGTGGAGCCGGATCATCAACACTGATCGTACGGCGATACACCGTCTGCGTATTGTTCTGCATGAGCACTGTCGCGGTGACGGCAATGCGTCCTTTTGCGTAGTACGTGTGCACGGCGTCGGGGGTGGTCGTCGTCTCTTCGTCCCCTTCCTCGGGACTAAAGTCCCACTGCACTTCTTTGAGCTGTTTTACGTCCGGGAGCAGATGTGCAACGCTGAATTTTACCGGGCGTTCCACAATGGGCTTCACCGGATTCACCGAGAAGACCGCCTGAGGAATCACAAGTCGGCGCGTAAGCTTACGGCGCTGGTTGCCTTCGAGGGTGACTACCACAGACACAGTGTAAATGCCCGACCTCTCGTAAATTGCCGTCGTGGTAGGCAACACGGTGGTGTCGTTCGCGGTACCGTCTCCGTCAGTGTCCCACTGATACTGGAGCGCTTTGAGGTTCAGTGTCTTAAGAATCTCTGCTGCACGCTCCGTACTAAATGTCACCGCCACAGGCGCCACGAAGTCTTCTGCTGCCACAGGATCCACAATGTCGATCGGCAGTGCCGGTTCGCGCATGATCATGATGGGTGTCGCGATACTCAGTGCCAAACCCGGAATCACCGCAGCGACGACGCGCATGAGTCCCCATTGGCGGGACTTTACCGAGACATCGGACTTCATGATGCGTGAGAGCAAGAACAGCGCAATGACAATGAATACAATGCCTCCAATGCCGGCAAACATCATGGCAATCGGCACGAGACCTGCCATGTTGGCATCTGTTGTCGGGAGCACGGCCAAGAAGAACGCGCACGTGATGGCATAGAGGAAATACAAACTTCCAAAGGTCACAATCACCATCGCCTTCGCCTTCTGCATCTGTACCACGGGCTCTACGGGAGATTTAGCAGGAGATGCTGCCTTCGCTTTAGGTGCTGCTTTTGGTGCAGGTGGCGTCACGCCATCTACTGATCCCTTGCCGTTAGGAGTTTCTGGAGTGGCCACGATTTACGGGAAGAATGGGAATGCACCGGCTGGTTCTTCAGTTGTTGGAGTCGAAGCTGGTGGAACAGCGACAGGGGCAACCTTCGAAAGATCGAACGACACAGCGCCCTGTGGAGGAACCACAGGAGGAGCCTTGTTATGATCCGTCAGTGTCATATCCAAAGAAAGTGAAGAACTGTCTGCGCCACCGCCAGATGCCCAGCGGAATTTATCGACAAAGAATGTTTCGCTGTTGATGAGCATGTCACCCTTCATGCCGCTGAGGAGAGTCACGAGTGCCGTTGCGGATTCTGTGGCGTTCTCGCCGCCGGCTGCTTCGAGGAATTGTCGTAACTTCTGTGCATCTGCTTCGATAGCGTAGTTATACGAATCATGACCCCCGACGCGCGAAAGACCGCGGTCTTCGGTCACACGAATCACTTGTGCCTGTGCACGCAGCAAGCCGGGATCCGGAGTCACATCGGCTGTAGCAGGATCATTGCCGCCGGGCAGCTTGTACCAGGTACCCACGAGCGCGGTTGCTTGCTCCATGTGAATCGCAGGGTGCGGAGGATTGATACTGATATTTCGGAGTCTGAAATATACATCGCTGGTCGTGACGACAATATCGGCCTGGGTGTTCACGGCATGCCTCTTTTTCTCTTGATCGGCAAGATGCCCCGACACGGTCACGGCAAACGAAAGCTCTTTGCCTCCATTTGCCAACTCCCCCTTCGCATCCCAACCGAGTGATGTTGTTGCAGGGGTCGTGTACATGCCCTTCACCTGGAAGGCAGCTGACTGCAATTGGCTCACCGCTTGCGCGGCACGACGAAGTACTTCTTCCGGAGGAAATTCTCCTCGCCTGGAACAGGCGCTCAACACAACGAGAAGAAGAAAGCCGGGTACAAGGAATCGTCGCATGTGCTTAAGCAAATAACGCTACTCAGTGTGCAGCAAAATGCGCAGAGTACCTAGTGCAGAGTCCAAACTCATGGTCTAACACTCTACTTTAAAATTTTCTCTTCTGATCACCACTTTCCGCTCGCTCCGCCACCACCGAAGGATCCTCCTCCGAATCCGCCGAATCCCCCACCACTGCTGGATCCTCCTCCGCCAAAGCCACCACCTCCGAAGCCATCCCATGGACCACCCCTTCTCCTGCGACGGGCAGCCTGTGGGAAGCGCGACACCCAGTAATCAAATCCACAACCGATGAGTACGAAGAAGATCACGGCGAGCCACCATCCATAGAGAACGATGAGCACAATGCCGAAGAATGCGCCCACTGCTCCACCAGCCCAGAACTCTTTGCTGCGTGCGAGCCATGCAGAGAGGAAGTTGAGGACGATGAGGAAGAAGACGAGGAAAAATGGAAAGAGCCCACTCACAGGAGACGCCGTGTAGCGCTCTGCCGTGTACTCACCTGCGATGTGTTTTTGGATTGCCGCAACTCCGGACTCGATGCCTTCGTAGTACTCCCCGCTGCGGAAGCTCGGCAAAATGTCCTGCTCAATGACGCCTTTTGTCACAATATCCGGCAGTGCTCCTTCGAGGCCATACCCCACCTGTACCGTGATTTCGCGGTCTTCAAGAGCAATCAGCATGAGAATGCCGTTGCTGTTTTCGGCGGTACCCACGCCCCAACTGCGACCAGTGTCGACAGCGCTCTGCACGAGATCTGCTCCGCTCAAATTTCTGATGATTAAAATGGCAATCTCATTACTCGTCTGGGTGCGGTACGACTCGAGAGATGTTTCGAGTGCTTGCTCTTGATCGATTGAGAGCACGCCCGTCATGTCGGTCACAAAACCGTCATTGGGCGGAACATCGAACGCATGGGCAGCACCCACGAGTGTGATGAACCCAAGCAGAGCGACGACAGAACGCAGAGTAGTCATAGGCTATGACTGTACACCGAAGACAAACTCGGAACTAGAACTGCACGCCCGGTGCGTTCTCGGAACCTTCGGCAGACTGGAAGAAGTCCTCTGGCATAAAGCCGAGAAGGCCTGCCACCACATTAGTCGGGAAGGTGCGCACGCGAACGTTGTACGTGAGAACAGCATCGTTGAAGTCCTTACGAGCAACCGCAATGCGATTCTCGGTGCCCTCGAGTTGTGCCATAAAGTCCATGAATGCCTGCGTCGCCTTGAGCTGCGGATAGGCCTCCACTGTCACCAAGAGACGTGAAAGAGCGCTATCGAAACCCTGTGCGGCACCAATCTGCTCCGTGCGGCTTGCACCAGCGTTCATCCACTTCGTGCGAGCTTCGGTGACAGCAGTGAGTGTGCTCTGTTCAAAGCTGGCAGCTCCTTTTACGGTGGCTACAAGGTTTGGCACGAGATCAAAACGACGCTGATACTGCGTTTCTACCTGAGCCCAAGCACCATCCACAGCACCCTTTGCTCCCACGAGAGAGTTATAGGTGGAGAAGATCCAAAGGAGAAGAAGAACAACGACAGCAATGACAATGTTTCGGGTGGTGAGGAGTTTCATAAAGATGAGTAAGGAGGATCCAGGATTATCCTAGGATAATCCTAAGATACTAAAAGAGTAGCAGATTATCGTGCGAACACGACGTGGATCGTGACTTTATCAATATCGGATCCATCTTTGGCTGATGCCTGATAGACCTCGAGTGTTCCTGTCTTGCCCTTGGCTGTTGTGGCATCGATAGGAATAAGGAACGGACCAAATTGACCGATATCAGGACTGTTGGCCATCACATGACCTTCGACGAGCAGTGTTCCATCGGCATCTTTGAGACGCCAACTCACGACATTCTCAAAGACGCGTGCGATTCCCGTAGCAACAAAGGTATACCCCACGAAGTCTCCTTCGAGTGGTGCTGTGACAATCACATTTACAGAAGAGTCCTCGCTGGAAGACGAAGAAGATGTCTGCTCGGTAAAGGTGCCACCTCCCGGGACTTTGCACTGACGTGGATAGCTTTCCATAATTGGGTGACCTGCCGCAGCACACTCTTCAAACGAGTTTGGTACGCGACTCACTTCACGCTGGAGAAGGCAATTTTCTCCCGTGCACGTGAGAAGGAATGCGAGTCCAACACCAATGCACAGTCCAACGATCACCACGACAGTAGCTAGTGTGATAAAGGGTTTTGTGATTTGCATAAGAGAAGTACAGAAAACAATGACAGAGTGTACCAGATACTCAGTTGTGCGCTCAGAATGGAATGGCTAGCATCTCGGTCACATCGCCGGATAACACTCGTCATCCAGAGTGGAATATCGGGACGTAGCTCAGTTGCCTAGGATCGCTCGCGATCCGCAAAAGATAATCGCGCTGCGCTCCCAGATTACGGGACGAGTAGTGTCAATGTCGGGACGTAGCTCAGTTGGTAGAGCGCGCGGTTCGGGACCGCGAGGTCGAAGGT
>CAYRXE010000052.1:0-5862 GCA_964428205.1 uncultured Candidatus Peribacteria bacterium | reverse complement strand
GCCTCTGCTTTTCCAAAAGCTTCGCTGTGAGAATGTTCATCGCACGTACACGGTTTTGTAACTGGCTGCGCTCGGTTTGGCACGCCACGGCAATACCCGTAGGAATGTGCGTAATACGAATGGCGGTTTCGACCTTGTTCACGTTCTGACCACCAGCGCCTCCACTTCTATATGTATCGATGCGCAAATCTTTTTCGGGGATGACGACTTCTGTCGTCTCTTCAATTTCTGGCAAAGCTTCCACAAGTGCGAAGCTCGTCTGACGAAGGCTCTTGGCGTTGAAGGGGGAGAGGCGCACCAAACGATGTGTGCCTTTTTCGCACTTGAGGTTTCCGTAGGCCATGTCTCCTTCTACGAGGAACGTCACGGTTTTGATTCCCGCTTCCTGCCCATCGGTCTTTTCGAGTAACTGCGTCTTCCAACCCTGCCGCTCGCAATACCGCAGATACATACGTGCAAGCATGCTGGCCCAGTCCTGTGCCTCTGTGCCGCCAGCGCCTGAAGAGATTGTGAGGTAGCAATTGGATCCATCGTATTCACCACCAAGATAGAGCTGCGTTTCGAGTGACTTCCACTCTGCCTGCAGCTTCGTCGCCTCATCTGTGAGACCAGCCAAATCATCTGCGGATGCAATTGCGAGCACATCGATCGATTCTTGAATCTTCACACTTAATTCTTTCACCGGTTCCCACTGCCTACGAAGAACCCTGAGCTTTCCAAATAACTCATTCGCTCGTTTTTGATCACTCCAAATATTGGCGTCACTCGTCTGCGCTTCTAGCTCCGCAATCTGCTTGGGTACGCCTCTTTTCTCAAAGAGAGTCCTTCCCGGTGTTCACTGCTGTGAGCAGCTCCATCAATGATTTCTGGAGTTCTTCCATGGGAAGGGGGAAATAGGATTGTATTATATCGTATTTGCGTCTTGCAGGATATAAAAAAAGCCCGCTCGAGCGGGCTTCGTCTATATATCTCGATGCGGCTTCCATCATGGATTCGGTGTTGTCGGAATTTCTGTATGGTACACATTCTCACATTTTGCCTGACATTCGGTTGCGGTGCTGTACTGCGACCAGGGATAACCGGATGTATATTCCTGGCCGAGGCATTGTTCGTTCCAAGGAACCCCGGGTGCGCTATTTAAGCATACCCCTTTTAGATCAGATGCTCGTATGCAACACACGTATTTACGTAGAGGCACTGCACACTGACCCCCGCATCGGGCATCAGAGCCGTAGTATCCCGGCGTAAGACACGGAGAGGATGTTGTATCGGAGCCAGTCACTCCGTCCGTTGTGTGTCTGCAAAAATTATCCTGCGTGCAACAGTACATTGCCGAAGAAACAGCTGAGCTTAATTCGCTTGCACTGGCGATAGATGGAGCGTCAATGACTCCCTGAAAACTAAAACCCACATACGTACAGAAAGCGGCTGTGAGACTGAGAGTAAGAAGGTGGTATTTCATAGGGCCAGATTATTATGCTGCTGTGTTTTAGAGTGAAATTGCACCACCAGACAATTGTTATCTGCTAGTACCTAAACATCTGGAACGAATGTCGATTTTCGGCTATAATTAGGAGAAAAGTCCATGTTCGAAACACCCACACAAGCCCCGGCAGTTACAGAGCCCAGACACATCCTTCACGCGTTCGATCGCACGGGTGGATACGTGCTCACGTTCTCCATCGTCTTTGCGGCGATGGTGTGGGCGTCCGTGTTGTGGATTCTCCCTCGCTTTTCGACCGTCGAAGTCTTGGGTGCGAATTATTCTGTCCATGAACTTCCGTCACTCAAAGCAGATCTCCTCCATCAAGTGACCGCAGCCGAAACCAAACGCGGCGAACTCGTAGTGCCTGTACAACATGCGACCTACGCCGCACTCAAAGAAGACCAAAGTGTGTGGGGTGTGCTTCACCTGTGGAATGACGTTCAGCGTGTTATTAGTGATGTATCTGGAACGGATCACGTACTGCATTTTTCCAGTCAACAGTTCGATCCTGCTACGCACACCATCACGCTTACAGGAGATGTACGTAACAGCGGTACGCAAAGCATGACCGTGCTCGCAGGCTTTCTCGATAGTCTCGCCAAACTCCCAGGAGTTGCATCGCTTTCACCTGTGCCTTTCACGAGAAGTTCAGATCCACGTATTGGAGACTTCTCACCCTTTGCTGTGACCATCACTCTCCAATGATTCTTGCCTTCCTCATCAGCGGCGCTCCGAGCATCAAGCGTGCGTACTTGAGGTGGTTCCTGGCATTGGCACTCTTGGCGTCCACCGCTGTAGGCATGCGCATGCACGCAAACAGCATGACGGAGCTGCGCGAACAGGGTTTGCCACTCGCTGCAGAACTTCCGCAGTTAGAACGTCGTCTCAATCTCCTCACGGCCGAGGTACAGCTCTCCGAAGTGCAAAAGGAATTGCGCAACGGATCCCAAGAGGAACGCCTGAATGTCTTCGTGTTCCCAGACACCCTCCAGCGTGAGCGCGTGATTGGGTACATGGATGCCGTGCGTAACGTGCTCGAAAGTCGCAAGCTCGCACGTGGGGCAAATAGGGTCACCATTGGGGCACTCGAAGCAGGCGATTCCGATATTCAACGTGCGCCCGTCCAAGCAACATTCACCGTAAGCACGCAGGGTGTTTCGTCTCTCATCACCATGCTCCGTCTCTCGGGCCTCCTCACGGTTTCGGATGCCCTCCCAAGCAGTGCGCTCCAAGATCTCCTGCGTCCGCTCGAGGCCACGCACCCCGCAGATATTGTCGCGCTGGAACAGTTCCTCGCAACTGACCTGCGCGCATACGCTGAGCAACCACGCGTGTATGAAGATCGTTTGCTCAACGTTGTGGGTGCCGAAGGCTTCCGCGATGTCTTCCACACGGTCTACAAGTCGTCACTCCTACCAGAGGCACAGCAGTTCTTGCAGGGTGATACCGGTAAGGAGCTCGCACAGAAGGGACTGTGGCCAAGCCCGTTCCTGCTTCTTAAAAATTTCTCCATGAACCCAGTGGGGGATGGGGGATTCCAGGAGGTCACCGTGCAGATGGAGACCTTCGTGAGAGCTGAGTGATGAGTGTAGAGAGCTGAACAGAAGATCCGATATTTACTCATCGTTCATCACTCAGCTCTCAGCTCTTTTCTTGTTCAAAATGGCAAAAGGCTGTATATTGCCCTGGATTTCCCCAATTTCTTTTTGCGTCAGCGTCACAAGCCGTCATTCCAAAAGCCCATCGAGAAGCGTCCTCGCATGAACGAACAGATCAATGTTCCTGAAGTCATGCTCATCAACGAAGAGGGCGAAACAGAAGTCATGCCTACGTCCGAGGCTCTTGCACGTGCAAAAGCTGCCGAGACCGATCTCATCGAAGTGTCGCCTAAGGCAGTTCCGCCTGTGGTGAAGCTTGGAGACTTTGGGCACTTCCTTTACCAGCTCCAGAAGAAAGAAAAAAAGCAGAAGGCGCACAGCAAGCAGACAGAAGTAAAAATGCTTCGCTTCGGATTCCGCACCGACACCCACGACCTCAACCGTCTCGCAGACCGCGCTCGCGAGTTCTTGGCTGACCGCGACCTCGTGAAATTCACCGTGAGGCTCCGTGGTCGTGAATTGGCCAATAAGGACTTCGCCATCGCCAAACTCAAGGACCTCATCAAGGGCATCATGGACGTCGCTGAGCTTGAGCAGGATGTGAAACGCCAAGGAGACCAGTTTTTCGCTATCCTGCGCCCAAAGCAGAAGTAAGCAGGATTGCGGGATTGTGCTGCAAGTCAGGTTTGCAAGCTTTGCTTCACCTGCTACACTTCCGCGTCCAATCCCTCCGGATTGACCTTTTCTCTGACCTCAATGCCTAAGATGAAGTCACACAGCGGCGCAAAGAAGCGACTCCGTCGTACGGGGTCCGGAAAGCTGGCGTTCAACCGCCGCGGCCGCAAGCACCTCTTGCAACAGAAGAACAAGCGCCAGAAGCGCTTACCACGCACTGTCCTTGCTCACCGCACGGACATCAAGCGTCTCTCCGCTCTCGTCCCTCACCTTTAAACCATGCGCGTCAAACGTGGAATTGTTCGGCACCGTCGTCACAAAAAGATTCGCACTCTTGCGAAGGGTTACCGCAGCATGCGCGGTTCCACATTCAAGAAGGCAAATGAAGCCGTGATCCGCGCTGGTGTAAACGCCTACCGCGACCGCAAGCTGAAGAAGGGTGACTTCCGCAGCCTCTGGATCGTGCGCATCAACGCCGCTCTGCGCGCCAAGGGTGTTCGCTACTCGCAGTTCATCAAGGCTCTCGAAGTGAAGAAGATCGCTCTCAACCGCAAGGTATTGAGCGAACTCGCTATCCACGAGCCAGCCGCCTTCGAGGCAGTGATGAAGGAAGCAGGCGTTCTCTAAGGAGGAAATGATGAGGTGAGGAGCTTAGGAAATGAGGATTTTTGCATATCTAGAAATCATCGTTTCCTCAATTCTTCATTTCCTCATCTCCTCAGATTTTTACCGATTTCGGTGCGTCCCTCAATGCTCCGTAGAGGAGCACAACCGAGAGGATCAATGGAGCAGAGAAGAGCGCGCTCACGACGTTCGTACCAAAGTCCACCACGAGCAGGGCAGGGATGGATGTTTGCGTGAAGGATTCCAATGCGAGGGAGAGGGCGGTCGGTGGCACGACGAACAGAATCATCAGGCCAATCAAGCAGCGAAGCGTGGTCCAGAAGCGGCCCTTGGTGACCTCTTTGCTCTTCTTGAGAGACTGTGTGAAGCGCAAGTCCTCGGCCACCAGTACCACGCTGTAGAAGCCGCTGCGGATGAGGTACACAAAGCCGGGGATAGCAGCGAGGCACACCACGAGTGGGAAGACGACAAAGTACAAGTTGCCCTGGAAGGTCGAATCCAAGCTCCAGCCCATCGAGATGCCAATCATGTACGCGCCAAAAGCAGCAGCGAATGCAGGCAGGAACCAGAGGAGCGCGTGCGCCATCTGGATAATGGACGTGAAGAAGATGGGGAAGACGAGCGGAGCAGATTCCTTCATTACTGACGATGCAGATGTGCGAGCACGACCTGCGCGGTTTCCAATCATGCGACGACCCACAATCATGATGCTTGCTGCACCCCACATAGTGAGGAGGGTGAGAAGAATAACGGCGATCACGAGGGAGTAACCCTGCGGATCATTGAGTTCCAAAAATTCCGGCACACCCGTGCGTAGGAGTGGGCTACCTTCTTCGGTCAGTCTTCCAGCGAGCGTCATCACAAAGGAGGGGATGGCGATCAGGAGGATCGTCACCGGCCACAGGGCTGATTGCTTACGCAGGAAGGCGAGCGCCTCGCGGGCAAATCGCAGAACCGAGAAAGGAGAGCGTTTAGGCATGGGTTAAACAAAAGGGGCTCATTGTAGGGCTAAATCCAAAACCAGTCTATCAGCCTCCCATCTACAGAAAAGGCGTCCTGTAGCCAGGAACGCCCTATCCGTTTAGATCCTGTTTAGCGCTTGAAGCGTACAAAGCCCGAGACCTCGATGACCTTGAGGTTCTTTTCTTCCTTCTGGAGCTTATCCAAGAGCAGGTTCACGCCGCAGGCATCGGAGGCCATGTGACTGCACTGGATGAGGTTGAGGTGGTGCTTGCGACCTTCTTCGACTTCTTTTTCGGTGAAGTGCATGGCGAGGATGGTGCCGACTCCAGCCTGAGACTGCTTCTCGATAAAGTCCTCAGGACCGTTGGTACCTCCGGTGAATTCTGTAGCCACAATTTTTCCTGGGCGGTTACCAGGAGCACCGTTGACGATGATGGGTGGGTTGCCCTTCTTTGCGTAGTACTTGAACTCGGGAACTTCCAAACATGCGTTGATGATTTCCTGCAGATCATCGAA
>CAYRXE010000051.1:0-6295 GCA_964428205.1 uncultured Candidatus Peribacteria bacterium | reverse complement strand
GTCTTTTTGGTAGCTGCACGGCCTTTTGGCGTGCGCTGAAGGAATCCGCATTGCATGAGGTATGGCTCGTACACGTCTTCCACCGTCTCTTCTTCCTCAGCAAGGATGGCAGCGAGGGTGGAGAGACCAACTGGTCCACCGCTGAACTGGTCGACAATGACTTCGAGGAGCTTGCGATCCGTTGCATCCAATCCATCGGCATCAATGTCGAGTGAGCCGAGTGTCTTCTCCACCGATGCGCGATCAATAGGACCAGCACCAAGTTGCACGTGTGCGAAGTCGCGAACGGACCTGACTAATCTATTGGCAATACGAGGAGTTGCGCGCGCACTCTGCGCAATGCGATGAGCAGCATCACTTGCAAGTTGCATGCTCAGGAGTTCGCTCGAACGTTCCACGATTAGCTGCATCTCTGGAAGTTCGTAAAAGGCCAAGCGGAACTGATGTAAGAAGCGATCGCGGAGTGGAGCACTCATGGCACCCGCCTTAGTCGTGGCTCCAACTAATGTAAAAGGCTTCAAGTTGATGCGCATAGAACGAGCCGTTGGGCCTTTGCCCACCACGAGATCGAGCGCGTAATCCTCCATGGCTCCGTAGAGCATCTCTTCTACCACAGGACGGAGCCTGTGAATCTCATCAATAAAGAGCACGTCCCCTTCTCCGAGGTTACTGAGGATCGATGCGAGATCACCTGGTTTTTCCAAAGCTGGTCCACTGGTGATACGAATCTGCGCACCCATTTCGATCGCGAGGATGTGCGCGAGCGTGGTCTTACCCAAACCCGGAGGTCCATGAAGGAGCGTATGACCAAGTGGCTCCTTGCGACTGCGCGCTGCTTCGAGGTGCATCAACAAATGACCTTTGATCTTCGACTGACCGATGTACTCACTCAACTTCTTTGGACGCAGAGACATCTCGAATACACCCGCCTCCTCACTCGCTGTCTTCACCGTATGGACGGCTGAGGTCTTCTTCTGTGGAGCAGAACGGTCGAGAACCATGCCCGCAGGATAGCACAAAACACTCAATGGAACTTCCACGAAAAACTCGTACACTGGGCGCATGTCCGGTCGTCTCAAAGCCCTTACAGCATTTGGCTACGTCGTCTTCTTGGTCGCCCTTGGGGTCACCGATGCCACGCTCACCTCAGGTCTGACGCTCTATCCACGCAATGCCTACCAGGTCACACACGTCGAAACTGGCGTCACGCGCGCGCAGGAGCCCGATGTCTTTGCAATCTTGCAATCCATGAAGATCGAAACAGCCGTCACCAAAAAAGAATCTCTTCTTCATCGCATTGTTCCAAGTCAGTTACCGCTGACTGTCCGTGTGCTTCTGCAAAATGATGAAGGCCTTGGCATGTTCGCCTACACCGAGTCCCCCGATGTGCGCGCATTCTTCGCCGCACTCAAAGACGCTCTTCATCAGTCCTTTTCTAAGGATGTTCGTGATGTTGTCGACATTGTCGAAGCTCCCGAGGGCCGCCCGGTGAGGAACGTACTCAGCTTTGTGGATCCAAGCCTCAGCAGCGACAAGATCATCCTTCTAAGAGTCCGTAGCCGCCTCTACGAGTTCCATGTACCTGAGGCAAAGGAACCCGTCATACGGGGTCTCATCGAAAAACTGACGGAATAGCTGTTTCTCTTACGGGATTACCCTGGAGGTTGCATTGACCAGGCGTTTGTCGATCCCTACAATCTGCGCACTTATGGCAAAGCAAGTCAAGAAAGTCATCAAAGTGAAGGCAATGGGCGGGCGCGCAAACCCTGCACCTCCTCTGGGACCTGCACTCGGTCAGGCCGGTGTCGATATCCAGGGATTCTGCACGCAGTTCAACGCGAAGACGCAGGACAAGATGGGCAAGGAATTGCCTGTGGTGATCACGGTGTACGACGATCGCAGCTTCAGCTTCATCGTGAAGCAGCCAGCTGTCTCAACGATGATCAAAGAGGAAGCAAAGATCGACAGCGGTAGCGGCGAGCCAAACAAGAAGAAGGTCGGCAAGCTCAGCAAGTCGCAGGTGAAGAAGATTGCCGAACTCAAAATGCCAGACCTCAATGCAGGTTCTTTGGAAGCTGCAGAGCGCACCGTCATGGGTACGGCACGCAGCATGGGAGTCACGATCGACTAAAAAAGATGAAGGAAGAGAGATGAGAGATGAAAACTTCTCGTTTTTTTGTTCATCCTTCATCGTTCATCACTCATCTTTCGCCGTGTTCTAGCAATATGTTCTAGAGCTCAAGCAGCAGTAAGATCATCTCCATCATTCCTTTTTCAACAATGATGGGTCTCCCATTTACAGTCTTTGGAGCGGCAGGACTTTTCTACGCCGTTCTCATTCCGCTCGTGTTCGTGCAGGTGATGGCTCTTGTGTTCATCCCAAGCATGATGAGCAATGGCGCCAAGGCCCTCCACGTGGGTAAGGCGATCTTCTGCTACGCCATGCAAGGTTTGGGCGTCGTGCTCATGAGCATCAGCGGTCTTCCCGCCGTGTACAGCGTCCTCATCGGCGCTCCACTCATGGGAAACATCTATTTAGGTCTACTCATCATCTTCGCGATTGGTGGATTCCTCTTCCTGCGCTTTGAGCACAAGGTCGCGCACATCGACGATGCTTCCCGCCTCGTCCCCTACGCTCTCTTCTTCTACACCGTAAAGTTTGTAGGAGCAGTGCTCGTGGTTGGCTCCCTCCTCTCGCTCACCTTCAGCATGCTCACCTTGGGTGACTTGATGTTGCCGGGCTTCTGGATCATCCCGACCCTCTTCTTGTTGTACGGACTCCTCCTGAGTGCATGCACCAAGTGGCCACGTTTGCATCCACAGAACTTCCAGAACAACACGATGAAGAAGCCACCCATGGCTCCTGTAAAGCCTCAGGTCGTTGCTGTACAGCGCGCTGCCACCATGCCTATGAACAAGAAGCAGCAGGCAGCCATGAACGCTCGCAAGAAATAACCATACGTTGATCTTTAAAGGGGCCCCAAAGGGCCCTTTTTTGATGTAAACCATCTTGAACTTCAGCCAGGGATCGGTAGTATCGGTTCACTTTTAGTGGGAGCCCAAACTCGGGCGTTCGCACCACTTTCCCCCACATCCTATGTCTAGCAAAGCTAGTCCTCTCGCCCGCGCGCGCGGTAAGAAGTACGCCACGGTCAAAGCACTCGTGACGAAGCCTTCGTATTCCATTGCCGAAGCTTGTGAGCTCATCACGAAGCTTGGCACATCCAAGTTCGACGCATCTGCAGAATTGCATGTGCGCATTGTTGCCGACACCACACAGGCAGATCAGCTCGTTCGTACGACGGTCAACCTGCCACACGGTACGGGTAAGAGCGTTCGCATTGCCGCTCTTGTTCCAGACGACATGATCGATGCTGCCAAGAAGGCAGGTGCAGATCTCGCTGGTAACGAAGACATCATCAAAGAGATCGAAGGTGGCAAGATCGACTTCGACGTTGCTGTCGCAAGTCCGAAGGTGATGAAGGACCTCGGTAAGATCGCAAAGATCCTTGGTCAGAAAGGTCTCATGCCTTCTCCAAAAGCAGGCACGGTGACAGAGAACATCGCTCAGGTGATCGGTGAACTCAAGAAGGGTCGTATCGAATGTAAGATGGATAAGCAGGCCATCATCCACACCGTCTTCGGTAAGCTCTCCTTTGGAGGCAAAAAGCTCCAGGAGAATCTCGAGGCTGTGATCGCCGCTATCAAAGAAGCACAGCCAAGCGGTATCAAAGGTGAATACATCCGCTCAGTTTCCATTGCCCCAACCATGGGACCTGGAATCAAGGTGACCCTCTAATTTCCGCATCTAGAAGCCGCCTATACAACGAGGCGGCTTTTTTATATCTCAAAAATGTAAAGAGCGGCATACTGGTCGCATGTCCGATACTCCCGCTCCAAACACTGATCTAGAGGCAACGCAGGACGAATTTGATGCTATGCCCTACGAAACGCTTCTGCTTATTGCTCAAGCAGACTCCGTCATCATGCGTTCGTTACCTACGATTGAAAAAATGCCCCAAGACAAAGCGGCTACGCTGCTGCGGAAGATGATACGTGCACGTGCCTCCGAAACCGCCGAGGCAAGGAAGCTACGTGAAAATCGAATGAAGGGCGATGAGGCTGCGCGCAGGGCTCAAGAAAACCAAAACCGCGCACAAGAACGCTTGCGGACTGCGATCAAGATCCTCATGGGGAGCAAGACAGAGATCAAACCATCACGTCCATCCAATCATCAGAAAGAAGACTCATCATCCCTCACCGGCAGTTGGCCGGGAATTCGCTCATAAACTCACCAGGATCTCCTTTGTTTCTTGGAGAGTCTCGACGGTCATCAATTTCGCGCGCATGGTCGCGGCACCATCGAAGCCTTTCACATAGCTCGCCAAGTGCCTGCGCATTTCGCGCATACCGATCATCTCTCCCTTGTGACGCACGGCAAGCTCACAGTGCTCCAGGATGAAGGGGAGCTTTTCGGTAAAGCTGAGCGTGCTCACGGTCGACTGCTCTATGACTTTCTTATTCTGCAGAGCATCGACAATTTCGCGCATGAGCCACGGATTGCCAAAGGTCCCCCGCCCCACCATCACGCCATCCAAATTGCCAATCTTCTCGACGGCATCTTTGGCAGAACTGATGTCGCCGTTACCGAGTACCGGCACATTCACGTGACGCTTAAGTTCGTAGATAGGATCCCAATCAGCCTTGCCACCAAACTTGTCGCAGAAGCGACGACCGTGGATCGCGAGTGCTTGTGCACCTGCATCTACGAGACCTTGGCAGAAGTCGATGAGTCCTTCTTTCTTATCCCAACCAAGACGTGTCTTCACACTCACGGGAATCTTTACTGCTTTGCAGGTGGCATGCACCAGCTCCGCTGCAAGCTTGGGTTCGCGGATGAGTGCTGCACCATGGCAGGACGACACGACCTTTGCCGCCGGGCAACCCATATTGATGTCGATGCCATCGGCACCAAGTTGCTCGATGATCTTGGCGGCTTCGAGGAAGTGCTCGGCTTTGTGACCGAACACCTGCACGATGAACGGACGCTCGACGTCGCAATCGAAGTGCATCATCTGGAGTGTCTTCTTGGCACCGTACGCGAGCGCATCGGTCGAGAGGAACTCGGTGTACACGATCACCTCCGGAGCAATCTTCTTGATGAACTGACGATACGACGCATCGGTGACCCCTGCCATAGGGGCAAGAGCAACCATGGGACGGCCTGCGGTGGACCAGGAGAACGCCATACGTTCTATGATTGTGCGCTATTTTTTGATTCTCTTCAATGAGCTTCAGCTCGCAAAAAACCCTTCTTTTGGAGGATGATACGGGCCACATGCGGTTCCGCACTACCCTCCTCGTCTCTGCCATCCTCGCTCCGAGCGTTGCTTTGGCGCAGTTCAATCCGCATCTGATTCCCGAAAGCGGAACGATTGGTGGGTGCAGCTTCATCACCGGACAATTCACGTGGGGATGCATCCCCCTCTACATCGCGTTTCTCATTCAAACGGTATTCAGCTTTATCGGAACATTGTGTCTCATCCAAATCATCTGGGCGGGGTACGAAATGGCGCTTGGCGGTCTCTCGGGAGATAAAGAAGCAGGAAAAAATCGTCTGCAGCGTGCGCT
Source organism: uncultured Candidatus Peribacteria bacterium (assembly GCA_964428205.1). Classification (GTDB taxonomy): domain Bacteria; phylum Patescibacteriota; class Gracilibacteria; order Peribacterales; family Peribacteraceae; genus CAYRXE01. The sequence continues at coordinate 664 of CAYRXE010000051.1, read as the reverse complement.
TCTTGGGCTTGCGTTCTCACTTTTTGTCTACTTGATCGTGAATATGGTGGTGAGCGTTGTCGTCTAAGAGGTATATACTCTCGACCTGCATGAAAAAGAAAAAGTCTTCGCCATCAGCAGGGGCAACGTTCACGTCGTTCCGCATCATAGGAGAGAAAGCCCAGAAGATTCTGGCGCGCGCTCGCGATACGGTGGCACAGGCCAAGATGCGTAAAAACGGAGGGCATGGAGATGATGTCGTTCCTGATGGCGCAGGGGAAGCTGAATTAACGGTGCACATTTCCTCCACAAGCGTCCTCCGTGCGACGCTCACCATTCTCGCAGTCGCATTCTTTGCCGTATTCCTCTGGGCGCTGCAGGACGTGTTGATCTTGTTCTTCCTCGCCATCTTCATTTCGGTATTGATCGATCCAGGTGTGCGACAGCTGAAGAGACTTGGCATTCCGAGGGGCCTTGGAATCTTGGTGCACTACTTCGTAGCGCTCGCACTCTTCTTGTTCCTCATCTTCTCGCTCATTCCAATTGTTGCCGAGCAGCTCCAGAGTTTGGCCATCACCATCACGTCACAAGTGAATGCCTTCTTGGCAGAGCCACGCATTTGGTTGCCATTTGTGAGCGAGCAGACAAACAGTCAGCTCACGGTCTTTGCTCAGAACACCCTGCG
>CAYRXE010000050.1:0-6391 GCA_964428205.1 uncultured Candidatus Peribacteria bacterium | reverse complement strand
TTCGGCAGCTCCTGCAGATCTTCTTAGAAGAGAATGCCAAACTGAACCTCAGTGCCCTTCGCGATGAAGAAAAGTGCTGGATTGGCAATGTTCTTGATTCGCTCTCTTTGTATGATTATTTAGCTGAAGGAAAAGGAAAATTAAGAGTACAAAATGTGAACAATATGATCGACCTTGGCACCGGTGGTGGGTTCCCTTTCCTGCCTCTCGCGCTGGCTCTGCCCAACGTGGAATGCATAGGCATGGACGCCACGGGGAAAAAGCTCAAAGCCGTCGACGTGATCATCGAGCGCCTCGGCATCAAGAACGCTAAAACACTGCTTGGCCGTGCAGAGGACCTGGCACAGGACAACTGGTACCGTGACCGATTCGATGTGGTCACGGCGCGCGCTGTAGCAGACACACGTGTGCTCTTGGAGTACATGGCCCCATTCGCAAAAACAGGAGGCTACTTGGTGCTGTGGAAGAGCGTAAACGTCGAAGCAGAGTTCGCTGCTTCACGCACCGCAGAGGAAACCTTGGGACTCAAATTTGTCGACCGTTACACCTACACACTTCCCGGAGATTTTGGGCAACGACAGCTGCTCGTGTATGAGAAAATCATGCAAACTCCCATAGAATTTCCGCGCAAAAACGGCGAACCCAAGAAGCATCCCCTCTAATCATGCCCAAGCCCTACCAACCCAACGACAAATGGTCGCAGCGTGCTGCGGCCGAGGGCTATCGTGCGCGTTCGGTCTATAAATTGATGGAACTCGATGAACGCCACCGTCTGCTCTCCCCTGGCATGAACGTTCTTGATCTCGGGGCAGCACCGGGAAGCTGGCTCCAGTACGAAGCAGAAGTCATTGGACCCACCGGTAAAGCGATTGGTATTGATCTCACGCCCATCGAACCCATCGCCAACAACGTCTTCACGTATCAGCAAGACCTCACCGATATCCCCGGCGTTCGCAAGATCGTGGAATCACATGGATTGAAGGATGTAGATCTGATTCTCTCTGACGCCGCGCCCAATACGAGTGGCGTCGCCGACATTGATCAGTGGAGATCGGTGGAACTCACACGCGCCATTATGGATACGGCCATCGCCATGCTCAGACCGGGAGGAAAGGCCGTTGCGAAGATTTTCCGCGGTGCAGACTTCGATGAGTTTGTGAACACGCTCAAAAAACAATTCCGCATGATGAAAGTCGTGCATGTGCAGGCAACGAGAGACCGCAGCAAGGAGGTGTATCTCGTCGTACGAAAATAAACGGAAATGAAACTTAGTCACTTTCTCAATAGACCCGAAAACCAGTACAGTAACCCCCATGATCGTTCTGGATCATGTAACCAAAAAATTCGGGAACCATGACCTTTTGACGGATCTCACGTTCCGCGTAGATCCCGGTGAGTTCGTGTGCATCAGCGGCCCAAGTGGCTGCGGCAAAACCGTGCTTTTGGAATTACTCACCGGTGCCACCCGTCCTACGAGCGGCATCGTAAGCATTGATGGTGCCGATTTGCGCAAAGTGCCGGCCGAAGGTTTGCAGCTGTATAGAAGGAGGCTTGGCATTGTGTTCCAGGATGGGAAGCTTCTCCCCTACTGCACGGTGGAAGAAAACATTCGCTATCCGTTAGAGATCTGCGGCGCACCCGAGGGTTGGGCCAATAACCGTGTGGAAGAAGTACTGCAATCCATGGAGCTCAAAGCACAAGCAAAGCTCTTGCCCGATGCCCTGTCTGCCGGTGATCGCGCACGTGTTGCCGTGGCTCGCGCCATGGTGCATAAGCCTCTGATCATTTTGGCCGATGAACCGACGGGAAGTTTGGACCCTGTGGAATCGACCGCAATCCTGCAAGTACTTCGCACCATCCACGCACGCGGCACAACGGTGATCCTCTTCACGCATGACATGGCTCTTGTGGATGTGCTGCAATCACGCGTCGTGCGTCTGGAAAACGGGAAAGTCGTCCGAGACAGCGTAGGTGGTTATGAGCGTGCCAGTCGCTCGCAACCCAAGGCTCCAGCTCCCGCAGCACATGAGTTCTTTGGCAAGGAATCAACAGAAGCACTCACACGCATGGAGAAGTACGTGGAGCTTCCACCGTTGCCTACGGAGGACTCCGAAGAGGCACCAGTAGTAGAAGAAGAACATTCCGATGCTGTTCCAGTGCGCACGAAAGCAGCTCCGAAGAAAAAGATCGGAGGAAGTACCGGAAAACGTAAAGTGCACATCACATCGATCAATTCTTGAGCGACTTCCGATCGTCGCTACCGTAAGCCATTATGTAATGGTGACTGAGTTAGTGATTTGCAAAATACAATCAGCAGGTAGAGTGCGCTGTTAATGAGTATTGAGCATCTTCCCACGAATGCGACTGTGAACGCTCCGCGACGGGGAGGGATGGGCATCAAGCTCGTGACAGTACTTGGTCTCACGGCAGGAAGTATTTTTGCCGTCATGAACACCGGGCCGGCGCCTGTCATTCCCGAAGCAACGCGTAGTGAAAAAGAACCTGCTCTCGATATAACTACGCTTCCCGACAAAGAAGTGGTGTTAGGACTGAGGCTCCGAGCATGTGTTCCCAGTAGAACAACAAAGGAGGGAAAGCTTCTTCCTGCAGAAGAAGTGGAATTTCAAATTGTACGAGACTCTGGTAAAGGTCGTGTGATCGTTATCGATTGCGAAGGAAATCGGCAGAATTTTATCGTCGATCCAGAAACACATGGGGAGACCAATTATTCAATCGCGAGCTTGATGACGTGCAACGGAGATTTTGAACTCATCTGCAACGACACCATGATTGGTTGTGCAAAGTGCATCATCCCAACAGACAAATTGGCAATGCTGATGATCGAGCTCAAGCACCGACAAACCGACGTCAATGAACATCAATTAACGTACAAACCCGTACTCGGGTTCCTCACGGGCGGAGAAACAACAAAACCACTGAATATTCGTAAGCTCCCGAGCGAAATGGAAAAAGTTGTCGCAAAATAAGCGGCCAAATATCCGCCAAATGTCAGTACGAGTAGACATTTGAAATATGCCTTTAAGCCTTGTCAGGGCCACGTTTGGTGCGTAGGCTGCCCGCAACTTATGGAGGCCGTCACCCAGATCAGCATCAGCATGCCCAACGTCCCAAGCTCACTCGCAAAAGTGGGCGACAAGCTGCGTGCAGCAGATGTAAACATCATCGGCATTACTTGTGCCGAAGGTAACCCCACGAGCTTGATTAACTTGGTGGTGGACGATCCGGAAACCGCAAAAATTGTGCTGCGTGAGTTGGGTCCGGTCACGAGTCGTCAAATCATCAGCGTCGCACTCAAAAATAAGCCCGGTTCCGTTGCTGCTGTTGCGAGAGAATGCGCAGCCGCTGGCATCAACATTCATAATTTCTACACCTCCATGTCTGGCAAAGAAGGGGTGGCGTATGTCGATACAGATAATGCCGAACAGGCTCTTGAGCTCATCAAGAACTGGAAGAAATCCAACGGACACTAAACCTTACGCACCAAGTTGAAACGATTGATGTGGATCGGCAACGATCGCCACTTTTGGAGTAAGTGTGCGCACTTCGGTGAGAATGCGCTTAAGAAGTCTTGTGGAGACGATGCGACGCTCACCAATGGGGGTTGGAAAACGCAGTGATGCGCGAATACCTGTGGCAACCGGATCAAAGAAGACCCTAGAGCCCTGCGGTTCGTGACTCGTGTAGTAATGCTTCAGGCGTCCAACTGTCTGCCTGCGCGCGCGTTCCATGTACTGCTGCGTCTCTTCGTTCAGGATGCTGCGGAGTAATTCTTCGAGGAGCGTGATATCGGAATCGAAGGTAAAGACGAGATTGATTTCTCCATCAACGTAGTCGGATTTTGCGGAGTAATTGAGTACCGGCTGCGTGAGAACTGCGGCATTGGGAATTGCAAGAACTTGGCCTCCACGAGCCGTTTCTGGGGCTACCGTGTTCGTGACTTCCAGGAGCGTTGTCGTGAGCAAACTGATGTCCATCACGTCACCCGTATACGCGCCAATCGTCACACGATGTCCCAACGTGTAGAGACGCTTCTGCATGATCACCACCCATCCCACAATATCTTTGAAGATGTCTTGAAGTGCGATCGCCACACCCGCACCAAGAATTGCGAGGGACGTGAGAATTCCCGGATACTGTGCGGTGAGCTGTACGAGAATCCACAAGAGCGTGAAGATGTACACGGAACCTGTGAAGAACTTCATCGCAATGTAGCGAGCATTCTGGCTGTGGATACGTGTGAGAAATTTGAGACGAACCAAGCGTTCCAACGCGACGATCACAAAGAAGAACACGACGTAACGAAGCAGCGTGAAGAGCAGAGAGAACTGTTGCAAACGCTGATTCCACTGGAGCTTGCTCAGGCGATCCGTTTCGAGTGACAGGAAAAAATCGAGCGAGTGCTGCTGCTCTTCGAACACGGCCTTTCGTGCCATCAAGTCCGCCTCGCTCACTGTGATACGTCCCATGTCGATGGCTCCCGATCCGGTGATTGCTTCTTCGCCATAGAAAATTTCTTCACGTTTGAGAAGCTCGATATCAGCGACATTCGTGTCACGACGCGTCGTGAGGGCATTCACCACCGCCTTCTGCTGAGCTACCACACCGGCCAAACTCAATTCACTTCCGGTGGAGGAACGAGAAAGTGCATTGATGAGGTCATTGATTTGATCATCCAGGTCTCCGCGAATGCGGCTGCGTTCGTTTTCGATGCGGGTTTCGAGGGTGGAATCTTTAAAGCCTTGTAATTGCAACTGATACAACTGAATGAGCCTCGTGTGGTTTACTGGCACATCTGCGTTCGCGGCGAACACCGGTAGTGCCGAAAGTAAGCCAAGAAGGCTGCCAATGAGGATTTTGTGAATCTGCATACTGAAAACTGAGTGTACGAGGCCTTAAAGCGAGCGGCAAGCCAAGCGGCAAAAAGAAGCTGGGAATTTTGGGCCTCCACGTACTACACTGACGACCATGTCCCGTCTCGGAATTCTCGGCCGAAGCGTCCAAGCTATGTTTTTGGGTCAAGCAGCTCAAAGCATGCAAATGAGCGTGCGTACGCTTGCACCTACCCCAGGTCCCGCGGATATTTTGAGCGATTCCATGAGCGAATCGTTCGAAGACCCTGCTGCACTACAGACCTTTTTGACCGATCTCAATATCGTCACGACGGATGGCATTGATGTTCCGGTCTCCGCTCTCGATACCTGTGTAGAGGCATGCACGACGATGCCCACCTCCATGTCGCAGTACTGTGCGCAGGACCGCGCGAAGCTAAAAGAGATGTGCACGAAGCTGCATATCCCTTGTGCCAAGATCCTCCCCGTGCGAAGCGCAAATGATGTCGAAGGAGCAGTAGGCGCGATCGGCTTGCCCCTCTTGCTCGTATCCAATCAGCGCAAAGATGAAGAGCGTGCCGGACATGTGCTTTCGCGAATCGAAGAAGCTAAGCAGGCATTCGAAGCACGAACGTCTGACGATGTGTATATCGAACAATTCTCGAATCCAGAACAAGAAATCGCCTGTCTCGCAGTACGATCGACCAACGGTACGATCGCGTTTTACCAGTTCACCGAACTCATCCGTTCACACGGACTTATTCAAGATCTCATTGCTCCTGCAACCGTGAACCCAACCGCAGCAGAAGAAATGGCCAAGGCTACACAGGCTATTCTCGAGACATTGGGGCATGTGGGCATGATGTGCATCACCTTCTTTGTACGCGGCAATAACATCTTGCTCGACTCGCTTACGCCCACCGTGCATCCCGCAGGACTCTGGACGATTGAGAACAGTAAAACGAGTCAGTACGAAAACCATGTGCGTGCACTCATGGGAGAAGAACCAAGCCCCTGCGACATCACCGGTGCATGCCGTGTCTCTCGCCTCTTTGGCAGCGTGCCAAGCGGTCTCAAAAAGCTCGATAGTGGCAACATGATGGTGCATATCTACGATCCCAATACTGAAGCAGACGATGTGTCGGTTGGCCATGTGCTCATGATGAACACCGACAGGCCGGATTTCGCTGACCAATGGCAAAAACTGAGTGCCGTGCTGGATAGGTAAAGCATTCCTTTCTGAAGGAATTCGGAGCAAACTACTCCCATGCGTTTAGGTGATCTCAACGGCAAAACTGTGTGCATCCTCGGCTTTGGCAAAGAAGGAAAATCCATGCTCAGTGCACTCGAAAAACATGCGCCTACGTGCGAGGTGACCATTGCCGATCAGAACGAAAAGATTGAAGGAACGAGCAAACATTGGAAGCAAGTGGGAACGGGATGGCTCGAGAACCTTGGTAAGTTTGATGTGCTCATCAAATCGCCCGGCATTCCTCCAAAGGAAATTCCCGATGCCGTGCACGAGAAGATGACTACACCCA
>CAYRXE010000049.1:1163-6534 GCA_964428205.1 uncultured Candidatus Peribacteria bacterium | reverse complement strand
CCGTAATACTCCAAGAGGAATTTCGCGATGTCACGAAACACCGGAGCAGCAGCTTCGACACCGTACACGGTGTTCTTCGGTCGATCGATTTTTACCAGAATCACGAACTTCGGACGGTCGATGGGGCCGTAGCCCATGTATGTGGCAACCGTGCTACCGGAACCAGATTCGTACCCGCGACCCGAGGGACTGGCGATCTGACTCGTTCCTGTTTTGCCGGCGAGGCGATATCCCTTTACTCCTCCGGCTTTGGCAAAGCCGTACTGTACGGATTGCACGAGAATGCCCGAGATCGTCTCGGAGGCGCGTTTGCTGAGCACTTGCTCCACCACCTTCGGTGACGTTTTTTCGATCGATCCGTCTCCGTGCAAAATGCTATCGACGATGGTCGGACGCAGGAGTGTCCCGCCGTTTGCGAGAGCTCCCCACGCAGCCATCATCTGCATGGGAGTGGCCGAAATACCTTGTCCGAAAGACGTGGTTGCGAGGAGCGAGCGTGACCACTCGCGCCATGGACGCATTTCTCCGGTGAGTTCGTTTTCCATCTCCACACCCGTAATACGACCGAAGCCGAAGAGCTCGAGAGAGTGGTGCAGAAGCTTTGGTCCCAGTTTAAAGCTGATGGACGTCATGCAGGTGTTGATGGAGAACTCCATGCAATCCGTCATGCTCACGTTGCCGTAGTAGCGAAGGAGGGCGTTCTTGATGGTGTACTCGTCGACCTTCACGGGGCCTTCGTCCTTGTAGATATCTCCCGGCTCCACTTCACCTTGGTCGATGGCAATGGCCATGGTGATCGGCTTCATGACACTTCCCGGCTCCCAGATTTCTTGCACCGCACGATTGAGGTACGCACCCACACCGATTTCATTTTTGTAGCCAAGCCACACGTGTGGTTCGTCGGTGGGGAAGAGCTCACGACGCACGGTGGATTTTTCGCCGATGTACCAGTAGTAGCGCGAGAGGGTTTTAAGGTCGTACAAGCGCTCCAATTCGGTAAGGGTTTCGCGGGTTTTATCCGTCAAAATATTGCGTCCCGAGGCCGTAAACACGTCATCACGGAAGGCGCGAACCACGCGAATATGGGTATCGGGGTGGTAGATTTCGACGACGATTCGTTTCTCTTCGGTCTCGTTGAGTGTGAGTGCTTCTTTTTCGAACACATCGGCGTAGTTATTGCTGTCGAAAAGCGGCACGTTCACCACCGCAATCATGCGACCGGTAAACGGATCCATCACAAGTGCTTGTCCGCTCTGCGCGTCGTACTTTTCTATCGCGAGCGACATGAGCTCTTCCAATTTTTTTTGCACGGTGCGATCAATCGTCAGCACGATGCTGTCGCCATCCTTGGGATCCACGATGCGCTGATCACTCGTGAAAATTTGTCCGCCTTGCAGGTCGCTGATCGTACTGATGGAACCGTCCACTCCACGAAGGAGGGGATGGAAGGTGCGCTCAACACCATACTGCGGCTCTTGCTTCGTGTTCACGAATCCGATGATGTGCGACGCAATGGTCGTGTCTGGATAGTAACGCCACTGCTCGGGGAGAAGAGCGATGCTGCGCAGGGGATACTCGAGATACTTGGGCGACGTTCCGTTTTTGTTCTTGGGTGCCTTTGCGATGGTATCTCGTAGCGACTGCAGCTGCGCCTCTTTGATCTTCAAGCTCGTGGCAGGTGGGAGCTTGTGCATGATCGGCACGTAGCGGAGTGTACGAGAGCGCAGCAGCTCCTCGGTATCTCCAGCATCGAGTTTTAGGGCTTTGGCAAGCGAACGCGCGTAACTGCCAACCGAGTTCTGCTGGATCTCTTCGGGGTTTGCGTAGATGAGGTTTTTATCGACAATCACCGTTACTCCAGGGATTGCGAGGGCAGAGACCTCTGCCATTTGTACTTTCGTGGCGCCGTACATGAGCGGCACGTACGTCACGCGCTTCTCGCTGATCTTCTGTTCGATGTATCGTGCAAAGAGCCTTCGTGCTTCGGCGAGGTCAGGGAGTTTGAGGAGACTTGGCGGAAGATCATCCGGGTTCGTGGGTTCGAGGAGTTGCGCTGCATCAAGAATTTTTTTCTGCGTGATGGGATCAAACGCTGCCTGGTAAAAGGGGATGATTTCGCGCGGACAAATTTCATCTCCTTCCGTACATTGCTGATGCAGTGTTGGCGTAATGAGCACGTCAGCGAGTGTTTCTGCAACGAGAGTGGCATCGCTCGAACGATCCATGGGGTTCGCGATAGCCGGGTCGACGTAGACCATGTCGAGCGTGGTGTTGGTGGCGAAGATATTTTTCTCTCCCGTCTTGCTGCTCATGCCAAGGATCTCACCGCGCTTGGCCTTTACACGCACATGACGCTCATGACGCAGAGCGGCAGCCTCTTTGAATTCATTTCCACGCACCACCTGCAATTCCATGAGGCGTGCAAGGATGATCAAGAGCAAAACCAAATAGACACCGTGCACCACCGCCATACGCTGTAACAGCGAGCGTTTTTTCTGCGTCTCGGAAAAATTCTTGCGGAGCAGAGAAGACATGAGGGTTGCATGATAGAAGAACACCGCGCTCAGGCGAAGAAAAAATGCCTTGGTACGCAGGCGATGGTGTTTTGCCGCTCTTGGCTTGCCAAAGCCCTTTCTCTAGGTTCCAGAAACACGCAAATTCTGGTATAATAATTGGATGACACAGAACCCAAACTTCACGGGTCTAGACGGACAGGCATTGCTTACGCAGTTGGAGCAGTTCTGTGCTGCACAGGGTGCATCCGATATTCACCTCTCACCCGAGAAAAAGAGTGTGCGTTTAGAGTGGCGCATCCACGGCGTCTTGCAGACTCTCTCCGAAATCACGCACCCGGCCTACGACGATTTTCTGCGCCGCGTGAAATTCGCAAGCAAACTTAAACTGAACGTGAGCAATGTGCCTCAAGACGGCCAGTACACCTTCCAGGCAGGAACAAGGACGGTGAACGTTCGTGTCGCGACTCTTCCTTCGCGTTTTGGAGAGGCACTCACTCTTCGTCTCTTGGACCCCGCTCGCGGCATTCTGCCACTCGAGAAGCTTGGTTTCCCAGGAGACATTAAACAGAGACTCCAGGAACTCGTAGAACTTCCAAACGGTCTCATCCTCGTCACCGGACCTACAGGCTCCGGCAAGACGACGACCTTGTACGCACTCCTGAGCACTCTCGTAGGGAAGGAGCGCAACATCATCACGCTCGAGGATCCTATTGAGTATGAACTCCAGGGAATTATTCAGAGTGAGATCGACAGTGATCATGACTTCACCTTTGCTTCGGGCCTTCGCAGCATCTTGCGTCACGACCCCGATGTGATTTTGGTGGGAGAAATCCGCGACCTCGAGACCGCGCAAACAGCCGTGAACGCGGCTCTCACAGGACACTTGGTGCTTTCGACGCTACACACAAACTCTGCGGTCGAAGCCATTCCACGTTTGCTCTCGATGGGAGTCTCTCCATATACGCTGGCACCTGCCTTGCGCGCAGTGCTCGCTCAGCGTCTCGTGCGTACGCTCAAGTCCGACTGTAAAGACGGCCACTGTGACCCTGCAGCAAACGAAAGCTACGACGGACAGATGTCCATCCCCGAGCTTTTGGTCATGTCTCCGGAGCAAACGCAGCTGGTACTCAACATGAGCGATGCCGCCGCCATGGAGGCTCAGGCCAAGAAAGAGGGCTACAAAACCATGAAGGAATGGGGAGAAGAGATGATTAAAAACGGTATTACAAGCAAATTGGAGGTGGAGAGAGTTATTGGATGAGGTTCTCTGTAGCTGTAGAACAAAGAAATTGTTTTGAGGATGGGAATAAAAGGGATTGAGGGGAATGAAGGGAATGCATCTGCATGTTTTCGCGAATGTGTAGTACATATCCTTGAAGCATGTCTCCACTTTTCGAAAAACTCATCGCCTGGAAAGAAGCGTATGCACTATGTCTATGGATCTACATGATCACGAAAAAATTTCCTGACGATGAAAAATTTGGATTAACCAATCAAATGCGTAGAGCTGCGTCCAGCGTCCCCATTAATTTGGCAGAGGGAAACGCGAAGAGCTCTAGTAAGGAGCGCGCTCGATTTACCGAAATAGCGTTCGCCTCGCTCCAGGAGCTCCACTGTGAATGTCTCCTGGCACGTGATTTGCAATTTATAGATCAGAAAGAATTCCTACAAACAGAGGATAAGCTCAAGAAAACTAGTTACCTTGTACGAAGCCTTATGGCGTCCCTTCGCTGAATTTCTGCGCCTGAATCCCGTCATTCCCCTCAATCTCCTCATTGCCCTCCAAAAAGGATCTTGCCTTTCCCCGGCGTTCCTCTTTAGCATAGGATACTCTCAATGCTTCTGAGCCACCGCCGCCGGCAGCGTAGCTACGCAGTAGCAGGAGCCACACGGCATCCAGGAATCCGTCGGGCCATTACGGCTGTTGTCATTTTGGTGATCATCTACTGGGCAGGCAGCACCATCCTTCGTTGGTTTGGTGTCGGTAACCCACGCGAGCGCAGCGCTGTGACGATTCAAATGAACTCAGGCAGCACCGCTGAGGTGTCGCTTGATGGTGATGATTGGCAGCGCGCCGAGGACGGCATGAAGGTGTACTGGGATGATGCCATTCGCACGGGCAGCGACACGCGCCTGACCCTCTCCTTCTTTGAAGGAACCAGAGTCCGCATGGACGAACAGACCGAACTCAAGATTTACGATAGTGCAAAGGGTAAACGCGAATCGACCATTGCTCTCATTTTGGAGAGAGGAGCATTGTTTGTGGATGTTCCGGCACGCATTTCTCTCTCGGGCAGCATTGTGCGTACTGTCCAAGCTCCCACCTTCACGTACACACTCGTCCCGGGCACGACCGCGCTCATTGCTCCGTCGAGTCTTCTCGTCTTCCGCGCAGAAGGACAGGGCATGATGGTGAGCGCACGCAGGCATGACGACATTGTGATTGGCGAAGGACAGAAGTGGGTCGCCACCGGCACCCTCGTCACGGACTTGTATGCGTATCGTTCTCCGCTCGATGCCGCATCCGCACGTAATCCTTTTGTGACGGAAAGTCAGACGCTCCTCGCTCAGCAGAGTGCTTCATCGTCTTCGGTAGCAATCCTCCCAGAAGGAGAGTTCCTCACACTCAGCGAACCGGCCATCGGTGATTCGCTTGCCGGAAGCTCCCTCACGATCCGCGGCAAAGTGACAAAGGATGTGGCACGTGTCGAAGTAAACGGCCGCGATGTGCCAATTGATGACGATGGCGTGAGTTTTGCGCAGACGATGGTTCCTCCCGATGGCACGGATGACGTGGTCGTAGAGGTCCAGGGCTACGACGCCAATGGCACGTTGATTGCCGATATTAAGCGCAC
>CAYRXE010000049.1:0-1063 GCA_964428205.1 uncultured Candidatus Peribacteria bacterium | reverse complement strand
CCCCTTCGTCCAGGTACGCTCGCGGTCATTGCTCCCGTTGCAGGAACATCGGCAAGCATCAGTGGAACAGGAACACTGATCGAAGGGACAACCATCAAAGAGACCGATACCTTGTGGGTCAACGACTACAGCCTGCGCCTCTTTAAGCCAGGCAAGACGACGTGGAACTACATCGCAAGTCCGGACCTCAAAAACATGAAGGTGGGTAAGAACACCTACGTGATCACGAGCAGGAACGCGAAAGGTGAAGTGCTCGACAAAATGACGTACGAGATTGAGTATCGTCCGTAAAGAAAACCACCTCACCTTGCGGGTGAAGTGGTCGCGTTGTTGATCAGGGCAGAGATCTACTTCGATGACTTTTGAGACCAGCCGTAGACGCACTCAAAAGAGAGTTCATCCCTTGTGAGGTCCACATAGCCATTCCTAGGCAGATTCTTCTCGATGAGAGCGATGCTCTCTTTGGCGAGAGGCATCTTCTTGCCATCTTTGTCGGTGATGACCAACCGGAGGCCGGGCAGTCCACCTGGAAGATATCCACGGTAGATTGTAAGCGTGAGCCCCTCTTTCACGATCTTGTTCGTGAAGAGCCATTGTGGAAAGTTGGCACGTTTGTCATCTGCATGGAAAAGGCTGCTGCCAAAACCACCTGAGACAAACTCCAGCTTGGAGTTGCTCACACGAAGATTTACCGAACTGACCTCCTTGGTGAGACCGTACGTTTCAAAAAGTCTTGCGACTTCATCAACGTCGTCCTTCTTGTCCTGCGTGAAGGCAGGGGCACCGAAGAGCATCAAACAGCAGACGAGTGAGGCTTTGACCGTGTTGGTCATGGCTGACCCTTTCAAGGATCTCGTGATCAAAACTATTTCTGATCAACTGAAAAAGTATATTATACTTAACAATCTGCGCAATGTGTTAATTCTTATTTTAAAGCGTTTTCAAGACCTACTCTTACTAGCACCTCTGCGAAAGACTGCGGAAGAGTGGCTTTAACGTCACACTTCTTTTGGCTTACAGGAGACGTAAACGTGAGCTTCCACGCATGCAGACAAATGGAGGG
>CAYRXE010000048.1:2654-6579 GCA_964428205.1 uncultured Candidatus Peribacteria bacterium | reverse complement strand
ATAGTCCACCCCTCATGGCGAGCCTTCCTCCCATCACCGTCTTCGACATCGAAACAACGGGCTTGGACCCCAACCGCGGTCACAGGATGGTGGAGATTGCCGGTGTGCGTATTGAGAATGGAATCATCCAAACCGAGAGCGCCTTCGTCTCCTTCGTGAACCCGGAGCGCGATATTCCCATGGAAGCGCGCATGGTGAACAAGATCTCGGATGATGATGTGAAATCCGCTCCATTGATTGATGAAGTTCTGCCCAAGTTCCTGGAGTTCGCACAGGGTTCCCTGCTCTTCGCACACAATGCCGAGTTTGATTACGGGTTCCTGCATAACGAGAAACAATTCTGCTGGGGATACGTGGATTTGCCGGAGTGTTTTTGCACCATGCGTTTGAGCCAGAGCATTTACCCCACAGAGTTCCGCCACAATTTGGATGTACTCGTGAAGAAGTTTGGATTGAGTGTTGAAGGTGATCGCCATCGCGCGCTTGCCGATACGGTGGTGACGGCACAGGCACTGCTCAAGTTGATCGAAGCTGGAAACATCCAGTCCTTGGATGAGCTCAAGAAGCGCGCAGCGCTGAAGAGACTCGCGACCAAGTAACAACGATTTTGGCTTCCACTAGATAATTTTCTGGGGTCGGCCTATTCAGTATCCTCGAACAAAGTACAATACGTTCATGGCAATTTTGCCCATTGTGATCGGCCAAGATAATCCTGTCCTTCGTCAAAAGACGGTGAAGATTGCGAAGGTGACCAAGGAGATCAAAGACCTCGCCAAGAGCATGGCCGAGACCATGGTCGAAGCAAATGGAGTAGGTCTCGCTGCACCTCAGGTGAACAGCAACGTGCGCATGTGTTTGGCGCCTATCAATGGTCAGGTGCGCGCACTCATCAACCCCAAGATCACCTCTCGCAGCAAAGAAATGAATGTGGATGAAGAAGGCTGCTTGAGTTTGCCTGGCATCTACTTGCCTGTTTCGAGGCACAACACGATTACGCTCACCTACACCGACATCAGCGGGAAGCCTCAAGAGCGAAAGCTTGAGGGCTTTGAGGCTCGCGTTGTTCAGCATGAAACGGATCACCTGGATGGCGTCCTTATAGTGGATCGCCAGAAATAAGAGCTCACATCGAAACGTGTAACACCTCCTCAGTGAAACCCAATTCCTCAAGGCCTGTTCGCAGTCGTTGATAAATACCAGAAATCCTCCTGCTCATTGTGGCTTCGTGCACACCAACCTCCTTCGCTAGCACTCTCTGTTTGGTGCCACTCATTACACTTTGGAGAATGTTGGCTTCTTCTGCAGGAAGCTCACTCAGGCTCCTCATCGCAAAGGCAACTGCAGCATGATACTCACCTTGTCTTTCATCTAGCTCAGTGCCGACGAATGCCGATGTCTCTCGACCTTCTTTACTGAGAAGCCCTGAAAGATATGCCTCGTTACTGGTAGGAGTCAGACGTCGGTTTTTTCTATGAGCTTGCACTGCGGCATTGCGAGCAACCGTAATTACCCATCCCTGCTGTCTGTCGTACGGGAATTGCGAAACTGTAGGCCATAATTCGACCAGCTTAGTAAATGCTTCCTGCACTGCATCTTCAGCGTTATGCATGGAACAACCTTTTTTGAGAAGAGCGGCCACTGCCCTATCATGCAGGTTTGCATAGAGCTGATCCATGGTCATCCCGCTCGGAATTTCCTCCACACCCTGAGAAACTTCTAGACTCATAATTGCCACTCTAGGCTTGCACAAGCCGTCTGCAACCAATTGCATTGCACATTGCAGACCGTCGCTAATGGAAGCTAAAATCTCGCCATGGCCGAGCTAGAAGCCATCATCGGGTTAGAGGTCCACGCTCAAGCGAACACGAAGACGAAGATGTTCTGCGCGTGCGACAACGACGCATGGAACAAAGGTCCAAACGAAACCGTGTGTCCTGTGTGCATGGGTCATCCAGGAACCTTGCCCGTCGTAAATAAAGAGGCATTCCTCAAAGCCATAAAAGCTTCACTTGCACTTAAGTGCACGGTGAATCCCGAGAGCCATTTCGATCGTAAGCATTACTTCTACCCCGACCTTCCTTCGGGCTTTCAAATTTCACAGTACGACTTCCCTCTCGCCTCTAAGGGCACGGTGGAATACGACATTTTGGCTCCGGATGGCTCAGCTAAGGAAGAAGGTAAACAGTGCGGTATTACGCGTTTGCACATGGAAAACGACGCAGGAAAGCTCACACACCGCGCATCCATCACGCTCTGCGACTACAACCGTGCCGGTACGCCGCTGATGGAGATCGTGACCGAGCCAGATTTGCGCAGCGCAGAAGAAGCAGTCGCCTTCGCGCAGGAACTTCGAAGGATTCTCATTGCTGTGAATGCGAGTGAAGCAGACATGTTCAAAGGCATGATGCGTTTCGATGCCTCTATTTCTCTGCGCGAAAAAGGCACAACCAAGTTGAACCCACGCAGCGAGATCAAGAACTTGAACTCCTTTAAGTCTTTGGAGAAAGCCCTGCAGTACGAAGAAAAGCGCCTCAGGGCTCTCTGGGACGAAACCGGCGGTCCTCTTAAAGGAAACATCACGGTGGGCTGGGTCGACGATGCTGAAAAGACGAGGATGCTCCGCGATAAAGAAGATGCTGCGGATTACCGCTACTTCCCCGAGCCAGACATTCCACCAATGAGCGTGAGTGCCGAGATGATCAAAGAGATGAGTGCCAAGCTCCCTGCTCTGCCACGCACGCAAAAGGGTGCATATCGCGACATGGGTCTCACGAACGCCGAGGCAGCCATGCTCGTGGATGAGCCACAGCTTCGCGAACGCTTCGATGCCATCAAAGCCAAAACGGGTGATGCCAAGCGCGCAAGCAGTCTTGTATTGACTCAGATGATGGGCTTCTTGAACGCACAGAATAAGACACTCGAAGATGCACCCAAGACCGAGGCTCTGCTGGAACTCGCCGAGGCAATCACCAAGGGAACCATCTCGGTCAACAGCGGCAAGACGGTACTCGAGAAGATGATCTCCACGGGCAAGAATGCGTCGACCATCATCACCGAAGATGGCATGGGTCAGATCAGTGATGATTCCGCGATTGAGAAGTTGGTCGATGATGCCATCGCACAGAATGCAGAAGCCATCGCGTCCTTCAAAGCGGGCAAAGCTGGTGCCATTGGTGCCGTGGTCGGCTGGATCATGAAGCAGAGCAAAGGTCAGGCGAACCCTGCGAAGGTGAATGAGATCCTGATGAAGAAGATCAGTTGATGCCAAGAGAAGTTGGCTTAGCAGAGCCGAAAACTTTACTTTCCATGGCACTTCACCTGCATCGGGTTTTTCGCTGCACATCAAGAAAAATTTCACATCACACGACTTCGAGCAGCGGTCTGGTTTGCTCTGTTGGATATCTCTTTATCATGCCCGGGATTTCTTCCCCCACTACGTATGGCACTCCGTGAAGGTCCAGACTCCACAAACGAAAAAATTATCACAGAAGCAGACACTCCTGGTGAGATTGAAGGTAGTAACGACACCCAGGCAATGCTCATCAAGAGGTACCAGCAGACTGGCCACAAACTTCTTGAGGTTGCGGGTGTTGTGTACGCCGACGACGGCGAGAGTTTCAAGCAAGTACATAAGCAGTTGCCTCCACGTAAGTCTTCAGAAATGGCCGCCTAATACTATGTCAGCCTCATTGCATTCTTTCGAATCTCAGCCAGCCTCTCCGGAGGCTGGTTTCGCAAAAAGGCCCGTGCTCTGCCCTCTCCCTGAATGGGAAGGACATGCTTCGTACGAAGAAATGCAGCAAAGGTACCAGGAATTCCTGGCAGGGCTGGAGACAGAAGCTGCGACTGAAGGAATTTAAGCGCGCTCCATGTAGATTCCCGTCTCGGTGTTCACCTTCACCTTGTCGCCTTCGTTGACGAACAA
>CAYRXE010000048.1:0-2554 GCA_964428205.1 uncultured Candidatus Peribacteria bacterium | reverse complement strand
TGCTTGAGTTTGCACTGCATGTTCGCCTTGCTCTGGCTCTTGCGGCCAAACTGCGAGGCAACAACGAGGTACGGCTCACCATCGATGGTGATGGCGCGTCCTGGTTTGAGATCGGTAATCGTGTACATGGAAAAACGGGAAAGAAGCGAGCGACAAATTATTGGCTATTACGACAAAACTTTCAAGGCATCAGAACTGCGTTCCGGTGCAGTTAATTGGCTTCAATAACCTCTGCAGATGGTTCTTCTGGGGCTGCGGAGTGGCCGGCTTCGATCATCTGCTTGTTGAGCAGGTTGATCTCGAGGTCGATGTAGTGCTGCAACTCTGGCTGCACAACCTTGCGTGCTTTGCGCAGGATGCGACCCGCTTCTGGATGACCGCGGAGTGCCTTGAGTGAAATGTAGAGCTCGTTGATCTTGGTGCGTAGCTGCGTGACGCTATTGAGCGGACGAAGCATGCGCTCTACATACGAGTCCACTTGAGTATCCGAGAGTTCGATAGGCGTAATCTGAATCGTGGAGCTACTACCCGAGATATTCAGGCGAGCTTCTGCAGCCGTGATTTCTGCACGAGCACGAATGAGCGTTGCGCGTACTTCTTCGAAGAAGTTTGGAGGCACGCCATTTGTTTCGCCTTGGAGTAGTGCAATCGCAGCTGTGATGCGCTGCTCTTCTGCGCGCAGTTCACGTGGGTCGATACCCTCTCCAATCTTGCGCACGAGGGCAGCAAGTTGATCAGCAAGAAGCTCGCGATCTGCGTCGTGATTGTCGGTTTGCTCGGTAGATTCTGGCAAGGCGTTGGTACTCTCGAGCACTGCTTCTTTTACCAAGTACACGCCGTCTTCTGGCAATGCGGCAGACACGGACTCGGAGGCCATGGCTACGCGCTCGGCAACGAGCGACTGCACAATCGTGTCACCCGAACCGGATGCCATATCGTGAATAGTCTGCTTGTACTCTTCGAGAGATGCCTTGGCATCCTGAACGCTACCTTCTGCAATCAATGCCGCTGCTTCGCTCAGGCGTGTTTCGGCCTGCTGCAAGAGTTTCTCTGCCTTGGCTTCGCTTCCAATGGTCATGAGCACATCGACTTGTTCGGCGAGGCGCTTCACAGGATAGAAGGCGGAGGTTGGCAACACGCCTGCCTGATACGCAAGGCGCTGCTGCTGCAAGCGAGCGATCTCGCGCTGGTGCACGAGGTCCGAGGCGAGGTTTGCCTTGGTCCATGCGTCGTCAGAAGCAATGGAAGGCATCTTGGTCACAAAGGCACGCTCATCACCTTGGAGGGTGACACGGTCACCGGCGAAGAGAGTCACCATTTCGTTACCACGCACAACCGTTGCGGAGCGGTTCCACACGCGAATGTCGGTTCCTGCGGATTCCTCGTCTCCTCCCTGCATAAAGGCCACACTGCCTTCGCGCACTTGTACGGTTCCCTGCTCGGTACCAATGGTCAGTGGCTGACCACGCGTACCCAAGAAGGACTGCACCCAAAGCTTTCCGCGGTACACCGTCATCGTCGGGTTGTACTCGCTGCTTGGGCGCTCGGAGAGATCGTGAATGGAGACCGTCGTGTTGGCTCCCAAGCGCAAGACCGCGGCATCGTGGAAGATGATCGTGGCTTCGTCATCGATTCCGGTTTGAATGAGTGCACTCTTCGAGAGCGTGATAGGTTCATCGACAGGCTGGAAGAGTCCACCAATGAGAATGCTCACCTCGCCATGCGTAGGACGCAGTTCGACTTCGGTCTTTGCAGCGGTTGGAGGAGCAAACAATGCTGGGCTCATACGCACCACGAACACCAAGAGCACGAACGTAGCGGCGTAGCGGAGTGCAGGAGTCAAAGACCAGCTAGGAGCAGGAGTGCTGATGCGATCGAGCACGCGCTGCCACAAGGCGTTCTGTTCCAAGGAGCCAAGCTGACCACGAATGCGCTCCCACAACGGAGCGGTTGCACCCTCGCCAAGAGTCTCCAAAACACGCTGCCAAATCCCCTCTTTTTGACCCTGTTCTGGGGTGAGGGCATCGCGCACCGAAGAGAGCGTTTTGGGGTGCTCAATGCGGTTCAGAATCTTAGACTTTATGTCTTTCTGTAGCGCAGAATTGGATTTTAGTTGAGATACGGCTTTCTGCAGCACTTCTGGGGTGCTGTCGGGGTTACCCGAGGGAAAACCGTGTGGTTTCATGACAAGTATAGAAACGGGAAATTATGGCTTCTGTTACGCGTTATTTTGGAATTCTGGAGGCAAAAAGTCCTGCAATTTTCGCAGCGCGCGCATCTTTAAAATGCGCACTCCTCCCTCGGTCATCTTGAGCACGCGAGCGACTTCGTTCGTGGGAAGTTCGGCAATAAAACTGAGGCTCAGCACTTCTCTATAGCGCGGTGTGAGCTGATCAAATGCGCCGCGTACTACCTTGAGAAGATCATTACGTTCTGTGCGCGTCTCGGCACGGTTCCACTGATCGGTGTCCACGATTTCTTCGGGCACTTCCTGCAACTCTTCGTTGCCACGGTAATGATCGATCACCGCGTGACGCGCAATGCGGAAGATCCA
>CAYRXE010000047.1:0-6606 GCA_964428205.1 uncultured Candidatus Peribacteria bacterium | reverse complement strand
CACCAGTCATTGTTCCACCGGAACGCAGGAGGTAGCGAGCATCACCGATGGTGAGAACGTTTCCAGAACCAAACGAGCCTGATCCGCCGGATTGATCCGTGCCACAGGAGAAGCGACCGGTTGTAGCATCCCAGAGGAGCTTGCTCGAAGAGCCATCGCAATCCGTGTTGAGTCCGAAGCCGTACATCACGGCACCGGAGAGTGTTCCTTCGAGGACTATGGAGCCGGACGAGCGAATATTCTGCTGAGCGTAGAGCGTACGACCGGACATGGTGCCAATGACCTCAAGAGCAACGCCGGTGTTTGCAGCGGCAGAACCGATTGCAGAACCGATGATCATGGAACCGGATACCGAGAGTTTGGATCCAGGGGTGAGCGTGTCGATACCCACATTGCCATCTTCAAACACTGCTGCTGGCGTACCGGAAGTTTGATACGTCTCTACATTGAAGTCATTGAGTTCCCACACGGTGGACTGGTCATCTGTCGCGAGAGAGATGTTACCAATACCCATACCTGCTTTACCTGCACCGGTGATATCGCTGTCGGTCACGCTTGCAATGATGCGCTGGTTCCTGAGTACAACAATCTGATTACCAACCACGCGCAGTCGGATGGTGTCACCGGCGGTGACAGCCTCTGCTCCTGTTGCGAGAGTTGTCCATACTCCACCAACGTTCTTTTGGAGAACGTTGTTCGCGAGTGTTGCAGAGAATTTATAGAGGTACATATTGCTTGCGTCCTGCACACGCGCAGCAATCGCAGCAATGTCATCCGTCGTGGTCGTCACATTGGCCACAACAGAAACTTCGTAGTCCGCCGAGGGCATAGTAACATCAGCGGTATACAAGCTACCCACGTTTGCGGTCGTTGCTGGAGCTTCCGCAGCACTCTGCGAAGCATCGACCTGCATGGTGCCTCCGTTGTTGATGAGCAGCGTCCAAGACGTACCTACGTTTGGCGTGTGGCTCGCGAGTGTCGTGTCTCCTGCTTCGTCGAATCCATCGTAGAAGACTTGTGTTCCCACTGGCTGTACATACGCACTTAAGCCACCGTACACATGCAGTGTTGCGATACTCGATTGATCTGTACCTACTGCCAACGTACTCATATTCAGGTGTGAGGCACTCACCATTCCTGTGGTCTCTATGTTGCCCACCACACTCAATCCGTCGTTATTGATTTGCGTAATAAGCGTGCCACCCACACTCAATCCAATAGTGTCTGCAGCGGGCCTATACAAACCGGTATTCGAATCGCTCGTAAACGCCAGTGCTGGGGTGCCCACTGCACCGTTACCCACGAACACGCGTGTGCCGGACATACTGCCGAGGACTTCAAGAGCAATACTTGGAGCATCCGTACCAATACCCACGAAACCGCCCGAGCTGATGAACATGCTCGGGGTAGCACCCGAAGCCTTACCGAAGAACATGAGTCCTTCTGCACCATTCGTGCGATAGCCAATAGCTCCGGAGGAAGTTGCTGTGCCCAAATTGAGTGTGCCTCCGCTGAGGTACATGTGGCGCCAGCGCAGCGCGTTTGTGCCCAAGTCGTAGGCGTTGTCGATGCCTGGAACAAGGTTGCCGTAGAACGTCGAGAGACCGTTGACCACGAGCCCTGCACCGGAGATTGTTCCGCGTACGTTCAGGAGAGGTGTTGCTGTTGGGGTGTGCGTGTTGCCGTTTTGGATGACAAGCGTGCCGGTCATCGTGTCTCCTTGCTTAGAGACATAGCGACTATTGCCGATAGTGATCACGTTGCCAGAGCCGAAGGTACCGGAGCCACCAGTTTGATCCGTGCCACAGGAGAAGCGACCGGTCGAAGCATCCCAGAGGAGCTTGCTGGTGCCACCGTCACAATCCGTGTTCAGGCCGAAGCCGTACATGACCGCACCGGAGAGTGTGCCTTCGAGCATCACAGCACCTGAGGCAGAAATGTTTCCGCTGATTCTGAGTGCAGAACCGGAGATGGTACCGACGACCTCGAGCTTCTGACCCGTCCTCACACTCGTCTTGCCGATTGCCACATTGCCGATGAGGTAGCTTGTGCCTGCACCGTTTTGCGTGATAAGCGCACCGGAGATAGTGCCGGCAACATCGAGCTTGGTGTTTGCTGCACCTGTACCAATGCGCACGTTGCCGTTGGCGCCGATGCGCATGCGCTGGCTCAAGCCGTCACCAAATGAATTGCCATCATCGGTGAGGAACTGGATCTTGGTAGGCGTGCGAATATCGGTACCGTCGGCGCTCACACGCATTTGAGCGACAACAGCGGTAGTATCAGCGAAATCAAGTACGCCCAATTCGTCATTGTCATCGATGCTTGCAAAACCTGACTTACTCTTGTGGAAGAGTACTTTTGCGCCGTGACGGTCAGCTCCGCTTGCAAGGAACGCAGCACCGTATTCCAGAGCACCACTCATTCCTCCCACAACCATACGGAAGTTATTGATATTGTAATCCTCTTGGAACTCATTGAGTCCTCCGGTGCCAGTCTTCCAAATACTCAACGTGCCGCGAAGATCTGCGGTTGTTACCGGCTTAAAGGTACCAATACCCATACGGCCATTACCGGTAAACAAGAGTGGAGCGATGCTTGCACCGGAACCACTGATCCAGAGTTGCTTACCCGACATCGTTCCGCGAACGTTGAGGAGAGGCGTCGAAGTAGCGGAGTGCGTGTTACCGTTCTGGATCACCAGAGCACCAGTCATCGTGTCTCCTTGCTTGGAGACATAGCGACTATTGCCAATAGTGATCACGTTGCCGGAGCCGAAGGTGGAACTTCCTGTTGCATCTGTGCCACAGGAGAGAACTCCGTTTGTAGACTTCACGTCACAAGAAGCTGCATTGAGGTTGGCAATGAAGAGAGACGAACCCGAGATGGAGCCAACGACATCGAGTGATGCCTTAAGAGCGACTGATGTGGACCTGTTTACTCCCACACCTCCTCCAATTGGATTAAGGAACATTGAGATACCAGTGAGATCGGAGTTATCAAGAGTCTGGATCGACCGGCTAGTGAACTGCATCTGATAATTTGTAGAACCAGTAGTGTCACCAATTCTAAGAAGAGTGGTCGAGGCAGTGGAATGCAGGACGAGGTTCCCGCCATTACTGCCTCTATCAATGGTAACCGCGCCATTCATCGTCGAACTGCCGTTGATGAGCAGCCCTGCACCGGAAATCGTACCTACAACATCGAGTTTTGCTTTAGGTGCAGAAGTGCCAATGCCCACACGACCTGTCGTGATGTTCGTCATGAGCAAGGATGTTCCACCTGTACCCGTGATATATAAGGAGCGACCCGACATGGTTCCGCGAACGTTGAGGAGAGGCGTCGTCGTTGCAGAGTGTGTGTTGCCGTTCTGGATAACCAGAGCACCAGTCATCGTGTCTCCTTGCTTGGAGACATAGCGACTATTGCCGATGGTAATCACGTTGCCAGAGCCAAAGGTGCCGGAGCCGCCGGAACCACAGCTGAGTACTCCGTTGCTGTCAGTCTGCAGAGCGGTGCAGTTTGTAAGCGATCGGAAAGCGATGGATCCGCGAATCACAGCACCACCGGAGCCGGAAATAAGGTTCGAAATCTTCAGAGCCGATCCGGAGATGGTGCCAAGCACTTCGAGCCTCTGGCCGTTTGTTATAGAAGACTTACCAATACCCACTTTTCCTGTGGAGTCTATCGTCATGCGGATCTGCGTGAGCGGGTCGTTTCCTCCGGTCATAAAACTGATGGAGTTGGACCCTCCGTTTGATACCGCGCTGTCGCTGTAAATAAAGAGCCCATTCGTAGCACTCAACGCTCCATTGGATGTGAAGTACGGACTCGGCGTGTAGTTCGGTCCATAGACAGCAAGAGTTGCGGTGTCGTTGTTACTGTTTCTCGCTTCTACAAACGCGCTACCTGTAATGGCTGTATCCCGAGTGACATTTCGCACTCCCGTACCAGTGGAATCCTTTTCGATGTGAAGATCGTAGGAAGGAGACAGTGTGCCAATGCCAACGCGGTCTGTAGAAGCATCGACGGTGAGTGTGCCGGCATCGAAGATGGCACCGGATTCGGTAATAAGAGAGCCGGAAGCGAAGATGTTGTTGGTGATGCGCAACGTCTTACCAGACATCACTCCGCGTACATTCAACAGAGGTGTGGTTGTATTGCTGTGCGTGTTGCCGTTTTGGATCACAAGAGCACCAGTCATCGTGTCTCCTTGCTTGGAGACATAGCGACTATTGCCGATGGTGAGGACATTCCCGCTTCCAAAGCCTGCGGCCGGTCCACAGCTAAGGACGCCGTCGCTATTGGTTTGGAGAGTCGAGCAGCTTGTGAGGCTACGGAAAGCGATGGAACCGCGGATGACTGCTCCGCCGGAGCCGGAGATCATGTTGCTGATTGTGAGGGCGGAACCGGAGATGGTGCCGACGACATCAAGAGTCGCCTTTGCAGCGCGGTTCGCGACGACGTTGCCACGATCGCTAATCACCGTGGAACCCGAGACCGACAAGCGAGCACCTGGAGTTGTTGTGCCAATACCCACATTGCCAGTCGACAAGATGCGCATCCGTTCACTCGAAACGACAAACGCTGCATAAGTAGAAGAGCCTTCAATACGAGTGTTTGTGGAGCCAAATGCGTAGTAACTATTGTCCGCAACCATCATGTTCTGTGCCGTCGCCCTGCCCACGACAATCAGTGCTCCCGTGATGCTGGCATTGCCGCTAACGGTAAGGCGAGAACCGGAGATGCTGCCCACAACGTCGAACGTTGCCTTTGGAGCAGTTGTGCCGATACCGACTGTATATCCAGAAGTCCAGTTCCAGATACCAGTAGCAATACCCGTAATACTCACCTCCTGACGATTTGATCCAACAGCAAGCACTCTTGCGTAGTTTCCACCTCCTGGCTGCATGAAGCGCAGATCACCTGCTTTTGCATATCCTCCGTCACCCAACGTTAGGGCTCCAGTAATTCCTGCGGGTCCGGAAATAGTGAGTGACGACCCGGAAATCATGCCTACCACATCCAACTTTGTATTGTTGTTTACAGACGTACGACCGATGGCCACATTGCCCATAAAGTAGTTGTCTCCTGCGCCGTTCTGCGTGATGAGCGCACCGGAGATAGTGCCGAGAACATCAAGCTTCGCATCGGGCGAATCGACACCGATTCCGATTCTGGAGTTGATGTTGGAAGCCATGAGAATAGTGGTTCCAGTACACACTCCCGGGCAAGTCTGTGCGTCGATGGCAAAGTCTCCTGCGCCGTTGAAGCCCATAAAGAAATTCTTCGTTCCTGCAGTGTTCGCGATGTCCACAATGGAGGAATTGTTTGAGACAATTCTTAATGGACTCGACGCAGTCGTCGTGCCAATTGCGAGATTGCCCAAAATGTAATTCGTGTTTGCCCCATGGATATTCAACGCTGCTCCAGAAATAGTTCCGACAACATCAAGCGTTGCCTTGGCTGCGCGGTTTGCCACCACATTGCCTCGATCGCTGATGACCGTTGCGCCCGAGATGGACACCACAGCTCCAGGTGACGACGTGCGGAAGCCGAAGAGTCCGTTACCGGTAATGCGGAACTGCTCAACTAGCGTATTTGCCGTTGCGCTGGATGTGCCGCTGGCAGGTGCTGTTCTAAACACGAGAGCGCCTCCTTCTCCTGTACCTGTTCCATCACCGGCAGAAATAGTGAGTGTGCGACCGGCGACATCGGTACCTGTTCTGGAGGTCATGGCGATATCCATATCGCCGGCACCGGAACCGATTCTTCCAAGATTGATTGCTGCGCTGGAAATACCGAGAACGTTGACTCCGCCGTAGGCAAAGCTATAACCGACACTGGCTGTATATCCATTGATCGTAAGTGGTGAACCGGCATCGGTGCGCTTGAGGGTAATCATGTTCGTACTGGATCCATCTCGAGCAATGATCAAAGCGCCACCTGTCATGCTGGCGTTGCCGCTCAGACTGAGGTTCGAGCCGGAGATAGTGCCCACAACATCGAGTGTTGCCCTGGGGGTGTTAGTGCCAATTCCTACGCGTCCACGAGCAATGCTCGTCATCAAGATTGGGTTTGATCCCGATCCAGAGATGTACAACGAACGACCACTCATCGTTCCGCGAACGTTGAGAAGTGGGGTTGTAGTTGTGGAGTGTGTGTTGCCGTTTTGGATAACCAGAGCACCAGTCATCGTGTCTCCTTGCTTGGAGACATAGCGACTATTGCCGATGGTGAGCACATTGCCGGAGCCGAAGGTACCGGAAGGATTGCCGCAGCTGAGCGTGCCATTGCTGTCTGTCTGGAGAGCGGAACAACCCGTGAGACTGCGGAAGGTGACGGCACCGCGTGTGGTGAGCGCACCTGTGGATGTGATAGATCCGTTGATGACAAGTGAAGAACCGGAGATGGTGCCGAGGACGTCGAGTTTGGCTTTAGCAAGCGTCTTGCTGATACCCACGTTATTGCCTGTGGGCTGCATGATAATTGGCATTCCGCCGTACGACTGCAGAAGTGCATTGCCAGTGGTATCGACACCAAGAGCGAGCTCGCCGTACGTGCCGCCCTGTTGGTAATTGGTGACGCTAAAGTGATACGTCGTCT
>CAYRXE010000046.1:0-6985 GCA_964428205.1 uncultured Candidatus Peribacteria bacterium | reverse complement strand
TTTTCTTGTGCGTTACTGTCCATGATGAGCTCGCCCACCTGCTCGTGTGCGGCAAACGCTCCACCCTGTTTAAGGAGGGCATCGACCAATGTGGTCTTACCGTGGTCGACGTGAGCGATGATGGCGATGTTCCGGATACTCATAGGGGTAACGAAGAGACGTAGAAGAAAGGACGGGGAGGTGATCCCCTGATCAGAATCCGAAATACTCTACAGAATCTTTCGAGAAAAAGGAAGTCTGGGCATCCAGAAGGCCTAAACTCCTGCCTCGGAAAAGTGTGTCATGAATATTTGACACCATAGGCCAAATTGACGTACTTTAGCCGCTCAGATGATCAAGTTCACTTCTCGCGCCGGCTCTCTTCTCTTGGCAATCCTCCTCGTAGGTATGGCTGAGCCTGTGCTTGCGTACGACGCTTCGCTCCCCTTCCAGAACTACTCAAGTTTTGAGTGTTTCCGTCGTAATACACGCGGAGAGTGCGTGGATTTCACCTACGACCCCAATGACCGTTCGACGTCTTCGCGCAGCTCTTCGAGTTCACGTTCGAGCACGACGCGTTCGGGAAATGGAGATATTGAGATCACAATTGATCCGGATGGTGACGCTGTGCGCCCGGGAGAATTCGTGGAATTTGTGATCAATCTCGAAAACACCCGCCGTAACCGCATCACGACCGATGTGCGCGTGGAATTTGATTCCGATTTTGATTTCCAGTCCGCCAGCGACGATGGCGAAGAAATCAGCAGCGACGAAGTGGAATGGGAGGATGTGCGCATCGACGCTCGTGATGAAGAAGAGTTGGAATTCCGTGTGCGTGTGCGCAGCGGAGCTCGCGTGGGCAGGACATTGCGCGTGCGTGTGTTCGCCGATGGCGAGGAAGAAGAAGCAACAGTCGTCACCTCCAGTCGCTCCCGAAGCAACGATGATTGTGACGATGACGATGATGACGATTGTGAAGATCTGCGTTCATCGGGCGATGTGACCGTGCGCATTTCTGACTCTCCGGATTCCTTCGAACCAGGTCAGCAGGTGCGTTATGCCATCCGCATTGATAACGACGAAGACTACGATCGCCGCATTGATGTGCGTGCCATCATGGATTCCGACACCACCTACGTTTCGGCTTCCAATAGCGGTAAACACACAAGCCGTATTGTGCGCTGGGATGACCTGCGCATCGACGAAGACGAGACCATCACACTCCTCTTGATTGTGTACACCGACCGCGACATTCGCGATGGTGACGAGATCCACCTCGAAGTAGAAGTAAACGGAAATACCGAGGATGAGGAAGACACGGAGGCGAGGTTCTAGGGTGACCTGGAACGGTATTTTGCTGTTCTGGAACTGAGAAAAAGATGAATGATGAAAGATGAGAGATGAATGCAATTTTTTCGCGATACAGAATTGCGGAGAATAAAAGCATGAATCATCCAAATCCCCTCAAAGAACACTCGTTTAATTTTGCTGTAGAGACTTTTCGTTTTTGCAAAAAACTACGCCTACTTAAAGAATACGAAGTAGCAAGTCAGCTATTGCGGTCAGGCACGAGTATCGGAGCAAATATTGAGGAAGCCATTCGCGGGCATACAAAGAATGACTTTGCGGCAAAAATCAGTATTTCTCACAAAGAAGCTGGGGAAGCTGATTATTGGTTACGCCTACTAATTGCAAATAAGATTCTTGATGAAGAATCTAATAAGTTGCGCCAAGACTTGGATCATATTATCCGCATGCTATGTGCGACACTCAAAACTGTTCGACTAAGGACTGATATTTAAAAATTTCATCTTTCATCTCCCATCTTTCATCTTTTCGTGTTCGAGCAGCCACTTCTTCCTCGCTTCCCCTCCGTTGTATTTTCCTATTCCCCCGCTCGTAGGAACAACACGATGACATGGGATGAAGATGCACACCGGATTCACGCGCATGGCGGAGCCTACAGCGCGCATGGCACGCGGATGACCGCTCATTCTTGCGAGTTCTCTGTAGGTGATCACTGTGCCAAACGGAACCTCGTACAGCTTGGACCAAATCTGATCTTGGAAATCCGTGCCATGGAGATCGAGAGAGACGCTGAACGGCTTCTTCGATCCTTTGAAGTACGCCGTGAGTTCTTTGAGTGCTTGTGTGATGTGCTTCTTGGACGCTGGAGTCCCCTGTGAGCTCTTCACTGGTTTGGCCGAGAACAACGCAGAGCAAATCCCCTCATCCGAAGCTTCGAGATTCAGCCAGCCGGTAGGCGTCTTGAGAGATGCGATGGAATGCATGGGAACACTCTACTCAGAGCGGGATTGATCACGCAAAAGAATCCACAAAAAAACCGCCCCATGAGGAGCGGTCTTTAGAATCAAGGAGACTAGTTCACCGTGACGGTTGCTATGTAGTCCAAGCCAAGAAGTGCTTGTGTGGGGTTACTGAGCGTGACGTTGAGAATGCGCTCAGACTTGGCAGTGGAGAGGATCGTGATGGGGATTGCCTTGGTGGTTTCGCCGGGGAGGAACGTGAGCGTGCCGCTTGCCGGAGTGTAATCGGCATTGGTGTAGGCCGTGCGATCGCTCGTGGCGTACTGGACCGTGGCAGAAGCAGATGGATTGCCGTTACGCTTTACGATCACATAGGCAATGCTGCCCTTGCTGGCGTTGTAGTTGAGAGCATCGAAGACAAAGGTTCCACTACCGCTGACCGGCACGGAGTCTTCATCAATGATGGTGACGGTTGTTGGAGTCTGGAAGCCAAGAATCGGACCGCCCGTAGGACCGGAGAGTGTGATCTTGAGATTCTTGTTCCCGTCGATCGTTGGTCTGTTGATGAGCGGGAGTGTGAAGTTCTTGGTGGTTTCTCCTGCAGAGAAATCCAACTTACCGGAGGTCGACTGGTAGTCTTTTCCAGATTCCGCAGTGAGGTTGCTCGTAGCGTAGAGCACAGAAGCAGCTCCGCTCGTGGAACCGTTGCGACGTACCGTGATGGTCACGTTACCCGAACGTTCCGAGAAGCTGTAGGTCGAAGCAGAGAAATCGAAGGTATCCGCAGGTCCTGTGGAGGAAGACGATGACGAGGAAGAAGAACTTCCACCGCTGCTGCTAGAGCTGGAGCTTGGGTCCGGACCTTGGTCGAGAAGGTTGATCTTGAGGATGTTCGGCGTGCCCAGGGTAGCGCCAGCCGGTGAGAAGAGTTCGACCGTAAAGTCTTTGTTATACCCGTTGGGAGCCGTGTTCTTGAGTGGCAGCGTGACAGTCACCTGCGTCTCTCCTTCTTGGAAGGTAAGAGTGCCACCCATCTCGTGATAGTGCGTACCGGCCTTGGCGGAGCCATCGACCGTCTTGTACTGCACACTCACACTTCCCTTCGTGCCGTTCACACGGTTCACGCTCACGAGAGCGCGAGGTGCCGAGCGGACGATGGAGAAGCTGCTCAAGCCAAACTGCAGCACACCTGCTCCTACGGGAGCGGAGCTGCTGCTACTGCTGACAGAAGAGGAGGAAGACGAACGGGAGCTACGTGAGCTGCTGCTCGTGGTGGTGCTGGTTGCAGGATCCAAAGGAAGTCCTTTGATTTCGTTGCGAAGACGACCGAGCATCACGGCGATATCGGCACGTGTGACGAAGTTTGCAGGCATGAACTTGCCGTTGCTGCCTTTGACAATACCAGCGGCGTACAAATCACCTACGTGTTGGTCGTAGTAGGAGCCCTGCGGGACATCGCTAAACACAGCCGAGCCACGCATGGCGGCGTAGGCCTGCATGCCGATTGCTCCAACGAGTACTCCGTTAAGGAATAGGGAAAGGAATGTGACGGATTTCGAAAAACGCATAGAAAAATTGGGAATGCACGTATTCTCATGTCTTTAGCTCAGTAATTCAAGCGCCGAAGACAATTTATAATTGCTAATTGCTAGTTACGAATCGGAGATAATGAGAAATTAGCAATTAGTGATTCGTAATGTTTTTTGCAACCTCCTGCACCGTCCCATGCACATCTTCACTCTTTTTATGCACAAATCCCACTGCCCCGGCATGCAAAAACTCTTCGCGCATCCACTCTGCAGACGAAAATCCAATCACCTGTATACCAGCATCCACCAACGGTGGCACTAACTCAGGTCCCTGCACGCCACTCGCCAAGTTACCATCGAGCAAAATCCACTTCGGCTTCATCAAGATCATCTGCTGCACCAACTCGGCAGCACTACTTCCTTCGTGCAACAGCGGATGCACCTCCATCCCCAGTGCCAGAGCCAACGGGCCTGTGAAGAGCTCAATGGCCGATTCGGAGTCGTCGACGAGGAGGAGCATAGGAACGATTCTAGAACGCAAAAGGTAAAGCTCAAAGGTGGTGGGTGGTTCTTAAGCCCCTAAGAACACATTAAGCCCTTCTAGAAGCCAAAAAGTGAGAACACACGACAAAACCGCATCGAACTCCTCTGCCGTACACGTACGTACGGGAGTGTGATGGTGATGACTTTTCCCCTACCTTTTTATGCCACTAGATTTCATTGCTCCAATTGAGCCTATCGAAGGAGATTTTTTGAGTAAGACGGCAGATGTGCGTGTGCTGGATGAAGCACAACAAAATATTGTTGCTGTAACGCGCCAGGGTCGTTCGGAGCTTGCAAAAAGTTTCTCAGCAAATGAAATGGATTATGGCTGGAGTGCATGGGCTCGACTTCTTGATGGCACAGAAGCGGCATTGCCTTACCAACAAACGAGCGGACCGAACGCAGCTATCGGCTACATACAAGATGGTGGTACCGAGTACATGGGCGTCTCTCCACAGGTAAACGTGACCATGATTGCGCCAAATCAACTTCGCGTACAACACACGAACCTTAAGCCTGGTACACGACTGCATGTAGGAGATTTTTGGAGTAGAGGTGCCGATGCCTACGGCGGGCACGATGGAACGTGGACAGTAACACTGCCGTGGAGACAAAACGAAGGCATGGCATTTGTAGAAATTCACGACAACAACACCGGCGCTGTGGCTGGTACCGGCTTGTTCTTCAGATTCCGCCAAGGCAACGTCGTCACGAACCAAACATACAACTTTGGGAATGCAAATATCCCCTCTTGGATGAACTGGACAAGAGGCACACCAGCAGTCAGCCCCGGAATTTCAGCGGCAAAACTGATCAATGACTCGACATTCCTAGGTACAACATGGACGAGTGACGATGTACTTATTCAGCCAGGAAAAAGTGAAGAGGCCGTCCTTAGATGGACTAGCCCTGCCACAGGAACTGTAAAAATTTCGGCACTCCTGCAAGATGTGCAGCAAACACTTGGAGATGGTGTGACCTATACATTGCGAAAAGTGAACACGAGTGGATCCGCCACCATTATCCAAACCGGAATGATCGCGAACGGCACTATTATGGAAATTGCCGACGGTACGCTGTACACGGGTATGAATACGGGCGACAAATTGGAATTGATTGTGAATGCTACGGGTACCGAGAATGATCCGAACAACAATAAAGGTGATCCTCTTAAAGCTCGATTAAATGTCGAACTCACCGAGGCAGAAAAAACATATGAGAAAGTGACCGTGGCTCCGTCAATACAGTTGCGCACTACGAGCGAAGGCAACACGTTGATGGTGGATTACCGAAACATCCCCGAGGGTATGAAGTTGCGCGCGCATAAACGGGGTACCGAATGGAACGATGGCAACTGGGGTAAGTGGGAAATCACACTACCCACGGGCTCCGGCAGTGTGTGGGTCCCTGTTCAAGGCCACACCGATGCGCCACAACACGTGATTGACGTGTATCTCGTGGATTCCAACAGCGATAATGAAGCTATTGAAGAAAAAAAACTGACGTTCAACTATATGACAACGCTCAGTACGGGTCGCATGGCGAATGTGCCGACAGCGCGTCAATACTTTGGATCAAGGGCGAATGATGTGTTGAAGGATCCACTGGTAGAAGCAACTGATTTAGATTCTCAGGAAGTCATTGCCGCTATTGACTACCGTACGAAACTTTCTCAAGTACCGGCAACGCGCAACTGGACAGAAGGACAAACATTCGATGCTCGCGCACAAGCAGAAAGCATGGGCATCTATACGGGCAGCTACTTTGCAGGAGGGGGTCAACTTGTTGGTAACGGAGGTACATACAAGGTCATGTACGATTTGGACAACACCAAGTATCAGCGACATGGTGTTTCCAGTGACGGAAGTGCCATCATCGTTCGACCTTGGTATATGGTAAAAAACGGACTTAAAAAACTGCCACAGGAATTTTGGCGCAGGCTTCCCAACGGGGAAATTATTACAACGCCCAATGGCCCACAACAGATTATTTACGAAGTTTCACTCAATGGAAGATACACCGGTGGCCCAGAAGACAACTCCACAACCATGGAAGAACTGATGCCCATCGAAGGACTACATATTTCTGGTGGTATCCAGCAATTAAAGGCGGAACTTGCCGACACTGCAAACACTGGATTCCGCGGGCTCATTACCGAATTCCGCGAAGCAAGTAGTCCCGTGTTACTCCCCGGGACTGCAGTGCAAATGATCTGCCAGTTCGAAAGTATTGGAACAATCGGTGGTCAAATTACGGTCAAAACCACATGTGGGTACACAGGAGATCCAAACCTGGATCCTGTTCAGGGAATCGACACAATGAACTTCGCCGTTAACGGCAAATACAGCTTGGTTCGCAATGTGCACGCCCCAGGCAATCCCCCTACAGCGAATGCGAGGCCGATCATCACCGTAGAAGTGCAATATCCCGATGGTCGAAAAGAAATTCTAGGTCAACGCTTGGCAAAAGTGCCAACGGATCGCACATTCACGAGAACAGATCCTGCCACAGGACGCATAATTTCTATCTATCAGGATTACACACCGGAAGAATTGGCACACATGGAACGTGTTGTTGCGCGTTTTGAGCACCACACAGGAGTTCGACCCACATTCATTGGAGATACATCTCAAGGACATGCCATGACTCCAAACTCCTACTACGAAC
>CAYRXE010000045.1:3110-7231 GCA_964428205.1 uncultured Candidatus Peribacteria bacterium | reverse complement strand
GGATCATCCTGCGGACGAAGCATCACGCAGGTATCACTACCACGTGCGCTTGCTGGTCCCACCACACCAAGACCTTCGCCTAGTGGCGAGTCCCACATGCGGTGCCACGCTTCGATGGGATGTTCGATGTGCCCACGCGAAGAGCTGAGACGGAAGAATACTTTGGGAAATGCGAGGGTAACGACAATGCCAAGGACAATGAGGGATGCCCCCGAGATGGCCGAAACCTTCCAGAGCATCTTCTTCGGGATGCTCATGGCAACGACCGCGACGAGGATCACAAAGGCACCGATCCATGCACTGCGCGAGAAGGAGAAGAAGAGTGCGGCTCCGATGATGACGAGGAATGCGAGAGCGCGTTCCATCCCGAGCGTGTACTCATCATTCTTTTTCCAGAACATCAGGTTCTTCCAGTGCCATTTACGTGCATTCATGAATGCATCGGCAAACCACACGACGCCAAAACTCCATGGCAGGAGCAGCCACAGACCAAGCTGATTCGGACCGCTGAAGGTTGACTGGATGCGACGTACGCCGGACTCTGCAATCTGCTGGAATGCAGCGAGAGGCTTATTCACGATGTAGAGAGAGTGCGCGTCGCTATAACCAAGCGCACGGAAGAATCCATCTGGGAGAATGAGTGTTGCAAGTCCATAGAGCGCAATGAGCGCACCGAGAACAATGATGTACAACTGGATCGCGAGCCCAAACCAATCGGACCAGCTCACGCGACGGAGGACCAAGAATGCAACGAGCGGCACAAAGTCGTATTTGATGCCAAGAGCCAAGCGCCCAATGGATACCGGCCAGTGGTACGCCGTCACGGCGATCGAAAGCGCAATGAGTCCCAAGATGCAGAGATCTAAGACATCGAGCTTGAGTGACAGACGACGCTTCATGAGTGCATGGATGATCTCGCAAAACGCGATGACCAGGATCAATCCCAGAATCCCCTCCTTCCAAAAAGCCAACATGGGCAGTGGCGCAAACCCCGGACCTAAGATGACCTTGGTCCCAACCGTCACGAGCAATGCGTGCAACGGAAGGAATACAAGAAGAATGAGCGTTAGCAGCTCACGGAAACTTTTTACTCGAGAGCTGAGTGCTGAAGGCTGAGTGCTGAACATGCTTGCATTCTACACTCATCACTCAGCTCTCAGCACTAAAACCCCAATCTCTCCCCTTCAGACCTAAACGCCTCGCCTGAGGAAAGAACTTTTTCTACTGCCTTGATGCACTGTTCACTTACGTTCTTGCCATAGAGCTTGGGCGCCTTGCGCATATCCGCATTATCCCAGGCAAACTCAATCATCTTTTTGATCACTTCGGA
Source organism: uncultured Candidatus Peribacteria bacterium (assembly GCA_964428205.1). Classification (GTDB taxonomy): domain Bacteria; phylum Patescibacteriota; class Gracilibacteria; order Peribacterales; family Peribacteraceae; genus CAYRXE01. The sequence goes on along the minus strand of CAYRXE010000045.1, from coordinate 5,901 downwards.
ATCCACCGGAGGAGCAATGATGTTGCCACCGTTGATGGCAGACTCGCTACGATCGGACCCGAAGCGGAGCGTGACACACGGCACACCCATGGCGTTCATTTCTTCCTGCATGGAACCACTATCTGTCGCACAGACAGATGCCTTGCTCATAGCCGCAATCACATCGACGTACTCCGCCCACACCGGTGAGTAGATGAAGTTCGGATGATCCTTGGCCATCTGCTCTACCTCGCCCTTGAGGTTATAGAGCTCGAAGGCTTTCTCGGTTTGGATCATGGAGATGAGTAGCACGTTCTTTCCCTCTTCAATCAACTTCTTCATGGCTCCGTAGATCGACATAAAACGCTTCTCGGACATGCAGTTCTCGCGACGGTGGATGCAGAAGCGTACGAAGTTGCCGTCTTTGAGCATGGGGTGACGCTCGAAGACTTTGGATTCGCCCATGCGGCTCATGGCTTCTTCGGTGGCATCGACCACAGAGTTACCAACAACAAAGATGCGATCTTCGGGGTAGCCCTCGCTGATGAGGAACTCGCGATCAAGTTCGACAGGAGCCAAGTGGATGCCTGTGGCTGCCTCGCTTGCGCGTGTGTTGAACTGCTCTGGGTAGGGTTCCAACGAACCGCGCTTCCAGTTCTTACGATCCATCAAAAACTTTCTCCACGCAGCAACATCGACGGATGCATCTAAGGGATAAGCATCAAAATTTGGCGTGAGCGTGCGGATACCGGCCTCTACGTGCACCGATGCGAAGCCATTGCAAAAGCCAGCGTTGCTCGCGGCCATAGCCGTGGTGGTATCGCCATGAACGTACGGAATCACAATCTTCCCCTGCTTCTTCATCTCATCAATCACCCAACCAAGGCGTCCAATGATCTGGCTCACCACTTCGTGCATCGAGCCACGGACGTTCAAGTTGAAGTCGGGTTCCACACCAAACTCTTTGAGCATTCCGCCACTGAGGTTCTCGTCGTAGTGCTGACCTGTATGAGCGAGTACCGCCACGTGGCCACGCTTCTTGAGCTCTTTATAGAGAGGCACTTGCTTGATGATGTCTGGCTTGGTGGCAATCAGGACAATATGCACGCGTTTTTCGCTCTGGTTGGCCAGGTCTTGTAAAAACGACGGGGAGCGAAACGTGATCTCCTGCATGGGGCCAATGGTAGCCGAAATAAGGCCAAAAGCGACAGATTACTTGCCTCAAATGCTGGGAGTTTTACGATGCTCCTATGACCAACCCCGAAACAACAAGCCACACCTTCAACGTCGCCCCTATGTGGATGTGGGTAGATGCCCATGTTCGACAAGCGCTGTATCCAAAACGCTTGGAAGAAGTCATCCAAAAACTCGGACTACAAGTCAGCGTCACGCGTGCAGATTGCAACAGCGTGATGGTCTCGGGAGAGCCGGATGATGTTCACAAGCTCGTGAGATCACAAGCAGGTGTTGCCACATGGTATCCGATGATCCCGCACGACGAGGTAACAGCTGCCTAAAAAATACCCAGGCTATTGCTAGCCTGGGTAAAGGGGGAAACTTCTCTACGCATTCGTTACTTGCGCGTCCGGTGGATCTTGCCCCTCTTGGGGAAGTTCCGCTTGTTTGCACCCTTGGGGTGCGGATTCGCTCCGGCGTTAGCGCGCTTTTCACGACGTCGGGTCATCAGGTCTCTCTCCTAAATGAGACAAACGAACAGTGCGAGGTCACACGACCCAGCGAGAAGTTGCGGGTGGTATATAGAAAAATATGGCCAAAGAAAAGAATTTTGCGGAGGCCAAATCTTAAACGTTGCCGGTTTCGACTTTTGCCTCAGTCGTTGAGGCTCCTTTTGTCACAATACCAGGCACTTCACGTACCTCTTTTTTGCTGATCGTGTCTCCTTCGAACCAGTAAATGTACGGCGTGCAGAGTCCAATTTCTGCCTCGGCCGTCTGCTCATCATTCCACTCTTCTAAATAACGAAGCATCGGACGCAGACTGTTACCGTGTGCAGCAACGAGGACGGTCTTACCAGCTTTGACCTCTGGAAGAATGTGCTCGAGGAAGTATGGCGTCACGCGAGCAACGCAATCCGCGATGCTCTCGCCGTTGGGTGGTTGCGTGAAATAACTGCGACGCCACAGCTTCACCTGCTCCTGACCATACTTGGCAGCGGTCTCTGCTTTGTTGAGTCCCTGGAGATCGCCATAGTGACGTTCGTTGAGTGCCTTATCTTTGGTAACCGGCACACTCTCCTGACCCGTGACTTTGAGGATGGTGCTGAGTGTCTGCTGTGCGCGCTGCAGAGCAGAGGTAAACGCGAGATCGAAGTGGAACTCGGTGAGGACCTTGGCGACCTTTTCGGCATCGGCCAAACCCTGATCGCTTAAGGGAACATCGGTCCAACCGGTAAACCGGTTTTCGACATTCCACTGTGATTGTGCATGACGGATGAGGATGAGGGTGCCCATGGGTCGCATCGTAAGGGAATGACGGCAATGATGGCAATGAGGAGCCTCATTGCCTTTACCTTTCGTCATTCCCTTCATTGCCTCACAAGAAATGAATCTTCCAAAAAGCTCAGAAATCGGCTATAATAACTGGAAATGCACATCCAACTCCTACCGCATCATCAGTACCTCAAGACGGTCGCTCTTGCAGTAGCAGCGAGCATGCTCGTTGTAGGTGCAGCAGCATTCTTGGGTCGTGCCACGCTCAACTTGCGTGCAGCAATGACCGACAAGCCAGACTTGGCATTGTTCATGTTGCTTGAGGAACGCGGAGTCACACATCTCACGGTATTGCGTGAAGC
>CAYRXE010000045.1:0-3010 GCA_964428205.1 uncultured Candidatus Peribacteria bacterium | reverse complement strand
GGTGAGCCGGCAAACGTGCCGACAATCTTTGCCTGCCGAAACTGTGCAGCGAGCGAGAGCCCTGCTTGCTCGGCAACTCCGGGAGCAGCGCCGAGGAGGAACACGGGATTGTCCGGTGTGAGCTTTGCCATCAATGCCAACACGGCGTCGACTCCGGGAACACGTGACTTGAGCGGTGTGCCAAGTCTGCGCGCTGCCCATACCACGCCTGTACTATCGGGCAGGTTGAGGGCAGTCCCCTGCATAACGTTGAGAAACTCTGGATTCTTGGTTCCTATAACGAGCATTTCGTTGTTCGGCGTCATCACGTGATGCTGGCCGGGGGCATGCAAGAACCCAAGGAGCCGCTCGCACGCCTCTGCAGGTGTGAGCGAATCGAATGGCACGCCGAGAACAACAGGACGAGACATGACAGAGGTAGTGTACCCGAAGAAAATGAGGTTTCCGTTGTCCTAAAGGCACTCTTCTCTTATTCTTTCAGCAATGAAGCGTCTCCTCCCTGCCATCGCCCTGTGCATGCTCCTTGCAGCATGTACCAAGAACCTCATGGTTCGCGGACCAAACAGCGATATGCGCGTGGTCGATCAGACGGTGAGTTCGGAGGCTTCTATGCAAAGCGAGCCACAGTCTTTGGAGTACGGTGATGGCGATGCTGTAAGCAGCACAGGAAGCCTTCTTGGGAACGACAACGTAGGTGAGCGCATTCTGCCGACAGGCATTGTAGAGTTCGGTGACCCTGCCGCACCTGTTGTCTTGCTGCTCTACACACACCACTCCTGCGCCTACTGCCACACGTTTACCGACGAACGTTTGCCAAACCTCCTTCGTGACTTCGTGGATCGCGGCAAAGTGCGCATTCAAATTGCACAGCTGAACATCTCCAAGTATCCGCAAAGTCAGGCGCAAACAAAGAGCCTCATCTGCGCCGCTGCCCAGGGTAAGGGTCTGGCCATGCACAAGGAGCTCTTTAACCAGACTCTCTGGGACGACAAAGCCATGCTCGCTCTCGCCAAGAAGGTAGGTATAAAAGAAACGGTCTTCACCGATTGTCTCAAGGCTCCCGGCACTGCCTCCTTGGCACAACTACAGCAGAGCTTGGCACAGTCGCTGGGTGTATCGCTCGTGCCGACCTACTTTGTAGACGGCGAAAAGTTTGTGGGCTTGCCGCAGTATCCTGATCTGCGCGGACGTATCGAAGCTGCACTCTCGAAGCGTTAATCACGAAAGAGCCGCACAACTTTGCGGCGTCCTGTGTGACCCGAGACGATTTCGGCATTGGGGATTTCGCAGTCTTGGATGAGAAAACGAAGAAGCTCAACATTCGCCTTGCCGTCCTCCGGCACCGCAGCGAGGTCTATCTTGATGGTGCCATCGTCCATGACGCCTTTGATTTTTGTTTGAGGAGCACCCGGACGCACATTCACGGTAATGGATGTTCCACGAAGAAGTTCGGACCAATTCTCCATACTATCGCAGGTGATCCTTACGCCACTTTTCGATCTCTTTGTGGTTCCCACTCATGAGGACATCCGGCACCTTCATGCCGCGGAACTCTGCAGGTTTGGTGTAGTGCGGGTATTCCTTCTTGCGATCGAGCTTTGGGCTAAAACTCTCTTCTGCTGCGGATTCTTCTTTGCCCAGAACCCCTGGGATGTGACGTGCCACGGCATCAATGAGCACCATTGCGGGCAACTCCCCTCCTGTGAGGACGTAATCACCAATCGAAATCTCTTCGTCGATCCATCCTTCGATAATGCGTTGGTCGACTCCTTCGTAATGCCCACAGAGGAGGATGAGCCATTTCTTTTCTGATGCAAAGGCTTCGACCTTCTCCTGCACCAGTCGCCCCCCTGCTGCGCTGAGGAAAATACGATAAGGCTTCGCTTCTTCATTTCCTCGCTTCCTCATTTCCTCAATTCCTTCCTGAGTAACTTTCTCGATGAGCGGCACAATCACCTCGCACATCATCACCATGCCTGCTCCGCCTCCGTACGGACTGTCGTCGACCTGCTTGTAGTTACCCTTGGAGAACTCGCGGATATCATGAAGGTGAAGATCAATAAGACCCTCTTTGGAAGCACGACCAAGGATGCTCTCTTGGAGAGGCGCGAACATGCCGGGGAAGAGCGTGAGAACGTCGATGCGCATGGCCTGCGATCTTAGATCAAATCCTTCCAAAGCGCACTCACATCCTTCACCGAAACCTCCTCTACGCACGACGTCTCTACGCCTTTTCTTGGCACTAATTCATCGTAGAAGCTGGGCACGGAATCGTTCTCGTACAGCACTCCGGTGGCGATCCTCTTCTCTGTATTCACGGCGAGCTCGCGTGCTTTTTTGAAGTCTGTGACATCATGCCCTTCGGCGTCCACATCGTAGCACTTCTCCATAAGGTACTCGTGCGTGGCGAAATGGTTGTAGGTGGGACACGCCTGGAGGATGTCCACGAACGCAAAGCCACGATGATTGATGGCTGCTTTAAAGATCTCGGTCATCTGCGGAATGTTTCCGCTAAAGCCGCGCGCAACGAAGGTAGGCTCGAGAGAGAAGATGAAATCCATGGATGGAATCGTGCGCTCGGGAATGCCATTGGGAGCAGTGTTCATCTTTTGCCCCTTGGGCGTGAGCGAACTTGCCTGGCCCGTGGTGAGTCCGTAATTAGCGTTGTTGTGGAGAATGAACGTGATGGGATAGTTGCTGCGGACTGCATGGACGAGATGCCCGACACCCTCTGAAAAACTTGCGCCGTCTCCGCCAAAGGCGATCACAGGGAGCTTGTGATTGGCAATCTTGGCACCTGCGGCAAACGGCAGCACACGACCGTGGAGGCCGTGGAAACGATAGCCCTCGAGCTTATCGGAACCGTTACCGTGGCAACCCACGTCGTAACACAGGAGTACTCCATGCGGAGGAATGCCCAGTTCCACGAGTGCACGCTTGGTCGCGGTCCAAATACCGTAGTCCCCGCAACCGTCGCACCATGTGCATGGCGTTTCGGAGTGGTAGTCAC
>CAYRXE010000044.1:0-7420 GCA_964428205.1 uncultured Candidatus Peribacteria bacterium | reverse complement strand
GCAAGCGAGGTCCAGGTGGCTCGTTCATTTGTCCGAAGACCATGGACGTTTTGTCGAGGACGCCGGATTCCTTCATTTCGTAGTACAAGTCGTTTCCTTCGCGGCTGCGCTCTCCCACTCCGGCGAATACTGAGTAACCACCGTGCTCTGCAGCAATGTTACGGATGAGCTCTTTCACGATCACAGTCTTACCCACACCAGCACCTCCGAAGAGACCGACTTTTCCTCCTTTCAAGATCGGACAGAAGAGGTCAATGACTTTAATACCCGTCTCCAGAACTTCCGTCTCCGTCGACTGCTCCATAAAGGAAGGAGCTGGACGGTGGATGGGGTATGCCTTCTTCGACTTCACAGCAGGCAAACCGTCGATGGGATCACCAAGGACGTTAAACATACGACCAAGCGTCTCCTGACCCACGGGCACCGTAATAGGTGCTCCGGTGTCTACAACGGCAACACCACGAGCGAGACCGTCGGTGGAGCCCATGGCCACAGCGCGGACCGAACCACCATCCAAGTGCTGCTGCACTTCGAGGGTGAGCTCATCTTTACCCATGGCAATTTTGAGCGCGTTATAAATGCCCGGCAGTTGCGTTCCCTGTGGGAAGCTGCAGTCGACGACTGCGCCGAGAACCTGTGTGACTGTTCCGTTAGACATAAGAATAGGAGAAATAGTGATCGTAAACTGACATCCTATACTCTTTTTGCACGGGGAATACAAGCCTCTAAGAGGTCACTTTGACTTGTCACGAAACATGGCGAAATAGCCTATTGGATGATTTAAGAGACTATACGAAGAATGGACGAAGGACCGAGCGAGACGACCCCTTCGCGCTTACCGCTTCCAACACCTTAATTAAGAGCACGGACACGGCGCCCTCACGCACACGCATTTTGGAGTCTTCGGGATCTTTGGCGGCTTAGGTTTTGGGAAACGCTTACACGGATCACAGGGCCAACGGAAGCACACACAATTCGTATACGAAGAGCTATTTCCGGCATACGACACCATGCCCATGGCCGAAGCAGGGGCAGCAAAAGCGAGAACTGCAGCCGTAAGAGAGGCGAGGAGGGTGCGCATAAAAGGGAGAAGTATACCTCCAAGAGGACGCACAAGAATACCCCTCCTTACAAGAAGGTTTTGGCTAGATGAAGCGGAGATTACCGCAGAAGGTCGATTGCGCGCAGAAGCATCTCATCACGAGAAGCGTTCGTATCGGGCATCGTAATATCTGGAATCACACCAACCTTCTCGATCTTCTTACCCTTCGGACTGCGCCACTCACCTACCGTCATCTTCAGGCTGGAGCCGTCATTAAAGGTGTAGATGCGCTGGAAGGTGCCTTTACCAAAGGTTGTCTCGCCCAGGATCTTCGCACGACCTGCATCTTGCAGAGCGGCAGCCACAATCTCGGAGGCACTCGCAGAACCTTTGTTCACGAGCACAATCACCGGAGTGGTGGCGAGGAGGGTGCGGTCGGACTCCGTGACTTCATCTGCTGTTTGATTTCCAGAGATCGTCTGCACGTACGTGCTGCCCTTGGGGAGGAAGTTACTCACGGTTTCTTCTGCAGCTTGGATGAGACCACCTGGATCATTACGTAAGTCGAGAATCACGCCCTTGGGATTCTGCTTGGCGATCTCTTCAAACGTTTTACGAATATCGCGGTCGGTGGTCGTACCAAACTGCAAGAGCTTTACGATGGCGACTTGTCCGTTCCAACTTGCTTGGATCTCTAAGTTCTTGATGGTGTCGCGCACCACAGAAACTTCGAAATCATTTCCGTCGCGACGAATTTTCAGCTTCACCGTGCTGCCTTTGACACCACGCACTTTGCCCACGGCATCTTCCAAATCCATGCCTTTGAGATCCACTCCATCGGCACTCAGGATAATGTCACGAGGCTTGAGGCCAACTTTCTCCGCAGGGGAACCCGGGAGAGGCGCCACGATGATGAGGAAGTCATCGACTTTTTCGACACTCGCGCCAATACCCGTGATCTCACCTTCGAGCTGCTGCTGGTAACTCTCGGACTTCGCCTTGGGCATGTACACGGTGTAGGGATCTTTGAGGTTATCGACGAGACCATCGATGCTCGCATCTCCGTCTTTATCTTCATCAATGCGATCTTTGTAGAGGAAATCGTTCTGCAACAAATCCCACACGGCGCGCTGGATAGCCTCTTTGGGCAGCGGACTCGTTGCGCGATCGGGGCGAAGGCGCACAACGGGAATCACCACGATGCCTGCATCTTGCGAGAGACCTTCCGACACCATCACATTCGCAATCAACTTCTCTGCCTCTTCCACGGTGATGAGCCGCTTCGTACCAAACACGCTGGTGGAATCGGCCTCGACCCAGCCGTATTCGAGAGCAAGTGCAATCGCCCTTCCTTCGTCGGATTTCGGACGGACATCGGCAAACGGAGGCAATTCTTCTTTTGCTTTTTCGCCCGATGCGGCGAGTCCTGCGAGCAGTTGAACTGCCTCACCCTTGGTGATGTATCGAGCAGGATTGAGGTTTGGACCGAAGAACCGGAGCACCCCAAGTGCATAGGCTGTGTTCACATATGGTCGCAGAGCGGCAGGTGTGGCTCGGGGATACGGCTTGAGATTCTTGTCGTCGACCATTTGGTAACGCAGTGCCTTCATGCTGCTGCGCAAAAAATCTCCGCGTGACACGTTGGCTTTGGCATCGGCACTAATAAGGTGTTTGGCCGGTGCCGCGTTTGCGGGCTGAATGGTGATAGAAGTACCTCCTGTGTACGCCGCGTGCATGATGCCCGGCACGAAGAAGGAGACGAGCAACGTACTCGCGAAGAGACGACGTGATTGTGATGCGGAGAGCATGAGAAAATCGGGGTGAATCAGTGGATACGAGTGTAGGGAAACACCGACCCAATGAAAAATGGATCTTAGACTTTCTCTGCCAATCATTCTTCACCTTGTGTTCTTACGCCTGCTGCGGAGCCACGAACGTATCTTCCTCGCGGAGCATGCCGCGTTCCTGCCTGTTGGCATTCCATTCTAAGAGCCAAGTGAGAATCAAGAATCCCCCAACGACGTACACCAGCGACGGAATAACAACGAGAGACACCGAATTCAGCGGAGAGCCGCTCGCGGAGCCAAGAAGGTCGCCTAAGGTGCGCGGGTGACTAGGCAAGGCATCGGGTACCGAGACCATGAAATTTGCGAGTGCATGCGAGACCACCGCAAACGTGAGACCGCTCACCACCGACACCGTGCGGAAGACCGCAATGCGAGGGAGGGCGAGCACGCTCGAGAAGAGATCTGTGACAGGGTACGTCTTGTCTTTTGCAGCTAAGAAGAATGGCGCAAAAATAGAGCGACCGACGAAGTAACCAAGGATTCCCGTCGACGCGATGTGCACCATGCTCGTGAGCACGCTGCGGCCCGCGACGTTGCCTACAAACGCGAGGATGTCGCGAGAGGAACTGTCCATCAAGTACCGCTTCACGAACGCAGGGAAGTACGAGGTATTGAGGATGTTCTCGGCAAATGCAAAACCAATTGCAACAACAATGGAAAGTTCCAACACGTCATCGATACTCGTGAATACCTGCTTGCCACTCTTGCGTAACACCCAGTACTTAGCACCTTCTTCGACGAGAGCGACGAAGATGAACGAAAGCGCGAGTGCAGCCAGAACCACAGGGAGCGTGCGTGCGCCGTTTGCCTGGTACAGCACGAAATTCTGCGACGCAGCGTTAAAGCTCTCGGGGATGATGCGGAAGTAAAAGAAGTGCAATTCAACGCCACTTCGCACGAGCGCGTCGTAAAAAAGAATCGGCGCCGTCGAAGCCATACCCGCAAAGAACATGAGAAATACTTTGCTCATTTTTTCGCGGTGATACTGCAAGAAGAGAATGCACCACAGGGCCGCCGGCACGAGTGCGAACGCCATCGATACTAAGAGTGTGATGCGATCCGGGCCCGAGCGAGCAAGAATGATCGAGAGGGTGATCCAAAACACGAACGCTCCGAGCACCGTTGCTTTCACATGGGTCTCCCAAGGTCCAAAGAGGAGCCTCCATGCAACAACAACCAACATGACGCCCAGGGCAATCGCAAACGGGTTACCCGCGAAAGGGCCCGAGAGAAGCATGGGCACAAAGTTCAAGTACGCAGCCGAGAGAACCGTGCCGAGCAAACACCCAAACACGTAGTGGTAATGCTTGTGTTTGTACTTCGCAGCCAAGTCGAGCGAAGCCAAGATCGCAACCGCGAGAAGCACCGCAAAGGTCTTCCCGGTATCGAGATCGGCAGCCAGGTTTTGGAGCCACGAAAACATCAAGACAGTATAGCAGATTTTTGGCTTTCGGACGAGGGATTGTTCTCCTTTACCCTAGGGCAGAATCCTGCAGGAGGGCCTACCCACACGGCCCATTCGCGAGTACCCTATCGCCACTCCCCTCTCTTATGCCTGCCAAAAGCCTCGATGACGTCGTCTCTCTGTGTAAGCGCAGAGGATTCATCTTTCCAGGTTCCGACATTTACGGCGGTCTCGCAAACACCTGGGACTACGGTCCACTGGGTGTCGAGTTAAAGAACCGTGTAAAGCGCCACTGGTGGAATACGTTTGTTCGTGGTCGTCAGGACATGGTGGGATTGGACGCATCAATCTTGATGAATCCAAAGGTGTGGGAAGCGAGTGGTCACGTTGGTTCGTTTACGGATCCTCTCGTGGACTGCAAAGCCTGTCGTCAGCGTTTCCGCGGAGACAAGCTGCTCGAAGAAAAACTCGGAGTGGAAGCTGTCGCTGTTTTGAAATTGGAACAAGTGCAGCCCATGCTCGTCGCCGAAAAAATCCCCTGCCCAAACTGCAAGAAGATTGATTGGACCGAAGCCAAGCGCTTTAACCTGATGTTTAAGACCCACCAAGGTGTGGTGGAGGAAGATGCCGCTTTGGTCTACATGAGGCCAGAAACAGCCCAGGGTATCTTCGTGAACTTTAAGAACGTGCTCAACACCACGCGCAAGCGTTTGCCGTTTGGTGTGGGTCAGATTGGCAAGGCCTTCCGTAACGAAATCACGCCGGGCAACTTCACCTTCCGCACACGCGAGTTCGAACAGATGGAAATCGAATACTTCGTGGAGCCAGGTACGGAGGCAGAATATTTTGACCAATGGAAAGACCAGGTCTGGGCATGGTTCACAGAGCTCGGTATCGATAAGAACAAGCTGCGCATTCGCGAGCACGCCAAAGATGAACTGAGTCACTACAGCTCCCGCACCGTGGATATTGAATACGAGTTCCCATGGGGCTGGGGAGAGTTGTTCGGTCTCGCCAACCGCGGCAACTACGACCTCACACAGCACGAGAAGTTCAGCGGTGAGGACCTTAAGTACACGGACCCCGATGACGCCACGAAGAAGTTCGTGCCGCATGTGATCGAGCCAAGTTTCGGTTGTGATCGCTCGGTCCTGACTTTCTTGCTCGAGGCCTACACCGAAGAAAAGCTCGCAGAGGACGACACACGCATTGTCATGAAGTTTGCGAAGGACTTAGCACCAATTGATGTCGCAATCTTGCCACTCAGTAAAAAGGATCAGCTCTTAGGGAAGAGCCAAGAGTTGTATAAAAGATTGATTCAAGAAACGGATCTCAACGTCGACTTCGACGTCACGGGAAGCATTGGTAAGCGTTACCGCCGCCAGGACGAAGTGGGTACACCCAAGTGCATCACCATCGATTTCGGTACAGTTGGCGAAGATGCCGCACAGGGTGATAAAGACACGGCCACCATTCGCGACCGTGACACGCTCAAGCAGGACCGTATGAGCTTGAACGAGCTGGTTGCGAGGCTAAAGAAATAAGTTTGAGAAAGGACCCACACCGGTGGCGCAGGTCCTTCATGCAAAGTTATTAGCCGAGATGTTTTAGTAATGCCGCAGATGCTAGCAAAACTAGAATCACAGCACAGATCGTGATTATTCTCTGGACCCACGGACGTCGATCCAGAAAATCTTCGAACCAAGAGAACATGCTGTCTCTCCTTTGATGCCGCCTCGACTGAGGCAAGCGGCCTAGGCACCTTCTCGTGCCCAAAACGCCTGCCTCAACTTTGCCGATAATCTAAAAAGATCATCTTAGGTATATTATACCATAATTCTTGAATATGCGCCCAGCGTGGTTTTAGATAGTAAAAATGAGAATTTGCAGATTTTGGCCTGTTCAGGCACACTTTCCGCACTCTCCTACTGATCGCAGCGGTCCTGCCCGAAAGGGATCCTCCGCCCCACGCGAGAAGACGTAGACCAGAGCCAAGGATTCGATCATCTGATTACAGAGATCCAGCTGCCCTCACGGGTACCTGCACTTGAATCCAAATTCTCCTATTTCCCCCGTACTCGTATGGCAATTCCTTCCGAGAAAGAACTGGCCAACGCCGCCGTTCACTTTGGACACCGCAGAGAGAAGTGGAACCCAAAGATGAAGTCCTTCCTCTACGCCGTCCGCAAGGGCGTGCATCTTTTCGACCTTGAAAAAACACGCAAGGGTCTTGAGGAGGTCTGTGCACACCTCAAGAAGTTGCAGGTCGAAGGCAAGACGATCCTCTTCGTCTCTACAAAGCAGCAATCCATTCCCTTCGTCGAACACCTGGGCGAGGTTTTGAACCAGCCAATGGTGACGAAGAAGTGGATCCCAGGACTCCTCACGAACTGGGGAACACTTAAGCGCCGCTTGAAGTATTACCTCGATCTCCAGAGGTCTTTCCAGACTGGTGAAGTCGAGAAGTACACGAAGAAGGAGCAGACCGAACTTCGTAAGAAGCTCGCCAAGCTCGATACGGCTTTGGGTGGTGTGTCCAAAATGAACGGACTCCCAGACGCTGTGTTCGTGCTCGATGCCGTCCGCGATCGCGTGGCCGTTCTCGAAGCTGCCAAGCTCAAGATCCCCATCTTCGGTGTCTGCGACACCATTGCTGATCCCGATTTGTTCACGGCTTTCGTGCCGGCAAACGATGACGCAGTGAAGTCCATTGCCATCATCCTCAACACCATCGAATCCGAGCTCAGCGATGCAAAACCTAAGAAAACAGCTGCAGTGAACGGGAGCGATGCGTAAGATGATACGGAATTACCTTAATCCTTAACCCCACGAATCATGCCAGTTACCGCTGAACAAGTAGCCAACCTCCGCGCCCGTACGGGTGTGGCCATCGTCGCCGTCAAACAGGCTCTCGACGAAGCAGGCGGAGATGATGAAAAGGCGATTGAAATCCTCCGCAAGCGCGGACTCGCTCAGGCTGTCAAAAAGGCTGACCGCGAGCAGAAAGAAGGTGCCTTCTTCATTGCATCCGGTCCTGCAAAGGCTGCAATCGTTTGTCTCCGTTGCGAAACAGACTTCGTTGCACGCAGTGATGACTTCCAGAACATGGGTCAGGCACTCGCCGAT
>CAYRXE010000043.1:0-7953 GCA_964428205.1 uncultured Candidatus Peribacteria bacterium | reverse complement strand
CTGGATCGATAACTTGCGCGATTGGTGCATTTCTCGCCAGATTTGGTGGGGTCACCGTATCCCGGTCTGGTACAAGAACGACGGCAAGTCCGTCGATGTGCACGTGGGTGCCACCGCTCCATCAGGCTCCGGTTACGAGCAAGACAACGACACGCTCGACACGTGGTTCTCGTCTGCTTTGTGGACATGGAGCACACTCATCGATCAAGAACTCGCCAAGGATCCATCCATCTCGTTCGAAGATCTCTTAAAGAAGAGTGCGGACCTCCAAAAGTTCCACCCAACACAGGTAATGGAGACCGGTTACGACATTCTCTTCTTCTGGGTGGCGCGCATGATCCTCATGACGACGTATGTGTTAGGTGATGTGCCGTTCGAGACCGTGTACTTGCACGGACTTATCAGAACCAGAGAAGGAAAAAAGATGAGCAAGAGCGATCCGAGTACCATGATCGATCCTTTGGACATCATCTCGCGCTTTGGTGCAGATGCTCTTCGTCTTTCGATGATTGTGGGACAAGCCCCAGGAGCCGATTCGAAGCTGTACGAAGAGAAAATCGCAGGATACCGCAACTTCGTAAATAAACTCTGGAATGCATCGCGATTCATCCTCCTCGAATGCGAAAAAGCAGGAGTGGATCCACACAGCATCACAGAACTCCCAGAAAAAGGATCTCTCTCCCTCGCTGATCGCGCATTGCTGCACGCACTCGATGTCGAGTTGGTTCGCGATGTCACAAAAGGTCTCAACGAGTATCGCCTCAGCGAAGTAGGGGAGCGTTTGTATAGCTTCGTATGGGAATACTTCTGCGACTGGTACTTGGAACTAAGCAAAGGTGAGGCCAATCACGCGGTACTCGTGCACTCACTCCGTAAACTTTTGAGGATGCTCCATCCATTCATCCCGTTTGTGACAGAAGAGCTCTGGGCTCAGGTAAAACGCACCGATGCGCCTATGCTCATCAAGGAATCGTGGCCAACCGAGAAGCTCGAACGCGAAGATAGTGATCGCTTTAACGAACTCAACAGTCTCATTGGTGTTATCACGGCAATCCGCCAACTGCGCTCACAACAGGATGTTGCTGTAAGTAAGCAACTCACGGTCTACATCGTCGATAAAAACGGAGGTGAGCTCTTTGCAGAGCAGTCGCACCACATCATGCGCATGGGTAAGGTCGAAAAACTCGAGATCTTTAAAGAGAGTAAGGGTTGGAAGAACATTGCGAGTGCATTCCTCGACGGTATTGAAGTACATCTCTCTCTTGAGGGATTGATCGACGTCGAAAAAGAGAAGCTCAGCCTCGCCAAAGAACAGGCAGATCTCACGAAGTACGTGGCCACACTCGAAGCCAAGTTGGGCGACAAGAAATTCGCCGACAAAGCGCCAGAAAAGGTGGTTGCTGCCGAGCGTGAAAAACTTGCTCAGGCACAGGAAAAACTAAGCAAAATCATCGATAAGCTCAAAATACTCAATTGAGCCTCAGGCTTACTTCCAAGATAATCAGGGCAACCCATTTTCCTCAAGGAGGACTCTGTGTGTTACATCAGTCGTCCAGCGCCTGAAGAACCGGAAGGTGTTGGATTATGTGGGCTTGGTTCTCTCATAATCCTCGTACTTATCCTGGGAATCATCGGGCTCATCTGGTGGTGGGCGAGCGCTGATTAGTCAGCTGCTCAACTCAAATCCCCGTCCTTCGTGACGGGGTTTATCCGTATGCCGCAAATTCAAAGTGTTTCTTGGTGCCGCTCTTCACCGTGATCGCCGAACCACGCGTGATGGCGTTGCGTCCAAACTTCTCATGCAACTTATCGAGTGACTCTTGCAGTGCTTGTTCCGTTTCCAGTTGATCTGGCTCGGTAAAGAGCGAGATCTGCTCGGCGCCTTTGGGAGTTAAGTGCCACAGTGCTGCGTGCACTTGTGTGTAGGCGGCACCTTGCTCGTAAATCTCGACGAAACATTCTTCGAGAATATTCCTCAGCGCATCTTCGGTATCGCAGGGGACAGGGAGTGATCTTCCTGTGCCGCGAAAATTCCGATAATCCCGTGTGCGTAATCCAAGCGAGATGCCACTGCATGCGAGTCCGTGTCGGCGCATCTTCAGCACCAAGTATTCCAAGTGTCGCAGTGCATGTGCCCACAGGATTTCGCGCTTCGATTCGGGCGTAAAACTGCGTGCCCTGGAGATGGATTTAGGAGGAGCTGCCTCGGTGACCAATTCGTACACAGAGGCCCCTAGGAGCTCGCTTTGCAACTCCGGGCCGACTTTGCCAAACAGACGCTTCAGAAGCTCTGTAGGGGCCTGAGAAACGTCCCAGGAGGTCTTCCAGCCGTAGATCTCGGTCCTCTCGGACCGCTTTCGACCGATCCCCGGAATTGCGGCCGCGGGACGGTCTTTGAGGAAGGCTTCGATGGTCAGATCTTGGTTATCCAAAATGGTCACACCGCCCGGCTTGCGATACTCACTCGCCATCTTCGCGAGGATCTTTGTAGGCGCCGCACCGACCGAAACCGAGATGGCAGTTTTACTGTGAATCATCGAGCGAGTGTTCTTCGCCCAACCCGTGAGATCACTCGGCACACCACCCACGAGAGTCGTGAGATCTAAAAACCATTCATCGACCGACATCTGTTCCATGTCTGGGCACAGACTATGGAGGTGCGTCTCAATATCGTCAGATGCTTTTCCTGTTTCTGCGAAATCCGAGGGCATGGCGATGGCAGTTGGGCAGAGCTTACGTGCATCCGAGAGTCGCATCCCCGTTTTTATGCCAAACTTCTTTGCTTCGTAACTCGCGCTAATTACACAGCCACCACCCATACCCATCGCAAGGAGGGGTTTGCCCAGGAGCAGGGGATTTTGCCTGATGAGAACTGATGCAAAGAATGCATCGGCGTCTACGTGGGCGAACATGGAAGAGAGGAAATGAGGAAATGACGAGTTAAGGAAACGAGGAATCGCGAAATAATGACGAAAAGGATTTTCTTCATTTCCTCAATTCTTCATTTCTTCGCTTCCTAATATTTACGTATCGTGCCGCGCACGACGCCTGCTATTTGCAGTTCTTCACGTGCGTAGAGCCTTGGGTAACGGCTGTTCTCTGCCTTGAGCACGAACTTACCATCTTCTTTGATGAGCCTCTTGAGCGTGAATTCTCCATCCAAGATGCCCACCACAATGTCTCCGACTCGTGGTTCCTTACCGCGCTCCACCACCACGAGATCACCTTCGTGAATACCGGCTTCGATCATGCTGTCGCCTTTTACACGCAGCAAAAAGGTTGAGCTCTTGTCGCGTACCAAGTAGTTCTCAATCGTGATCGTCTCTTCTGCTTGTTCTTCCACCGGGGCGGCGAAGCCAGCGGCGATGGGTCCGAAGAGCGGGAGGCTAAACGGGATCGACTCCACGGCAGCAGCAATGCGATCGATGATCTTGATACGACCTTTGGGATCCTTCGTAATGTTCTTCGTCTTCTCCAACACATTCACCACTTTTGCGACGGCGTTCTTACTCTTCACCTCAAAGGCCTCTGCGAGATCTGCGAGAGAAGGTGAGTAACCCTTCTTCTGCTGGAACTCCCGGATGTATTCCAGGACGTTGTTCTGGTGCTTGGTGAGTTCCTGAACAGTCATAGGATGCTGGGGAATCCGGCTTCGTTCGGCTTCACTTCGTTTCGCCGTAACTACGCCGTGACTAGGATGAACGTACACCAACATAGGTGTACGGAAGGACACCGTCAAGAACCTGGGTCGTATTCTCGTAGACAGAGTGCTTCTTCATTTCCTGATCTAAAAGAAGACCGATGCGATTGCATCGGTCTCGTTACGTCAGCAGAGCTGACTATTTCTGCGTCTCCCGATAGTCCGCTTGGCGGATCGGAGAAGGATCTTCGAAGGTGATGATCGTGGAGCGGTCGTCTTCATCATCCGTGATTCGGATTTGATTCCGAACCAAGAAGAAGAGGACGAGACCTGCTAGTACGAGGACTAGCAACTTACGCAGCGGCGATTCCGTTCGCATCAGACCTACTCCTAAAGAGAGAAGAGAACTGGCTCTTATTTTACAATGTAAAGTTTATTTGTCAATCAGCCAATGACATCCAGATCCTTGTGCTTACGCAGTTCCATAAAGGTGATGGTCCACACGGTGTGCTGGAAGACCTGCAGGTATCCAAAGAAATAACTCGCGATGAGCACAAGCACGGTGCCAATACAGAAGGCGATGGTGTAGCTCGCTGCAGGGGAGAGGACGAACGTAAAGAGGATGGCGATACCGACAACAATCGCAGGGATGATGAGCACGATGAGGGTGTTGAGGATGATGCGGATGGTGATGACGAAGAGGAGCAACATGAGGAACATGATGCGACCCAAGTAACTCACGATCAGTTTGAAGCTCGTAGACATGGCGCTGAAGATGCCCTGCTTTTCGACTACCACTGCGGGAACGGCGAAGCTGAAGAAGAACGCGAGAACGTTACTGACAAACCAAAAGAATGCGAGGAAGCCGATGATCCAGTATTTGATATCTCCGTCGATATAACGAGCAGCGACCGAAATCGCCGTGATCACCGTTGCCCAGTTGCTGAGGAACAATGCCTCGTGAATGGCGAAGATGGGGAAGAAGTTATACAGCGACAGCACCAGGCCACCGGTGCACTCTTCTTTCTTATGTGCCTTTGCAGCCAATCCTGTGATGGCACCGAGCGCGAGATGCGGCACAAAGAGTTCGACGACAAACAGCACGATGAGCAGGATGAGGAACGTCCAAAAGAACCAGTGCGGCATGGAGTTATAAATGATGATCTCGATGTCGAAGAATCCGGCACTTCCTCCGCGTGCGTGCTCGATCAAGAAGTACACCTGATACGAAATGAGTTTGAGGTTGAGGAGGGTTTCGAAGAACGACGTAAAAAATCCCCAGTGGCGCAGCGACTTTTCGCGCTGTGTAATGGCCCAAGCTTCGGCGATGAGTTCGCGGGGGGTCATTGGAGAGAGGAATCCGAAGAGTCCGAGGAGATCGAAGAATCCGACGAAGAGGATGATTCAGAAGTGACTTCCGGTACAGCAGGTTCTGGGAAAAGCCGTACAAACGGTTGATAGGTGAAGTCTTTGCCAAGCACGATCTGCACCAAAGCCAGGCCTTCTGTGGGTGTTTCGGGGTCTAAGACTTCCACGGGAATATCCAGGATGTCCCCGAAGAACTGAGCAATGCCTCTGTCGGCTTCGCTGCGGGCGATGATAACAGAAGTATCGCGCTTACCGCCCGGGTAGTTGCCGGTTTCGTCGACGCGAATGTTAAAGCGCGTGAACTCACTTGCGAGGAGGTATGCGAGTCCGCTTTTTCCACTCGCGTTAAACACGGCGATACTCGGCGGAGCCAAGTAGAGCGGACGGTTTTGCGTGAGGAGTTGCACGAGCAACTTGATGTGCCTGTACGTCACAGGGAATTCTGGAATCGAAATTGGGAGCAATACCGACGCACCATCGAACTGATCACGTGGTGGGTTATACAACATGCCACCTGGTAGGGGATTGAGACCCTCGTATCCCGTCTGATTATTCAGCTGCAGTGTGATCAAATTTCCGCGATCAATCTTGGTACCGAGTTCGGCAAGACCGAGCATTTCTCCAAGGGTCATGGTGGTGAGTGTGTTCTGCGACACGATGTTCCAGAGACTGATCAGCTTGCCCGGACTACGCAGAATTCCTTCTGTTTCGGCTTTTTCTTTGAGTGCTCCAAGTACCTGCTGTTGGCGTGCAGAACGGCCAAAGTCGCTCGTGGAGTGGCGGCTACGCACGTATTTGAGTGCGACGGTTCCATCCAAATGCTGTGGACCTGCCTTGAGCATAAAGGTGGTGTATCCATCCTCCGTTTCATTCGGGTATTCGGTATCCACAAGGTCCTCTGGCACCGTCACATCGATGCCGCCGATCTCATCCACGATCTTCGTGAATGCCGAGAAGTTCACCATGAACACGTGATGAATATCGATGCCGAACTGGTAACCCATCTCTTCTGCGAGCATGTTCATCGCAGGCACAGGAGTGTCTTTCATGGGTGTGCCTTTGTTGCGCAGTGTGATGCGATAATCGCGATAAAGCTGGTTCACGCGACCGCGAATGCCGTGCTTGTTATCTAAGATGTATAAGTCGCGCGGCACACTCATCAAAAATGCGCTCTTCGTATCACGTGGATCCAAACTCAGGAGCATCATGCTATCGGTGAGGTCTGTTCCTTCGTGCTCATCATCACCTTTGCCGAGCAGGAGGATATTCGTGAATCCGTTCGCATCCGTCGGTAAATCCGTACCAACAACCGAGAACGCAGTGCTGAGTGTGAGAACCTTCGCACTCACCATCGCTTTTACCACTCCTGCGATCACTAAACAGAAGAGCAGGATGCACACGAGAACCGTGAGAACCTTCTTCAAAATGCCAAGGCGCTTCTTCTCTGTATCGGACGCCTGCTTGCGGGCTTTCCAGTGTTTGTACCACTGACCCATGGGCACCCACAGACGAAGGCTGAGCTGGGCTCCCTTTATAAGCGCTACTACCAGAGGATGAGGAGGTTTCTCCTCCTTGATCTTGCGGACGGTAAACGACATGTGGGGCAGAGTGTAGGGCAAAACCCTCTGTCGGTGAACCCCTAAAGAGATAAGAAAAATCTTCGAAATCACCCTTCCCTGCATAGCAGAGAAGGGGATGAGGTTCATTCAGCTACCGTGACGAGCTCCACGCTTTCGTCCGGCACAAAGCGGCTGCCGTCGTAACGCTCCAGCACCAGATGACCTGCGATGAAGTCATTTGGGACGACCAGAGTGACATCGGTCTTTGTTTTCTCGTATGTCACCCATTCGCCACTGATGTCGATACCAGTACTGAAACCAGTTCTGATCAACATCATGCGGGCCGCGCCACCGAAGTTTGTGGTCACATGAACTCCGTAGCGCTTGCCGGGACAGATGAGGGCCTTTTTAACGACCCCCTTTACTCCAGCGAACGCGATCATAAGAAGGCCCTCCGTTGGTTTCCGAATGAGCACTGACGGTAAAGTCAGTTTGCTTATTATAGGTCAAAATCAGGATTTGGCTATAAGCCACAAAACGCCTAATAGGACAGGTTGGTGGGCCAGGTAGATCAGGAGCGAATGCCTCCCTGGCCAGGTGAGGTTATTGAGGACTTTGCGATCATCAGCGTGTGGTTTCCAGAGGTACCCGAGTCCATATCCCACGAGCACGACACCGAACCACGGGATGAGTGGAACGTAGTCGAGTGTGACGAAGTCCGCGGGAGGGAAACCAAATGGGATAAGGATGAATGATGAAGGATGAATGATGAATGGAATCATCATCACGACAATGCCGATCACAACGTTCCACATTTTCATCCGCGCAAAGTAGGGGAGAAGCAGTGCACTCACCGCAATCAAATGGAGCACTCCAAATTGCACGAACGTCTTTGGATCCATCATGTACGTTGCGATGCTCACGAGTGCGGCAGCACCTGCGACTTGCAACCATCTCTTCCAACGAATGTGTGTGCCTTTGCTGCGATGACTGAGTGCGTAACTGATTCCACTCACCACTAAGAACAAGATCAGACTCGTACGAGCGAGCAACCACCAGCCACCAGTAAACACGTCTACATTCCAGCCATGAAGCTCTGCGAGGTCGTAGATCGCGTGATACACAACCATGAGCGTAATGGCCAAGGTTCGCAGAAGATCAACACGCGTGTCTCTCATGCCTTTATTGTGGCACAAAAAAGACGCCCGAAGGCGTCTTTTTGAATGTCGAAGTTATGAATTATCCGAGCATTACGCTGCCATGCGCTGCGCGTCGAAACACGCTTTGCAGAGGACCGGGCGACCACCCTCCTCGACTGGGCGAGGCTTGAATGGAACCTGGCACGATGCACCGCACTTTGCGCATGTAGCATCGAACATCTGCCTG
>CAYRXE010000042.1:0-8178 GCA_964428205.1 uncultured Candidatus Peribacteria bacterium | reverse complement strand
GCTTTGGAGATATCCGCCACGTAGCGAATCACTTCCCCTGTGCGTGGCTCACCAAGACTCACAGCAGAGGTGCTACCGAGTAATTCCTTCACGCGCTCAGCCAAGTGAATCAACGTCGTGCCTTCTCCGTATGCCAAGTTGATCGTCTGGTTCTTGGCGACATCGAACTTCTCAATCATCAAGATCACGCCACTCACAGCGTCATCAATATAGGTGAAGTCCAAACACTTCTCTTTTCCAAACACCGTGATGGGCTCGTTCTTGCGGCACATGCGGATGAAGAGGGGAACGACGCGAATGCTGTCGTCGTACATGCCGTAGACATTGGAGAAGCGCACAATAATGTGATCCACTCCATAGCAACGGGTGTAGGCCTCGACGAGTGCCTCACCTCCAATTTTGCTGGCTGTGTAGGGGCTTTCGCAGTTCTCGACTCTCGCGAGATCCTCCGTATATTTATCGGCAGCGATGTTTCCGTAGCTCTCGCGTGACGACGCGAAGATGAACTTCTTCACGTTCAACTTACGAGCGAGTTCCAGCGCATTGAAGAGAGTGACAAAGTTATCGAGGGCGCGGCGGGGTTCTTCTACAAGCTCGTACACGCGTGCATTCGCGGCCAAGTGCACCATCACATCCACAGGCTTCCTCGGTTCGTAGGCCATGACCTTCTTATCGTCGCGCATGTCGATGAGGGCGGTGAGCTCCTGAATCTTGGGCTGCCACTTGTTCTCGACCCAATCGATACCGCTCAAACTGTGGCCGCTTTCTAAGAGGCGCTCGCACAAACGCGTACCAATTGTTCCCGATGATCCTGTAACCAAAATATGCATCCCGGGTAGTGTGTGGCCAAATGCAGCTTGGAACAAGAGCGATTGGTACGGCTTTTCGTGTATATTCTTGCCAATGCTTTCCCTTGTCCTTCCCACCTTCAATGAGGCCGAGAACATCCCTGTTCTCGTTCCCAAAGTCTTGGAAGTGCTCAAAGGACGCAAAGCGGAGATCATTATCGTCGATGACAACTCGCCAGACCGCACGTGGGAGGTGGCACGAGAATTAGGGAAGACACATGCAGAAGTCAGAGTGATTCGTCGTATTGGACGTCGCGGGCTTTCCTCAGCCGTGATCGAAGGATTCCTCGCCGCCACCGGTGATGTACTCATGGTCATGGATGCCGATGGCCAGCACGATCTCCATTTACTTCCTAAACTTGCTGATGCCGTAGAGAAAGGAAGTGACGTCGCCATTGGATCTCGGTATGTATCCGGCGGAAGTGTAGGGGAGTGGGATGAACGTCGTTTCGCCTTAAGCCGCATGGCTACAAACCTCGCAAAACGCCTTTGCAAAGTCCAAGTGGCAGATCCCATGAGCGGATTCTTCGCGCTCAACCGCAAAACATTCGAAGCGGCATTACCAACGCTCAACCCCAAGGGTTTCAAGATCCTCTTGGACCTTCTCGTGCACGCACCTGCAGGTACAACCGCAACCGAGGTTCCATTTACCTTCAGCAAACGATTGCATGGCGAGAGCAAGCTCAGCCGTAGAGTTCAGCTGGAGTTCCTCGAGTACCTCTACGACGTTACCTTCGGTCGCTACATCCCGATGACTCTGTGGAAGTATGCAGTGGTTGGTCTCTTTGGCGTATTGGTACACCTACTTGCGTATGTAACGGCCGAAACCTTCCTGCCCTCGACACTCGATGTTCTTGGCTTCTCCTTGCCATTAGTACTGGGCATCGAATCTGCCATCATCTTTAACTTCTGGCTCAATAACGCGTGGACATTTAAAGAGGCCAGACTGCGTGGCATGGCTGCCTTTGGTGGCTTCTGCACCTTCAATATTGCCTGTCTCTTTGGCGCACTCGCGAACTACCCAGTCACACAGCACTTGCTCATAGAAGGAGTGCCGACATTGCCGGGAGTAGCCATTGGCGCATTTGTGGGTATGATTTGGAATTACACGATGAGTCGCATGCTCACGTGGCGTGTATGAAGAAGAAATCCGCATCTACTCCTCGGCTGCCCGTTATTCTCTTTAGCCTCATCATGCTTGTGGTCTTTGCATCTGCGCTCTGCAGGATGTATCGCATTGCGCCTTTGTACACACAGTCTGATGTTCGCGCGCGCGTGCAGTGGATAGTGGAGGAGTTTGCACAGAATAAGGGCGTGCTTCTTTCGTCCATTCAAATCAAGAGCATCAGTTCGACAGAGTTGCACTTGGAACTCCGCGACTACCATCGTGGTCGTGATGTACGCGAAACACATGTGATCCCTCTCACTTCTCAGAAATGAAACGCTTCACGCAAATCGTCGTGGTGTTGCTCGAAGTCTTCGCGCTCGTGCTCGCACACCTGCAAGGCCTTGGGGGAGTGCGCACCGATGAAGCCAAGTATCTCCTCAGCATCCCGTATCCGCACCCACCATTCATGCGGAGCATCATGGCGGCTACCGAAATTCTGCCCTTCCAAGAATGGCTCTGGAGAGCCATTTTCGCCTCATTACTGATCCAAGCTGTGTGGCTCGTGTGGCACATGGGCAAACGCCTACCACATGCAGAGCGCTTTGCCGTGGCAGTCACCTGGATCTTCTCTGCCACGATGATCATTCAGGCTGGCACCATCATGCTTGCAGTCGTGACTGGATTGCAGGCTCTCGTGTTCGTGTGGCTGCTGTATCGCTCACAGGAAGCCATGACCATCACCGGAAGGAAAATCTTTGTGAAGATGTGGAACTGGATCACGCGAGAGGGGAAGAGTGATCGTGAGCGTAAGGAGTGGTACGCCTTCTGGGTCGCCGTCTTTTGGACGGCCTCTCTCTTCACCGCGTATCAAATTGTCCTCTTTGTCCCACTTGTTATTGCGGTGTTTGCCTCACTCCCCGTATCCAAAGCAAAACGCATCCTCTATTTCTTGGCACCTGTCGTAGCGCTCGCTCTGTATACCGTGGGCAGTCCGCTCGTGATCGCGAGCTTTGCGATCCAGGGTTCCAAAGATGTCGCAGATTCCATACTCATGCGCTTCATGCATGTGGGTTGGCTCTGGGTCATGGCGGGTAGCGTGTTTGGTTCTCTCCTTGGTATTGCGGGCATCCTGCGCTCCAAGTCTTGGGCACTCATTCTCACGTTCCTCCTGCTTTCCTTCGCCATGTTCATGGCATGGCAGCAGTACTACGCCATCCTGTTTTCTCCGCTTCTGGTTGCGGGTTTGTTGCATTTCTTCCATCACAAAAAACTCAAAGGATTCCCGTTCACTCCTGTCTTGGTCTTTACGACCGTGGTCATCGTAGGACTGCGTCCACCATGGTCCGAGGTCTCGACCAGTCGTGATGCCATGAGCGTGGTGAATCGTGAGGCTACGCACTCGGGCAGCTTGATGATCTACGGATACTTCGGACACGACTGGCAGTACGAGAGTCGCAAGTTCCCTGTTCGTAAGTACACTGCTGCGGAATTCAAAGACGCCGTCGCGCTCGTGTGTACCAATAACTGCGATGCTATTCGTAAGGAGGGGATGTCGCTTGCCACCGATCATCCGGTCGAAGTGTGGATTCGTGATTAAAAAAACCTGACGATGAACGTCAGGTCTTAACGATTCTTTCGGGTGAGCCAGAAGATGATGATGGCTCCGATGACGAAGGCGATGGGAAAGAACCATGTGTTCAGCCAGTCGGCCCACGTTTGTCGGTTGTCGAATCGCTGCTCGTTTCGTATCACGGGGATGGTGTAACCGGTCTCATATTTGCGACGGTTGTTCCACCAGCGATACCAGACAGCTAAGCACAGCAGCACGACGATCCCGACGATCACATGCCAAGTCTTCACATGACCTCCTAGAAAGAACTCCTATGCACGATGTTGTGCGTAGCGAGCCATTAGATCGGTTATTCAGTCTGAAATCAAACCCCGTAATATTCCCTATACCAAGCCACAAAGTTGGGCACGCCATCTTTGATTTCGGTCTTGGGAGCAAATCCCAGCATCTTCTGTGCCTTGGAAATATCCGCAGAGCTGCGCACAGTATCTCCCGGCTGCATCTCCATGAAGTTCTTCTGTGCTTCCACTCCCAGTGCCTTCTCAACGGCACCGATGTAGTCCATGAGCTCTTCCGTCTTGCCGCAGCCGAGGTTAAAGACTTCGTCCGGGTAGTTTTTATCGATCGCTGCGACGACTCCCGACACAATGTCGTCGATGTACGTGAAGTCGCGCTGCATCTTGCCGTGACCGAACACATTGATGGGCGTTCCCTTGAGCATGGATTCGGTGAACATGAAGAGTGCCATGTCCGGGCGGCCCCAGGGTCCGTAGACCGTGAAGAACCTGAGTCCTGTCACATTCATGCCGTACAAGTGGTGGTACACGTGTGCCATCAGCTCGTTCTCCTTCTTGTTCTGACCGTACAAGCTCACTTGGCTATCGGTCTTATCAGACTCTTTTGAGGGGAACGTATCGTTGCTTCCGTAAATGGAACTCGAGGATGCATAGATGAATCCCGGGATTTTCTGCAGGCGAGCTTCATCCAACACTTCGAAGAATCCGTTGATGTTAATAGAGATGTAATCCTCTGGATGCTCAAAGGCGTAGCGCACTCCAGCAAGAGCAGCCAAGTGCAACACGCGGTCGCAACCCTGCATTGCCTTACGCACCGTCTCACGATCGCGAATGTCGCCACGAATGAACGTGTAGCCCGGTATTCCCTCAAGCATGGTCAGGCGCTTTTCTTTGAGGCTTGGATCGTAATAGGCGTTTACATTATCTAGACCAACAACCTCATCGCCACGTGCCAAGAGCACCTGTGCGGTGTGGAATCCAATGAAGCCGGCGCATCCAGTCACAAGTATCTTCATAAGCCAACACCATGGTACACGAGGCCGGCGGCTGCAGCCTCCGAAGGCTCGTAGATATTGCGTCCATCAAAGACGTCTTTGCCGCGCATCACTTTCGCAATTTCCTTAAGGTCCGCACCACGGAACACATCCCACTCTGTAAGGACCAAGAGCGCATCGGCATCCTTGGCTGCACTCATCGGTGAATCCACCCACTGCATGGCAGAGGGCAGAACCTTCTTCGAGGTTTCCATGCTAGCCGGATCAAAACCCTTCACCGTGTGACCTGCGTTGATCAATGCCGTGATCACATCGATACTCGGAGCTTCGCGCATGTCGTCGGTCTTGGGTTTAAAGGCGAGGCCCCACACACCGACTGTTGCGTTAGCAGGGAGTGCCTTGAGAATTTTTTCGATGAACCTCTGACGTGCACGTGCGTTGATCTGATCTGTGGCAGCGACAATGGCGAAGTCGAGGTTGTGTTCCTTTGCTGTCGCAAGCAGAGCTTTGACATCTTTGGGGAAGCAACTGCCACCGTAGCCAATACCAGCGTGTAAGAAGCGTGGCCCAATGCGGTCATCCAGGCCCATACCTTTCGCTATATCTCTAATATTGGCCCCCGTGTTCTCGGCAAATTCCGTAAGCATGTTGATGAAGCTGATCTTGGTCGCAAGGAACGCGTTGCTCGCGTACTTCACAATCTCGGCGCTCTCGCGGTTCATCCACACCATGGGCTTACCAACGCGTGTGATTGGCCTGTACAACTCTTCCATCAAATCCTTCGCCCAGTCATCTCCATTGAGGCCCACGACGATCCTATCTGGCATAAGAGTATCGCCAACGGCCATGCCCTCGCGCAAAAATTCCGGGTTACTCACCACGGGCATCTTCAAGTTCACACCACGCTCTTTAAGGATTACGGCGATCTTTTCTTCACACTTCTTTCCGGTGCCTACGGGTACCGTCGACTTGTTCACAAACACGATGTCGGTTGTTGCAGCGCGAGCAACAGACTCCGTGACAGCAAATACCGCACGCAGATCTGCAGCGTGATTCTCGCCCGGGGGAGTGGCGACGGCAGAGAAGATGATCTTGGTTCCGGGGATCGCATCTTCCAACTTCGTCGTGAAGCTCAGGAGTCCACTCTTGAGTCCGCGTTCAATCAGCTCTTCCAATCCCGGTTCAAAAATAGGGGACTTGCCCTGCTTGAGGAGCGCGACTTTTGCTTCGTCGATATCCACACCAATAACCTTGTGACCCAGCTCTGCAAAGCATGCAGCGGAAACAAGACCTACGTAGCCGGTGCCGACGACGGCAATTTGCATGCAAGGAGTTTAGGGCCAATCTTAGGGCTTGGGCTAGAGGCAATTCGCATGTTTGTATGCCGTATTTTTCTGTCTCCAAAGCCGATTTTTTGGCTTGGGGATACAAATAGTTGCTTGTTGATATCCCAAGCATAGAATCCCCGAAATTTGGCGATCTTTCATTTCACCGTATGTAAGAAAGAAGAACCTGCTCTCTTGTAACTCGTACCCTGCGCGCGGTTGCGCGGGGACAAACAAGTAGGGCAGATTTTGAGGGACGAAGTATGTCGAGAAGTCGCCGTCGGAAGGCCATCAACGCGGCCGCGGTCATCGCCTTGTTTCCGCTTTCGGGTTTTACCCCGGGCGCGGAGTACAACAGGGATTGGGTGCCGCCGGAGCCAAAGGAAGGCGAGAAAGTCAGCGTGGTGGCGCCGACACGGAAGCAGGAGTCAGAAGATGATCTTCATGATCTCTTCGAGGACGTCACCGTTTATGGTGATGCCCGTCTCCAGCGTGTGCTGCGCGCCGCTCGCAACCCCGAGCCGAAGAAGGATCCGGATGAATCGCGCAAGAATCAGCGGAAGTTCGTGGCGATCACGCTAGAACGCACCGCCCTGCGCCAGGTCAAGAACTGCCGGTTCCAATTCGACCCTTGGGGGAACCCAAGCATTTCTGTGAGGCTCACGTCTCGCAGTAAGCCCGTTATGAAAACCGGAAACGGGCATTTCTTCCATGTGAGCTAACCAGCTCGTTCTCATCCCCTCAAACCTTCCTTCCTCGCTTTCGGGCGAGGAAGGGTTTCTTAGAGCTCAGGTTCTTCTTGCTAACAACGTCTAGATTCGTACGATAATTAACTTAGGTCCTTGGCAGCATCGTGATGTGTGATCTGCTCTTTTGAGGATCGTATTTGTGACGACTCAAGAGCAGAGTCAGTACTTACGGAGGCGACACATGTCGAGCGCCCGTGAGCTGTTGCGCCAGACCTGGGCCGGTGGTCGGCCCTTGGGTCAGTGTCCCTGCTGCCACTTGAAGGAGGAAGATTTTCCTTCGGACTGGTGGACGTTCCACGTTACCGCGTGCATGCGGATCTTTTTTGCCCGTCACTGGGCGATGAGGCTCCGCTGGCGCGAACGGCACTTCGATAAGAGGAGGATGACGCGGCAGTTCGCGGCTCGTCGCGCCGCATAATTAATGCAGTCTCGGACTGCGGTGTCCCTACCCTGCGGAAGCGGGGTAGGGATTACTTAAGATCAGATCACACCTCACCATGTATACTGCTCGGTGATGGAATCCAATCGAAAGATCGCCTCCATGCTCAGGCAAATTGGTGCCTTGCTCGACGAGCAAGGTGTCGCATTCAAGCCGGCTGCATACAGGCGTGCTGCTCAAGCCATTGATGGTTTGGCGTTTGATGTGACTCAGCAAAGCAAAAAAGATCTCCTGAGCATCCCGGGTATTGGTCAGGCGATTGCAGAGAAGATCGAAGAGTTCACAAAGACCGGCCACATGAAGGCACTCGATGATCTCCTTAAAACTCAGGGCGGGCTTTCTGGTGAACTGATGGATATTGAGGGACTTGGTCCCAAGAGAGTCAGGCAGTTACAGAAGATCGGCATTACCGATCGCAAGCAGCTGATCGACGCAGCGAAGAAGGGGAAGCTTCGTGACCTGGAACGGTTCTCGGAGTTGATGGAGAAGAAGATCTTGGAATACGCCGAGCTCTCACCTGAGCGTAACAAGCGGTATCCACTTGCAGAGGCAAAGCCGTACGTGGAAGAAGTGCTCAGCTCTATTCGTGAGCTGAAAGGAGTGGAACGCGCAGAGGCGGCAGGGTCGTACCGTCGTGAGAAAGACACGGTAGGAGATATTGATATCTTGGTCGTGGCTAAGAAGCCTGAGGACATCATTGCCAAAGTTGCTGAGCTTCCACTGGTACAAGAGATTGCTGCGCGCGGTCCTACGAAGCTGTCCTTCAATCTTCCAAACCTCCTTCGCGTGGACGTGCGCTGTCTTAAGGCAAACGAGTGGGGGAGCGCGCTTCTCTACTTCACGGGAGA
>CAYRXE010000041.1:0-8644 GCA_964428205.1 uncultured Candidatus Peribacteria bacterium | reverse complement strand
TTGGCGATGTCTCCCATTTGGCGAATACCACCATCAGCAATCACTTTGCAGTTCGTACCTTCGACTCCTTTGACTGCCTCCATCACGGCTGTGAGCTGTGGCACCCCCATACCGGTGATGATGCGCGTGGTGCAGATGCTTCCTGGGCCCATTCCTACGCGGATGATGTCGGCACCAGCTTTCGCAAGATTGCGTGCGCCCTCTGCAGTGGCGACGTTACCGGCCATGACAGGAATGCGAGGAGCAATTTCTTTGATGCGCTTGATAGCTTCGATCTGGATAGACGTGTTGCCGTGACCGGAGTCGATGCAAAGAAGATCAACATCGTTCGTGATCAGCTTCTGTACGCGTTCTTCAAAATCTTCTCCCACTCCCACAGCTGCACCAACGAGCAAGTTTGCTTCTGCGTCTACGGATGCTGCAGATGGATTCGTGACCGACATTCCTTTTACTTCGCGAACAATTGCCACCTGTGCGTCGATGCTCAAATTACGGTGAATGATGCCAAGACCTCCGTTCTTTGCCATCATAATGGCCATATCTGCCTCGGTGACGGTATCCATAGGAGACGACACCACAGGCATTTTGAGCATAATCTTCGGATGCAACGCGACAGAGAGATCCACCTCTTTACGACTGAAGTCGGTGTAACCCGGGAGCAGCAAGACGTCATCGAACGTCACACCGGCATCTGGGAGAATTTTTACCGAAGACTGTTTCTTGCTAGCCATACGAAAGAGGGGAGTTACAGGTAAAGATTGGATTCCTTTTTCATGTCGACCCAAGCAGCTTCACGTGCCCAGCGATTCATCTGCTTCACTTCTTCTTCATTAAGAATGTTGTTCTCGGCAACGAGAGCAATTTCTTTGCGAAGGTTGGTCTTGAGCATCGAAGGATTGTCGGTGTTCACACAGAACTTCACGCCGTTGTCGTACAACGCGCGGATGACTTCTCGAAGATGATCGATACCCGTGATGAACTTCACACTCATGTTCGAGGTAGGACACAAACACATCGTGAGGTTCTTGTCCTTCACTTTCGCCATCAAATTTTTGTCGGTGTACGCGCGGAATCCGTGGTTGAGACGATCAAGGGGGAGAATGTTAATAATGTGATCCATTTCTTCCACCGTTCCATCTTCACCGGTGTGAACCGTGGTCTTCAGGCCTGCAGCCTGCGCCTCCTTATAGATATTGATGTAATCGTCGTATTTGAAGTTATCGCCTTTTGGTCCTGCAATATCGATACCAAGGACACCCCGATCCTTATACTTAATAGCTTTGTGCAAAATGATTTCGTTCTGCTCTGGGGAGAGACGACGATCGAGGAGGAAGATGAGACCTGCACGAACGGTGGGGAGCTCAACGAGTGCACGTTCCATGCCACGGAGAGCAGCAAGGATGATCTGGTCCAAGTCACGTTCACCAGCGCGGTTACGGAACATCGGGTTAAAGGATGGTTCCAAGACCGTGATGTTATTTGCGCGGTAGGCTCCACAGATCACTTCGTACAGTGTGCGTTCAATGGAGATAGGGGATGACTGAATAAGCTCAGTCAGGTGGAAGAGCTTGTGATAATCCTCCCAGGTCACCTCCTTCTTATTAAGGGTGACGAGGTCCACGAACTCCCAATAGTCTTTGCTCGGGAGCTTGATGCCCTGTTCGTGAGCAATGCTCCAGAGAATATGAGGTTCGACAGACTGGCCGAGATGGAAATGCAACTCGGTTAGTTCGTCCTTGTGGATGGGTCGTAGGGTTTCCATGAGACATTTTTACACGAATTTTGCCAGATGCAACAGGTTTCTAGACTTTCTCGATGCTGTAGATTGTGCTCGTATGAATCGTTTGCTCACGACGCGCAATTGTTCGGCACTCATCGTTCTCGCAGGCTTACTGGTGTACGCCTGGCACATCCGAAATGGCTTTTTAGACTTAGATGATCAGACGTTTATCTTCAAAAATCCGCTGGTGTTAGAGGGGTCGTTCTTGGCTCCTTTTAGCCAATTTAGCAATCTCCTCTATATCCCACTCACGGTGGTTACCTGGCAACTGACGAATGCCATCTTTGGGATGAGCTCAACGGCATTCCACGCGATTGATCTACTCCTTCATCTGACGAACGCTGTTTTAGCGTTCCTATTATTAGAGAGGCTTACACAGCACAGACTTGGGTCATTCTTGGCTGCTCTCGTCTTTGTGATTCATCCGTTAAATGCCGAGGCGGTCTACTGGGCCTCGCAGCGTAAAGATCTTCTGAGTGCGATGTTCTCCTTACTAAGTATTCATGCGTACGTGCGTTACCTAGAAAGGGATCAAACCAAGATGCTCGTCTGGTCGACAGTCGCGTGCATTGCTGCACTGTTTACGAAAGTTGGTTCATTCCCATTGGCACTGCTGTTCCTCGTGATGGACTACAGCACAGGTCGATCATGGTCATGGAGGTGGATCATCGAAAAACTCCCCATGCTTCTGGCATCACTTCTCTTTATCTATATAGGCACTCTTGGTGCGCAGCAGTTCTTGGCACCAGTGGGGGTTGATACGATGATTCTGCTCGCAGCAAAGGGGACGACGTATCAACTCATGCGGTTTATCGCTCCGTGGCACACGAGTCCGTTCTTACATCAGCAGACTCCGGTGACTTTTGCGGATCCCATCTTTGCTCTTTCGATGATCATCGCTTTAATCGCAGGATTGGCAGCGTTGTTCTTCTTTCTTAAAAGAAAAGACCCTCTGCTCGCAATCGGTTCCGTGTGGTTCTTTCTCTTCTTGGCTCCTACCTACACCGCAGCACAAAAAGCAGGACTACTCTTTTGGACATCAGATAAATACGGATACATCCCCATGATTGGTCTCCTGCTTGTGTGCATCTGGATCTATGTGTCTTTGATCGAAAAGCGCACCGTGCTCAAAAAAGCAGTGTTGGTCCTTACAGGACTCTGGCTCGTGCTCTTTGGATGGAGAACATTCGATAACGGATATTCATGGAAAGACACAGTGACCTTGTACGAGCGCGTTGTTGATCGCGATGAGGATAACGGCCTCGCGCACATTGGCCTTGGCTACCTTGATGCACAGAAAGGGGAATTCGAGAGCGCCATCGCGCATTACGAAGTTTCGATGAAGCACGACCCTGAGAATCTCGTGGCATACACCAATGCAGCTGGGTCCTACCGATCACTCGGAAAGCCTGAGGAACTTGCTGCTGTGTTGCGAGAGATGTTGCCGCACATTACCGAGCGACAGTTAAAAGGGGATCCTTCGACTGTGAAAGTGCTGCTCTTCGCAGGACGTGAGGTATTGCCATCGATCGATATGGAGTTGGCACGTGACATTCTTACCAAGCTCACGGAGTTGGTACCGGAGAATCCGGATGTTGTGGAGGCCTTAAGGTAGAATGGCCTCATGAAGGCCATTGCCTATCCCATTGCGCATCAATTGCAGACGCAGAACCTTAACTGCGGGCAGACAGCTCTTTCGATGTTGCTGACATCTATGGGCAACACAAAAAGCATTGATGAATGCATGACCATTGTGAGTAATTACGACGGACACAAAGGAAGTGAGTGGGGAAGTCTAGCTATCGATGCTGCAACCGCATGTGCGAGGCTCGGATATAAAGTGACATTCTATAGCTTCGATAACCGCATCACCGATTTCTCTTGGAGTGTAATGAGTGCAAAACAAATGCTGGAAAAGCTACAAGCGCTCGAAAACAAGCTCGTGATTCCTTCACTCGGTGCCGAACTCACAAATATGTATGTTCAGGGTTATCAAAAGTTCTTAAAGACTGGTGGCGATTTGAAAGTTCTTGCACATCCAACAACAGCGCTCTTGAACGAGCTCATTGAAAAAGCTCCATTTACTCCGACAGTGTGCTTCAACACGCTTCATGGTCGGGGGAAGACCAGAACGACTGGCTTGCGAGAAACTGCTCCAGACGATGTGAACGGAGTTGCAGCTACGCATGCCATTGTTGTGTATGGCCGCGATGAACAAGGAAACTTCTTATTTGCTGATCCCTGGGAAACAGACGGGCTACTCAAAGTAAGCGCCGAACAACTTGCTGCGGCGATCATGGCTGCAGGCAGGGATTGCGAGAGTGTGTTGTTTCAGGTGATGTAATAAATTCACCTATTTTGAAGACGACGATTGAGAATTGGCCTGTGGAGGTAAAGTTGGTTGGCTGGAGCTAGCAGCAGCGTTATGCGAACGTCCCCATGCAATTAAGATATCTGGCAGCCTCGACATGAAGCCAATTAAAATTGCACCGCATGCTCCGATGATTAAAATCGCCATTTTGCTTTTGAATTTGTCCCACATCACATCACCAATGCACTTTTGTACCGATGTTGACTCAGTGACCGCTTCAGCAATTTTCTTGTAAAAGTTTCCACCTTCAAACTCTTTCTTAAACTCTTCTAGAGGAGCGAAACGACGTAAATATTCCTCAGGCCGAAAATCGCTATTCTGTTTGGCCATTTGCGGGTGGTGTAGTTTTTCTGATGCTGTCAGCGGGTTCATACGCCGCCCCGTTAATTTCTATTTTCTTACCATTGCCCTGTGAAAAAACAGCAAGAATGAAACCTAGTGCTTCCTCTTCTCCTTTAATATTGTAATCACTCACAATCTTCTCTAATGCTTTTGCGTGCCCATTATCAATTTCAACATTCATCTTTTCGCCGTTTTTTGTAACTTTGATAGCCATGCGGCAATAGTAACCTTTAACTTAAACAGACAAAAGACCTGCGACGAAAAATAGTAGTCATTATTTGGAAGGTATCTAATTGGTACCCCGGGTAGGACTCGAACCTACGGCCAAGAGCTTAGAAAGCTCCTGCTCTTCCTCTGAGCTACCGGGGCACATCTGAGCGACCAGATTGGCTTCTATTATAGCATTTTCAAGCCGACCAAAGAACCCTATACTTGGCCACGACCTCACCCCCGCCCCTATGACCAAACACTCCACGTACAAGCGCATCATGCTCAAGCTCAGTGGAGAAGTGTTTTCTGGGCCACAGGACTACGGAATTCACAGACCAACACTCGACGCCGTCGCAAAACAAATTCACGAAGTAAGTAAGCTTGGCCTCGAAGTCATTATTGTCGTAGGAGGAGGAAACATCTGGAGGTACCGCGATACCAAAGATAGCGGCATCGAGCGTACAGCAAGCGATGCCATGGGCATGCTCGCGACCATCATGAACTCTGTTGCTCTTCAATCTGCTTTGGAGTCTCTGGGAGCCGAGACACGCGTGCTCTCCGCTGTGGATGTTCCACAACTTGCAGAACCATTCATCAAGCGCCGCGCAGAAAGACACATCGAAAAGAATCGCATTGTCATCTGCTCGGGTGGAACAGGGAACCCGTACTTCACAACCGACTCTGCTGCTGCCCTTCGCGCATTGGAACTTGGTTGCGACGTGTTGCTCAAGGCTACGAACGTGGACGGCGTGTACGACAAAGACCCTCGCAAGTCCGACGACGCGAAGATGTATGACGAGCTCACCTACACCGAGGCTATGGATAAGCACCTCGCGGTGATGGATCAAGCTGCTTTTAGCCTCTGTGAAGAGAAAGGACTACCCATAATCGTCTTCAACTTCTTTAAAGAAGGCCTGCTCCTTAAGGCAGCAAAGGGCGAAAAAGTAGGCACGATCGTGCATAAGTAGAAATCCTTCATTTACGCTATACTCCCACCATATGGACGATATCCGCATCTCACAGTTTAAGACCGCTACCGACGGTGTAATGACGCACCTCCTTAGTGAGTTCAGCAAACTCCAGACAGGTCGCGCAAACGCGGCTTTGGTAGAGCACATTGATGTCGAAGCGTACGGTCAGCGTCAGCCCCTCAAAAACCTTGCAGGAATCAGCGTGCAGGATGCTCGCAGCATTGTGATCCAGCCATGGGACAAGTCTGTGATGCAGGCGATTGAAAAGGGGATTCAGCAGTCGAGCCTTGGTGTGAACCCAGTCAACGATGGCATTGCCATTCGTATTAATCTTCCACCAATGACAGAAGAGCGCCGCGTGCAATTGAAGAAAGTTGTGTCGACAATCGCAGAGGAGTCTCGCATTTCGGTGCGCAAGCATCGTCAGGATGCGCAGGATTCCATTAAGACCGAGAAGGATGAAGATGTGCGCGAAACTCTCCTCGAGCTTCTCCAAAAGGCTACTGACGCTGCAAATGAAGCAATTGCGGATGCTGTGAAGCGCAAGGATGAGGAATTAATGAAGGTATAGGCAATTTAAGTATAATTGCGCATATTGACACAATATAAAAGTAGTATATTTTATATATGTTGTTTTTTCACAACATTGGTGGTTACAAACTTTTTTTGATAAGGGTTTCTGCAATGAAACGAAATTGGGACAACATTCGTAAAGTTCGATGCTCAGTCACGAAGGCAGCACTCGCTGCTTGCCAGGACGACTCCACACTGCAAAAACTGCGGATCGCTTTTCCTCAATGCTTCGAGGAAGGCGAAGACGAAGCTGTACGTTGGAGCGAGATTGTAGAAGAATGGAATCTTTTCGCCATTGAACATTACGACGTCAAAGGCGAAAAAAGACTGGAATCCCCGGTCTATCCAGAAC
Source organism: uncultured Candidatus Peribacteria bacterium (assembly GCA_964428205.1). GTDB lineage: Bacteria > Patescibacteriota > Gracilibacteria > Peribacterales > Peribacteraceae > CAYRXE01. The sequence goes on along the minus strand of CAYRXE010000041.1, from coordinate 2,045 downwards.
TTTTTTATTTTCAATGGGATGATGGATATCAACATCCCGCGAGATTGTGTATGCGCGGAGCTCTGGAAGAGCCTGACGCATTTAAAGTGTTCTCAAAGCAAAGTGTTGTTGATCTCACAATTCCTGTCGATGTCGCTAGGCAGTTGGATGAGCAGTTCAGCTGTTACGAACTAGAGAAGCCCATGGAAGTGACATACTTAGACACCCCATGGATTGTCTCGTATATGTACAACGACAAAGGACCTAATGGCGAATATCGCGAGGACCCTGCAACCCAAAATAACGGGCTGCTGGTTCTCGTACCGAAGCACCTCATTATCTTCGATTTGTAACTGCCATCAGCTTCTGCCACCACAGGCGTCAGTAGCACTGCCTTCGGTACCCCCGAAGGCTTTTTTATAGTATAAGAGCTGTATGTCTCAAGCACGCAATATTCGCCTTCTCGCGCACAACGTGCGATCGCTCTGGAATGTGGGCGCATTTTTTCGTACGTGCGACGGGCTCAACATCGAAAAGCTCTATCTAACTGGCTACACCGGCACGCCACCACGCAAGGAGATCTCCAAGACAGCCATTGGCGCCGAGGAAAGAGTGCCCTTTGAAGCTGCTACGGATCCCCTGGATGTCCTCAAGACCCTTAAAAGTGAGGGATGGCAGATTGTGGCTCTGGAACTCACAAAAGACGCTATTGAGCTTAAAGACTTCAAACCCTCAGACAAGGTCTGCTTGGTCGTTGGACATGAGATTGATGGCGTGTCGCCAGAGATGCTCGAACTGTGCGATGTGACAGTCATGATCCCGATGCTCGGCAGTAAAGAGTCCTTGAACGTGGCAATTGCCACGGGCATTGCGCTCTATCATTTGCGACACAACTAAAAACGCCCCGACGTAATCGAGGCGTCTTTTGATACAACGTGATTTAACCAAACTTCACCTTTTCGCCGTGGATGATGCTCGCGACAAAGGCTCCGACGATAGCTCCGACAATTGGTCCAAGAGCATACGTCATGCTGAAGCTACCGATACCAATAGCAACTGCAGGGTTGAGGACTCCATTGCTCATAGGAGCAGCGATTAAGATACCAAGGAAGAGTGCGCCACCAATCACAACGCCTGTGACGGACTTCTCGAGCTTGTGGAGTGTGGCACTCGCAACAGCAAAGGTGAGAACGAAAGCACCAAGACCTTCGGCGATACCAATAGCTGGCGTGTCAGCTGCGCCAACAGCAACTTGCTGATGATAGAAAGACGTACCGATCATCATGGCAGCCATGGCTCCAAGAATCTGGCTGACGATGTAGTAACCTGCATCGCGCAGTTTGATCTTATTGATGGAAAGCATGCCGAGGGTAACGGCAGGGTTAAAGTGCGCACCACTCACGTTACCGAGGAGGTACACAAAGAGACCGAGCGTAAGACCAGCCATAAATGGCGTTGGCACTGGAACTGCTCCAGCAATCGTGAGCCACACCATCATGGTGAGCATGAGTGTGCCGAGGAACTCGGCGAGGTACTTATGGAAGGACATAAGAAAGAAATGGGGGGAATTCCTCGTATCGTACTTGGAATAGCGCAGGTTATGAGTTGCTAATTACTAATTTCTAGTTAGTAATTAGGAATTAGAAATTAGTAATTTACAGAGTTTCGAGCGGTTCAATATCTGCAATCACGTCTTGCAACTTTGTGGCTTCCAGTAGGGCTCTATACGAATTTGAGCGGACGAGAATGTGCCATTCTTTGCCGCCGGAGAAGAAGGTCGGCCCTGCCGAGACAGATGCCTCGAGGCTCAGAGCTTTTACTTGGGTCTCCAAAGCAAGCTTTGCAGCGAGAGCGCGTTCTCGAGGGTGTTCTCCGCGAACAATCAGCCTGACCATGCCAATGGCCGGCGGGTACCCCATGGCGAGACGGAGTCTGAGTTCGGTATCGAGGTACGTTGTGGCGTCATGTGTCGCTGCTGCTTTTACCTCCACGGCATCGGGGCGGAAGGTCTGGATGATCACTTCGCCAGGCGCATGACGGCCACTTCTTCCTGTGAGCTGCATGAG
>CAYRXE010000040.1:2487-8808 GCA_964428205.1 uncultured Candidatus Peribacteria bacterium | reverse complement strand
GTCCTCATTCACGAGCAAATGATCAAACAAGTCTTTGCGCTCTGTGAAGAATGCCAAATCTTTCTCTGCATTTTTAATGCGATGTGCCATCTGTTCTTCAGTCTCACGACCGCGTTCACGAAGACGATGGAGGAGTGCGCTCAGCATGGCGCGCTTACTTTTTCCGGGTGGGAGCAATCCAAAGCTGAGCATCGCTCGGCGTCCGTAGGTTTTCTCGAGTCCCTGAAGCAAATGCATCTCCGTAATCACCACAGGGAGCTTTCCCGACTTCCAAATCTGCTCGAGATCTTTTTTGCAGTACGCGTAGCGACGATCTTCTTCGCCTGCAGGAATGTCTGTCCATGCTGCGAGTTCGCCTGTCTTCTGTAGCTCATCAAATACACGAGGGGACACATAACGATACTCACCATCATCACCCTTCTTACGCTTGCGAGTCGTCACGATCGTCACGGGAGAAACGTAGGACATGAAGGCATTCACGAGGAGCCTGCTCACGGTCGATTTACCCACACCGGAAGGACCCGTGAGAGCCAAGATGTATCCATGGAATTCCGGTTCCTGAATCTTCTTCGTCGTGAGCGGTTCATAGTTTACGTCGTATGTGCGAAGGCCTTCTGCGTTCACAGATGACAGCATCATGCGAGGGCGTACTTGTTCTCCAATCGCACAAGGTTTGCTCAATGCACCCATCACACGCGTACCATCAGCAAGTTCAATTAACGCAATCGTGCGAGGACGATTGCCAAACTTTGAGAGGGGATGAGCGAGTGTGGTGACAGACAGCACGACACCGTTCTGCAGTCGCTTCGCACGACGCTTTTGAGCGCGATGGATAACCGGGGAAGAATCAGGCACGAGTGTTTTCGAGAATATGAATACCGGCGCTGGCACCAACGCCGCCGAAATTATGCGCGATGCCGAAGCGCTCTCGCATTGCACGAAGTTGTTTTCCTGTATCGAGTAGTTGTTTCACTCCCGTGGCAGCAACCGGGTGACCGCAACCCTTGAGTCCGCCACTCGCGTTAACCATCAACGGCGAACGTTCACCTTCCCAGAGCGTGCGGTAGATCTCGATTCCTTCTCCTGGGTTCGCAAAGCCGAGGTCTTCGAGGTTGATGATGGCAGCAATGGAGAAGCAGTCGTGCGTCTCGAGCACTTTGATGTCTCCCTGAGAGATTTCTGCTTCGTGGAGCGCTTTTTCCATAGCCTTCTTCGTCGCATTCATCGAGGTCATCGACTTGCGATGCACCAAGCTCACGCTGTCGCTTGCGATCTGTGAAGCGCGCAACACGAGATCGCTCTTGTGTGCAGTCGAGAGTACGCATGCGGCTGCGCCATCACTGATAGGCGAGCAGTCGAGGAGCCTCAGGGGATCGGCAATCATGGAACTCGAAGTCACGGATTCGGGAGAGACTTCACTGCGGAACTGTGCGAAAGGATTTGCGACAGCGTTCTTGTGGTGCACGGCACTTACCAAACTCAAGTCATCTCGGCTCAACTTGTAGTCGTGCATGTAGCGCGCAGCCACGAGTCCAAAAATTCCCGGGAACGTGAGACCCGCCGGGCGATCTTCCTCGGCGTCTGCAGCTCCCATGAGTCCTTCGGCAACTTGCTCGGTACTCAGGTCTGTCATTTTCTCCGCACCAATCACGAGCACATTCTTGGCCCGTCCACTCTCCAAAAATGCGCATGCTGTGGCGATGGCCATAGTGCCGGATCCGCAAGCGGACTCCACCCTCAACGCCGCAGGCTGATGCGGAAAAAGCGACGATACCAACGCACCCACATGTGCCTGATCACTCCCGAGTTCTCCCAGCATGTTTCCGACAACAATTAGATCAATATCCTCAACACCACACGGTGAACTATCGAGTGCTTGCTCTGCTGCTTCGCGTGCGAGATCGAGTAATGACTTATCCCACCACTCACCAAATTTGGTCTGACCCATGCCGATGAGGGAAATCGTTTTTTGCATCAGGCGTGAATGAGATTGCAACGTTCCATGTACTCGGCATAGTTCACGTACTCCAGAGGACGCTCATCGGGAGTAAGTGCGACACCGTCTTTGAGCATGGTCATGAGGAAAGCGTCAGATCCACTTCCGGATCCATACGACACCAAGAGAATCGTCTCGCCCTTCTTTGCTTCTTCGAGCACAAACGTGAGTCCAAGAGGGGAGCAGGCGCTGTACGTGTTGCCAATGTGCGGCACGATGAATCCAAGCTCCATCTGCTCTTTGGTGATTCCTAGCTTCTTTGCCATCGTCGATGGGAACTTGGCGTTGGGCATATGCAGCACCACGTGATCGACTTCTTCAATCCTCATTTTCTGTGTCTCCAAGAGTCCTGTGAGTGCTTCTTTGACGTGCTTAAAGTACGCAGGTTCACCTGTAAAACGTCCTGCATGGTGTGGGAACTTTTCGTTGTTCGGACGCCAAAAATCCGGTGTGTCCGTGGTAAACGAAAGCGTCGCATCAATCCTGCAAATCGCATTCCTCGCCTTCTCAGTACCAATCACAAAGGCAGCAGCACCAGCGGCAGCGGTGTACTCGAGAGCATCACCAGGTTTTGCTTGAGCGGTGTCACTTCCAATGGCGAGACCATTGCGTACTTGTCCGCTGCGTACGAATGCATCCACGATCTGCACTCCTGCTGTTCCTGCTTTGCAGGCGAACTCCAAGTCTGCAGCGTGGCAGAACGGATGTAACTCCAGGGCAGATGCCAACATAGAACTCGTCGGCTTTACCGCGTACGGATGACTTTCGGATCCCACAAAAATTGCAGAGATCTCACTCGATTCAATCTTCGCCATGTCGATAGCCTGACGAGCAGCTTCAAATGCCATCGTGAATGTGTCCTCTCCGCGACCAGGCACGGTCTTCTCCTTCAAGCCGAGGCTTGAGCGAATGTGTGCAGGGTCCTGACCCCAGTGCAGGGCAATGTCTTCCACCGTGATCCGGGAGACCGGCAAATACCGGCCAAAGCCTGTTATGGCGCTTTTTGGCATTGCGCAGAGTGTAGCAGACACCTTATTAACGGCCGAGGTTTTTATGGGCTTTTGCAAGCGTTCCGGTGGCTTGCGCAGCGAGGAGTGAAATCTCTCCCGCTATAACAGCCGAACCCATGATTTCGGCTAACTGTTGCCGAGGCGATAGCTTCGTTTTTTCTCCCAACAGCAGATCCAGTGCCTGTTTTTGTGCCGGGAGATCCGTGCCTCCACCTCGGATGCCAATCATGAGTGCGGGAATGCGTACAGAAATCAGGATTCCGTCCTTGTGATCCTCCACCGTGGTATCGGTCAATGAGCCTTCGACCACGTGTGCGGGGTCCTGACCTGTGGCAATGAACATCGCGGCAATGATGTTCGCTGCATGGAGGTTTTTCCCAATCGCACCTGCGAGTGCAGAACCTACTTCCAATTTTGCACGTGCAACATCCAAGAGTTTTTCGGGAGTGGTCTTGAGTACATCACCAATCACTGAGGAGGGGATGATTGCCTCCACTTTTACTTCGAAGCCACGACCTTCGTCGTGCGTGCGCACGCTCGCCTTCTTATCACTATCAACATTGGCAGCGACGGTCACAAGTGTGAGCCCGTCGATTTCTTTTTCGATCCATTCGCCCACTGCTTGAGCGGCAATTGTCACCATGTTCATGCCCATCGCTTCGTCGGTGTCGCAGAAGAGGGTCAGGAAAATATGATCAGCAGTTTCATCCAAATCGTAGTGCAAAACCTTGAGGTGGTTACTCGTGGATTGCGCTACAGGAAGCCACTTTTGAGCCTCATGCTCAATCAATGCCTTCTGTCCCGCGGCCTCCTTTCTTTTAAAAGCAATGGAGCGAGATGTTCCATGATGAATCGACTCCACCTTCGTGCCGCCACTCATCGTCAGTGCTTTGCATCCGCGATTCACACTCGCGACGAGTGCGCCTTCGGTTGTGGCGAGAGGAAGATATCGTTCAATGACTTCGCCAGAACTGAGTGTGATCTTGAGTGGACCGGCGATGCCGACGGGAACCGGCACGACACCAATCATCTGCTCACAATTTTTTTCATCTGCACTTCCAACAACATCAGGTTTGGGTGCAAGCTTCGAGAGATCGTTGCCGAGCTGTTTCTCTACTCGACTACGTCGTTCATCAACGCGTTCCGATGCACTCAGGCCAGCGGGAAGATCTCGTAAATCCATGAGTGCCTATGGTACCTCACTTTAGGCGTGTGGCTTATCCTTCTGCTTTGATCCCTCGCCCGTTTTAGCCACAAATATCGTGTATTCCTCCTTGGAGTGGGCATAGTGCAATACCTCTGCCTTAGCCTCTTCTGTGCAGATCAAGTGGACGGTGGGGCCGGCATCCATGGTGTAGAGCACGGCAAGATTCTTCATGCGGCGGTAGACCTCGATCTCATCGATGATCTTGTAGGTGTCTTCGCTCAAGTAGTGCAGGGCCGGAGTCGAGGACTTCATCACTTCGTGCATGTTGATGGAATCTGCTTCGGCAACTTTCTGGAGCAACTCAAAGTCACGACGTTTGAGTGCATCGATGCACTGCTTCTGGCGGTGATCCATGATGTCGTGCACGCGCTTTTTAAACAGAGGACTTGTACCTGCGAAGCTATGACCTTCGGTGGAGCCATGCTCTTTTTCTTTCACACTCGGCACAATGACGATGTCATGCAGAGGCCAGTACTCCGCTGGGATGATCTGTTCTGCGTAGGAACTGCCAATGTCATTTCCTTCTCCTGCCACAAGTGAGCTGTACCCGCCGTAGACGCTCCTGGCTGCAGATCCTGAGCCCAAACGAGCAATCACACTCACTTCCTGACGTGTGAGTTCGCGGGTTTTCTGGCGTACGAGTCCGGCGATAGCTTCTGCAATACAGCTAAAGACAGCCGCGGATGATGCGAGTCCTACGGCAGGAGGAATGCCCGAGTGGATGGTGTAACTGAGTGAACCCGGGATAGCACTTTCGAGTCCCAGTTCCATCAAGTACTGCTTGGTCCATTCCAAATGTTTTTGAAAACGTGCCATGTGCTTCATGGTCATCTCGCGCTCACGACCGTCGAACTCAAACGAACGCACGGTCAGAATCTCGCTGTGATCCACCGTCACTTCGACGTGCGGAGTATTGAGAGTCATCGACACAGAATCCGCTGCCGGCAGACGTAAGTCGTCATTGCGATTACCCCAGTATTTAATGAGGGCGATATTTGGGACGGATGACGCGTAAGCGGGCATAGCCCAACTATACGGCGAGTATTCGGGCTTGGGCTAGGGGATTTGGAGCACCATCCCACCTCCTCCAGTTCTCGTTCCTGCTCCAAGAACCTTGGCAGCGCCTCCTTTGGCTTCGATGTCTCTGATCAATTCCTGAACAGCCTCGGGTACCACACCAAGGGCAACCTGTGCTCGGTGATGATCTTTGATGACGGTCTTGAGGTCTTCGCCCGCAAGGATTCTCTCGGTGCATTGGCCGATTGTTTCGAGAGCCTCTTTGATTTCCTTTTCTTCTGCACGATCCTTTATCCACGCCACAAGTTCTGGAGTCGTTTGCTCGGGCATACCGGTGTCGATCAGCTCCGTGCCCTCAAGAACATCACGAGCGAGGGGGCAGTGCTGAGTGGATTCTCCTTTTTTGAAGATCACACCTGCATGATTCCAAATAACTGCAAAATCAAGGCCGCTGTTCCCCGGATTCACCGTGTTTTCTACGCTCTTGCAAAACACTTCGTCCACGTTCGATCCGAGCAAGCACTTGCACGTCGCAATCACGAGCGCAGTTGAGGAACCCATGCCTTTGCCTACGGGTAGATTGCCGGTGATAGTCAGCTTTCCAAAAAAATTCTCCTGACTTTTTGCTTCGCACAGACTGACAATGCGTGCCATGTACGATTCCCACTTGGGATGATTGGAGTCGACAGCAATGGAATGGAGCGACAAGGATCCTGCAGTGAGCATTTCTTCGAACGTCACAGTGATGGTCTTATCCAGAGCGGGAAGCGCAATGCCTCTGTGCCCAAAAACCACAGCATATTCACCACTCAAGATCACTTTGCCGCAAGCAGTGGCAATGCTGCTCATGCTCCAAATCGCCGCTTCCGGCCTTCAAAATCACCAATAGCTGTCTCTAAGTCGTCCTCGGTGATCTCTGGGAAGTGCTTATCAATGAACTTCCACTCCGCGTACGCACTCTGCCACAAGAAAAAGTTACTTGTGCGTTGCTCACCGGAGGTGCGGATGATGAGATCAATCGGCGGAAGTTCTGGGTGATCCAACAGAGAGGCGATCACATCTTCATTTGCCGTCTTTGGATCGGAAATTTT
>CAYRXE010000040.1:0-2387 GCA_964428205.1 uncultured Candidatus Peribacteria bacterium | reverse complement strand
GTGTTTGCCCACATACCGCCGAAGAGTTTCCCATCATGGCGCTTCTGCAGGAGCAATTCTTTGCCATCCATCGAGAACACGTACGCCGAAAACGCACGGTGGAGTTTGCCTGGAGACTGATGTGCTTCCAGGATGGGGCATTCTTCAAGAATGGTGCCCTGTAAATCGACGAGGGTGACAGTGCGTGTCATGGAACACCGATTGTAGCGTGCTTTTGCTTACCGGACGAATGTATACAACAGCGCAATAGCTGCAGCTCCCATGAGCGTTGCGGCAATCCAGCCAACCGTCTTACTGATCTTGCCGCTCGCGGCCTTGCCCATGATCTTCTTGTTACCGGCCATGAGCACGATCAGCACAATCAGGGGAGGTGCGAGCACACCATTGAGGATGGCTGTGAGATACAACATGCGGAATGGAGGGATGCCGACGTAGTTCAGCGCCACACCAATCAGCATGGAGATGGCGATGACGGCGTAGAAGCCTTGTGCGCGCTTCCAATCGAGAGAAAGTCCTTCTTTCCAGTTCATGGCCTCTGCAAAAGCATATGCGCTTGCTCCGGCAAGAACCGGAACCGTGAGGAGTCCCGTTCCAATGATGCCGAGTGAGAACACAATGCCGGCAAATTTTCCTGCGAGCGGAGTGAGTGCCTCGGCTGCCTGGTGCGCGGTTTCAATGTTGGTAATTCCTGCACGTGCGAGGGTCGATGCCGATGTGGCAATGATGAAGAACATGACGAAGTTACTAAAGGTCATGCCAATGGCGGTGTCGTGCCGCATATCGCGGATGTCCTCCTTCGTAATCTTCTTTTTGTGTATCCAGGAGCCAAAAGACGAGAGCCATCCTTTTTCGATTTCTTCTTCTACTTCCTCATTCGCCTGCCAGAAGAAGAGGTAGGGAGCGATGGTCGTACCAAGGACTGCCACCACGTTCATCAACCTCTCTTCGGTAAATGTGAAGGATGGAATGAATGTACTGCGAGCGATCGCGGTCCAATCTTGATCCACCAGAATCACCGTGATCACGTATGCCAAGAGTGAGAAGGCAAAGAACTTTAGGATGGGCGCGTACTTGTGGTAGGGGATCGCGATCTGGAGTCCGAGCGAAAGTGCGGTGAAGACGATCAGAGACCATGTGAAGGGAATACCCGTAACCAACTCCGATGCCGATGCCATTGCACCCAGGTCGGCACCCACATTCACCGTGTTTGCAATACCCAGAAGAATGACGGCAAACCAGAGGATCGTCTTGCCGTAGTTCTCTTTTAATACAGAAGCCAGTCCTTTGCCTGTGACCATGCCAATGCGGCCACACATCTCCTGAATTGTGACCATGAACGGCAACGTGAAGAGCGCCAACCACAGCTGGCTGTAGCCGAACATCGCTCCTGTCTGTGCGTAGGTCGCAATGCCCGATGGATCATCATCCGAGGCTCCGGTAATGAACCCGGGGCCAAGCTTTTTCCAGATGCTGCGCTTCTCTTCTTTCTTACTTGCAGACTTCTTTGTAACTTTCTTCTTCTGGGGCATGGCCATAACGCTACTCCTTTCGTCTTTCCATGGATAGTATGCAGATATGTCTGCTGCCATCGTCATCCGCGATCTCAAGGCACTGCACGATCCAACCTCGGCTGCGTTCTTTCCCAAGTTTTTTAAGACAGGAAAGGGTGAATATGGAGAAGGGGATGTGTTTATGGGCGTGACGGTTCCACAAATGCGCAGTGTGGCGAAGCTTCATCACGATCTCGCGCTTCCAGAAGTAGAGAAGCTCTTAGAAAATAAGATCCACGAGGTACGCATGGTCGGGCTCTTCATTCTTGTCTCTCAGTACCAACGTGCGAAGGATCCGAAGATCAAAAAGCAGCTCGTGAAGTTCTACTTGGATCACCTCGAAGCCGTGAATAACTGGGACTTAGTCGATAGCACCGCTCCGCAGATCCTCGGTCATTCACTGCTTGATCAAAAAGATCGCAAGATCCTTTATACGTTCGTTACAAAGAATCATTTGTGGACACAGCGCATTGGCATCGTGGCTACTCAGGAATTGATCCGTCGCGGACAGTACGAAGACACTATCAAGCTTTCGGAATTACTGCTCACTCATAAGCACGATCTCATCCACAAAGCGGTTGGCTGGATGCTCCGAGAGATGGGAAAGAAAGATGTGAAGCTCTTAGAGAAGTTCCTGGCCAAGCACGGAGCGAAGATGCCACGTACCATGCTTAGGTATGCGATAGAGAAGTTCCCGGAGCCGCAAAGAAAGCGGTACCTACAAATGCGCTAAATTGCGTTTTTAGACTCTGGTTTTGCGTGTAGCCCTTGCTATAATCCTTGGCACGCGGGTGTCGTATAATGGTTATTACCTCAGGTTTCCAACCTGATGAAGAC
>CAYRXE010000039.1:0-9166 GCA_964428205.1 uncultured Candidatus Peribacteria bacterium | reverse complement strand
TATACTGGAGCGAGGTTGCCTTCCATAGAGAAGACTTCCGTCACAATCACACCCAAGGCCTTAGAGATGCTAAGGGCAAGGAGGATCGAAGGATTCGTGCGGCCCTGCTCAATGCTCATGATCGTCTGGCGGCTTACGCCAACGCGCAAAGCGAGTTCTTCCTGCGTCATATTCTTCTCAAAGCGCAGGCGGCGGATGGTGTTCTTCAGCTGGACGGCAGGCATAGGGCGGAGAGAAACAAATTGATAGGACACAGCCAGTAGCATGTACTGACCGTAGGCTGGCGTAGTGTACTGAAGCTTTGACAGAGGGCAAGGGTGAAGTATGTGAGGTGCGTGTCACTATTGTGCTCAAGCCACTATTGCGGTGTTTTGTATTTTGCCTATACGCAAATCTGCGTATCATGCTGTACCAAGATGAGTGCTTCGCCCTTCCACGGAATTTTCAGTTCGCTGCGGGACAACGTTGAGCCCCGCATGTCCCTCGCTCTTGAACGCGAGGAACTTACAAATGACGAACCAACACCTGCGTCTCATCACGCGGGACGTCTCGCTGTGGATATTTACGAGCAGGATGATTACTACATCATCAAGGCATTGCTCGCCGGTGTGCGCATGAGTGATTTGGATATTGAGGTCGATGATCGCACCGTCACCATTCGCGGTACACGCAGGAACCCAGACGATATCGCAGGGGATAGGTATTACCTGCAGGAATGCTACTGGGGCGAGTTCAGTAGATCGGTTACGCTGCCGGTATCTGTGGATGCCAAGAAGATCCGCGCAACCTTCAATAAGGATTGTATTTTGAAAGTCCTGATCCCAAAGGAAGACCGCGTGAAGGTCGTGAAAATCAACGAAGCGTAAGTACAACAAAACCTCCAACGATAAACGCGGGAGGTGTTTTGTCTTTCACTCACTTCTACTTTTTGGAAGGGAGTTTTGCGTACCGGCCGCAGCCGAGGTGCACAGCCGTTGATCCGTAGGGCAGAAAAATCTTCCACGCCCAGCCATCAGCGAGCTTAATGTCGATCTCCTCAAACTCGGTGCCTGATGTGACACAGGATGATGTCAGCTTGTCGAAGACAAGATGTGCAACATCCTTGCCAACGAACATGCTCAGCATGAGTTTGTGGTCATCGGTGCGTTCAACTTCTGCCATGGCAAGTTTGCCGTCGAGCGGAAGTTCGTAGCCTCGAGACCAGGGGATGGCTTCTTGGTTAACAATCAGCGAACGAACTTTTTGCATCCGTGCTTCTTGATCAGGCGGAATCAACCATGCCTTCACTACAGGGAAACGCATCATCGGAACGATCCTCCAAAAGGGTTAAGCGATGTTGTAAAAGACAAATAAATTTTACAATGATCTATAGTTTAGTCAAAGTAGGTTCTGACGGTTTGTAGTCGCTTTAATGAAAAATCTGCATTCTCAAATGGCCATTCTCAATTAGACTAAAGCGCCATGAAAATCACCCAAGCCATTCTTCCGGTTGCCGGACTCGGCACGCGGTTTCTCCCATGGACCAAAGTGGTACCCAAGGAATTACTGCCGCTCGGCACCAAGCCGATCATCGCGCACTTGGTCGACGAGTGTTTGGGCGTGGGCATCGACGACATCTGCTTTGTGATCAACACCGGTAAAGAAATGATCCCACAGTACTTCGCTCCACACCCAGACTTGGAAGCCGTACTCGCAAAAAAGGGAAAACTGGACGCCCTTAGTGAGCTGAAAAAATACGACAACGTGCGTTTTTCTGTGGCCTACCAGCGCGAACAACACGGTGATGGGCACGCGATTCTCCAGGCACGCGACTGGGTGCAGGACCCGGTAGTCGCCGTGCTCTTTGGCGATGATCTGATCCACGGCGAAAAAACAGGCCTGCAGCAATTGGTAGATGCCTACGCAAACTTAGAGCACGACGTGCAGAACCCCGGCGCACTCTTGGCACTGGAGAACGTGGCGCGTGAGCGCGTGAGCAGTTATGGCATTGTGGCGATTGATGAAGCCCAGTCGAAGGGCAACGTAAAACGTGTTACGGGACTGGTAGAAAAACCTAAGCCCGAGGCCGCACCCACAACACTCGGCATCATTGGAAAATATTTGATCCCGCATTCTGTCATTGGCGTACTGCACGAAGTAGAGAGCGGCCAGGGAGGGGAGATCCGCCTGATTGATGCGTTGATCCACCGCAAAGACCACGTGCCTATCTGGGGCGTGGAAATGCAGGGAAAGCGCTTAGATACAGGCACGCCCGAGGGCTACAAGGAGGCTGTGAGAATCCTGGGATAGGAATAATTTGACGAGGAGGCTCCATTTCGCGACCATGCCCCTCCTCTTATGCCAAGAATTTGGACCCCCGGCGATAACGGCGAAGGCTACGCAGACGTAGTCATTGGTTTGGAGTGGGGCGACGAAGGCAAAGGTCGTTTTGTTGATGGTCTCGCAGAACACTACGACATGATCGTGCGTTACAACGGCGGACCAAACGCTGGTCACTCCGTTCAAGTGGGAGATAAATCCATCGCACTCCATCAAATTCCATCGGGTGTCGCGTACCCAGGAAAAAGACTCTACATCGCAGGTGGATCTGTGGTGAGTTTTGAAGAATTAATGAAAGAAAAAAACGAATTGAAGGACGCAGGTATTGAAGATGTGTTGGAACGACTGCAGGTTTCGGGGCAAGCGTCGCTCATTCAGCCACATCACGTGCTCATCGACATGGCGACGATGGGAGATATTGGAACAACAGGGAAGGGGATTGGCCCCGCATACGGCGATGTGCGTTATCGTAAATTTATTGATGATCAGTTAGACATTCGCTTGGGTGAGCTCAAGGAAAATCCTGACTGGGCGTTTGCACAGATTGAACGCAACATGAAGAGAACGCTCGATCGTTTGCCCGAAATTTGTCCGGATGCTGAAAGGCGCGTCGAAGTATTGAAGGCATTTGATTGGTCCTCGCGCATGGCGAAAATCAAACATGCATTTGAGCAGTTCAAGCAGATCATTGATACAGATCCTGTAACAATTATGAAGGGTGTGCGGTCAGGCATGCGCGTTCTCTTCGAAGGTGCACAAGCATTTGGTTTGGATATCCAAAATGGATCGACCCCATACGTCACAGCCAGCAACACAGGCGTGCAGGGAGCCCTGCTCAGTGGCAACCTGCCTCCTGAATATTTGCGCTACGCATACGGCGTGGCAAAAGCCATTCCATCGCGTGTGGGCTACGGACCGTTCGTGGGAGAACTCGGCGGCAGAGAATCCGAACTCTACTGCATGGACAACGGCGGCAAGACGTACACAAGAGATGTGGAAGAACAGATGTACAGAGAGCGCGTGGAAGAAATGCTGCGTTCAGGAGATCCTCTCGAAAAAGGAAAAGCTATTCGTCTCATCACGGGCGAGTACGGCGTTACATCGAAGCGCCCACGCCGCCTAGGCATGACAGATGCTATGCACCTGCGCATCGCTGCTGCGATCAATGGGCTTCGCGGTATCTTCCTCACCAAGCTCGACTGTCTCAACCTGCATGGCCGCGATGGAAAAGGAATCCCTATGGTCACAGGCTACGAACTCGATGGACTCGGAATCGACTATCCACCTTCCAGCGCAACTGCCCTACGTCGTGTGCGACCAATCATCACCGAAAGCGAACCATACCCACACGATATTTCCGAAGTGCGTGTATTCAGCGACCTGCCAAATCCAGCACAGCGCTACGTGGAGGTCTATCAAGAAAAGACAGGTATGGCAGTCTTCCAATTGGGAGTCGGTCCCAAGCGCCACCAAGTTATTCCTACAAACGGCTGGACGGCTTCGAAGCAGTAATTATTTAAGTTCACGCCTCAACAGTTCAACTTCATCGCGTAGATCTGCTGCCTTCTCGAATTCCAAGTTGAGCGCAGCAAGTTCCATCTGCTTTTCCAGTTCCTCCATAAGGCGCTTCTTTTCGTCCTTGGGGATCTTCGTGTGATCGTACTTTGGACGGCGCAGTTCCAATGCCTTTCCTTCCTCGGCAATGTTATGCACAGCCTTGATGATCGTGGTGGGCGTAATGCCATGTTTCTCGTTGTGCTCCTGCTGCACCTTGCGACGACGTGATGTTTCATCGAGTGCGCCTTTCATGGCATCGGAGATTTTGTCGGCATACAAAGTCACATGACCGCTGGAGTTACGAGCGGCACGACCAATGGTTTGGATGAGCGCATCGCGACTGCGCAGGAAGCCCTGCTTATCGGCATCCAAAATGGCAATAAAACTGACCTCAGGAAGGTCCAAGCCTTCGCGAAGCAGGTTGATACCCACGATGATGTCGATCTCGCCTGTGCGCAGCTGGCGCAGGATTTCGATGCGTTCCAATGTCTCGACGTCACTGTGCAGGTAACGGACTTTTTGACCGGCATCTTTGAGGAACGTCGTGAGGTCTTCGGCCATCTTCTTCGTGAGCGTCGTGATGAGCACGCGTTCACCAGCCTTGAGCGTCTTTTGTACCTCTTCGAAGATGTCATCGATCTGGTGCTTGGTAGGTTTGACCGTCACCACAGGATCCAACAAACCTGTTGGACGAATGATCTGCTCTGCGAGATTCTTTTTATCGGTATTCGCAAACTCGTACTTGCCTGGAGTCGCAGATACGTAGATGCGCTGGTCGCAGCGTTCTTCAAATTCATCAAATTTGAGCGGGCGGTTATCGTGAGCAGAGGGCAGACGGAAGCCGTAATCAATGAGTGTGTCCTTACGGCTGCGGTTACCTTCGTACATGCCTCCTACCTGCGGAATCGAGATGTGTGATTCGTCGACGATGAGGAGGAAATCCTTTGGGAAGTAATCGAGAAGAGTCGATGGTGGCTGACCCGGCACGCCGTCATTGTTGAGATAGCGAATGTAGTTCTCGATACCGGTGCAGTAGCCGGTCTCTTTGAGCATTTCCAAGTCGTACTCCGTGCGCGTGCGAATGCGCTCAGCTTTGACGAGCTCACCTTTGTCGTGCAGTTCTTTTTCGCGCAAATTTAGATCGAGTTTGATCTGTTCGATGGCAGCTTCGATTTTTTCTTTCGTTGTCACGTTGTGACTCGCAGGGAAAATAGTCACGGACTGCAGTTCTTGGAGTACTTCTCCCGTGAAGCTATCGACTTCTTGGATCACTTCGATTTCATCAAACGGCATTTCGAAGCGGATGACCGTATCGGCGCTGGGTGGGAACACTTCGACCGTATCGCCAAGCACGTGGTACATACCTTGCTTAAAATCCATGCCAGAACGCCTAAATTGAATGTCAGTGAGGCGACGGAGGAACTGATCGCGCTTGATCTGCTGACCACGCTCGAGCGTGATAGCGAGAGCTTCGTAGTTCTCCACGTTACCAAGACCGTAGATACAACTGACCGATGCAACGATGAGCACATCTTTGCGCGTGAGCAGGTTCATGGTTGCTGCGTGGCGATACTTTTCGATCTCCTCGTTAATGCTCGCATCTTTTTCGATGTACGTATCGGTCGTCGGCAAGTACGCCTCTGGTTGGTAGTAGTCGTAGTACGAGACGAAGTAGCTAACTGCGTTATCGGGGAAGAAGTTTTGGAATTCGGAGCAGAGCTGCGCAGCGAGAGTTTTGTTATGCGCGAGCACGAGCGTGGGGCGCTGCACCTCCTGGATGATATTCGCCATCGTGAAGGTCTTTCCTGTTCCTGTCGCACCCAACAGAGTCTGGTGCTTTACCCCATCGTTCAAACCTTTGACGAGTTGCTTGATAGCCGCAGGCTGATCGCCTGTGGGTTTAAAATCCGACACAAGCCTGAATGGCTTTTTACCATCGCCGAACGTTGTGGAGAGTGATGCTGGCATTGATCCCATAGGGTAGCACGAAGGAGAAGCCAGGAATAGGGGAGACCTGAGAAAGACCCGTATTTTTGAGCACTCAAAACTACCGCCCAGCCCTTTCCGAGAAAGAGCTGGGCGGTGGATAACGGGAGGTCCGTTTAAGTTCACGACATTGTCTCCGCTTCGCACGCTTCTAGGTAGCGGCAAATCGGAGCATCGTATTCAGTTATTGCACGCATCGCAGTTGCGGCAAGACCTATCCGAGCATCTAAGTCGAAGCAAGCTGGGTCCAACTTCCCAGCAGCTTGGAAAGTCTTCTGAATTCTTTCGTACTGAGTCGGAGAGCATATAGGAAGACAATTTGCGTGATTCTTAATCGCCTCACGCAACATGGTGGGACCGCCGATATCGATGTTCTCAATGCACTCATCGAAGTGAGCATTCGACTCAACTTTCTGCTCGAAGGGATAAAAGTTCACAACAACCATATGGATCGGCTTTGCTCCGACAACATTCATATAGTCATCATGTCTTGAACCTGCATAGAGTAAACCAGCTGCGATGCGATGGGTGAGTGTTTTTACTCTCCCATCCATACCTTCAGGAATCTGGGTGTATGCCTCAACCGGAACCACCTGGAGACCCGCTTGGACGAGATGCAGTTGAGTACCTCCGGTCGAAATAATCTCCAAGCCGTGAGGAGCCACCTTTCGTAGCCCCAACAATAACTTGGCCAAGTCAGTCTTGTCGGACACAGACGTCAGAACACGGAACATGGGTTAAACCTCCCGTTGATGGAAACGAACAAGGCTCCTTTGCAGGAACCGTCTCACGAAATGTGAGCAGAGCAGTGTAGCGGAAAAATTCTGCCCAGAAGGCTAAATCGAAAGAATCCGCGTAAGGACAATTTCTGGCAGCTGAAGAGAAAAAGCCCTATCATCCCGTCGCAATGATCGACCTCAATGACCTTCGCAAACGGCCCGACGTCTACGCAGATGCTGCAAAGAAGAAGCGCATCGCGATCGATGTTCCTGCATTTTTGA
The DNA here is from genome assembly GCA_964428205.1 of uncultured Candidatus Peribacteria bacterium. Classification (GTDB taxonomy): domain Bacteria; phylum Patescibacteriota; class Gracilibacteria; order Peribacterales; family Peribacteraceae; genus CAYRXE01. Next base: position 2,303 of record CAYRXE010000039.1, on the reverse strand, counting down.
AATTGGATGAAGAGCGTCGCAGTTTGATTCCGGTGGTGGAAGACATGCGCAAGAAGAAGAACGAGGTCAGCAAGGCAGTACCTACTATGAAAGGTGATGAGAAGGAGACGGCTATTAAAGACATGAAGGAGCTTGGTGAAAAATTGAAGAAGCAGGAAGAAGAACTCGCACTCTTGGAGGTTCGCTTCCAGAAAGATCTGCTCATGCTCCCGCAGATCCCACATCCATCTGTTCCGGTTGGTAAGGATGACAGCGAAAACGTGGAAGCACGCGTCGAAGGTAAGCCAACGACATTCAGCTTCACGCCAAAGGACCATGTGACACTCGGCAAAGAACTCGACATCATCGATATCGAGAGGGGAGTGAAGGTCTCGGGTTCACGCAGTTACTTCCTTAAGGGAGATGGTGCTCGTTTGCAGCAGGCAGTCATGCGCTTTGCGATGGATACGCTAATTAAAAAGGGTTGGATTATGTTCAATCCGCCCCTGATGGCCACGTGGGAGTGCCTCATGGGCACAGGATTCTTCCCAGGTGCAGAGGAACAGACGTATGCAGTTGGCGCGCAGCCTGCACGCGGAGAAGCTATCGAATCCGATGATGTGTTTTTGATTGGAACGTCTGAGGTGTCTGTTTGCAGTTACCACAAAGACGAAGTGCTGCCACTCTCGCTCCTGCCAACGCGCTACTGCGGTTACTCTGCGTGTTTCCGCCGCGAGGCTGGCACATACGGCAAGGACACACATGGTTTGTACCGCGTGCACCAGTTCGAAAAGGTTGAGCAGGTCGTGCTCTGCGAAGCAGATGAAGAAGTCGGCATGAAGTTGTTCGAAGAAATCCGCACAAATGCAGAAGAGGTCCTCAAGGCACTCGAATTGCCATACAGAATCTTGAATGTGTGCACCGGAGACATGGGCAAAGGAAAAGTCTTTATGCAGGACATCGAAACATGGATGCCAAGTCGCAACGCCTACGGCGAAACGCACTCCTGTTCGTACCTTGGCGACTTCCAGGCACGTCGCTTGGGCATCAAGTACGAAACAGCTGAGGGTGAAAAGAAGTTTGTGCACACGCTCAACAACACGTTGATTGCATCACCTCGCATTCTCATCCCACTCTTGGAGATCTATCAGAATGAAGATGGATCGGTGCGGATCCCCAAAGTGTTGCAGCCATACATGAACGGACAGGAAAAGATCACCAAGCGATGAACATCCTCTTTACCAGATTTCCGCTCGAGAGCCGCATGGGCGGCAGCGAAGTGCAGACCTTGAGCCTTATGAAAGGGCTTATGGCTCGTGGCCACACGGTGGAATTTTTGGGTGACTGCCCGGTTCTTTTAGAAAGGAGCGAGACGCTCAGGGCAAAAACAGAAAGATTGGAAATCGGCATTCCTCCCGTGACCAAGTTTGGCGCACTGAGTTTTTTTTGGAGAAAGAATGCAATGCAGAAGAAATTGATTGAGGCATTACCCACGTGCGATGCCATCGTGATGCTGAGTATGAGTGAAAAATTACTGCTGACCGAAGAAGCTATGAGGCGGGGGATCAAAGTTATCTGGGTCGAGCACGATCCTGTGGGCCGCTGGCTGAGCAAAAATCCTTGGCTGGGAAACTTAAGAAGCCTAAGCCAAAAAGTCACGACCGTCGTTGTGTCGGACATCAGCAAAAAAATCTATGAAGGACTTGGTTACAAGAACGTGGTGGCCATTCCCAATGGCATTGATCTCGAAAGATTTTCAAACTCCTCTCTCTCTTCGCATTCCTCTCTCTCTTCTTTAACAATCGGAACTGTCGCGCGTCTCGCAGAAGAAAAGGGGCTCGATGTGTTGCTCGCGGCTGCACGTGAGTTGCCACAAGTGCATGTGAAGATCGTTGGTGAAGGACCGGAAGAAAGTTTTTTACGGAATTACATTCAAGACATCACACTACGAGAGGGGACGGAGCACCCAAGGATCAGCCTGATGACACACACGGATGACTTGGGCGCCTTTTACCAGTCACTCGATGTGTTTGTACTGCCTTCGCGCACCAATGACCCCTTTGGCCTCGCTGCAGCCGAAGCGATGAGCCTAGGAGTAGCCACCATCGTGACCGATGCGTGCGGCATTGCGGGGTACCTCACACACGATAAAGATGCTCTGGTCGCTACAGCCGACAACCCTCAATCGCTCAAGGAAGCGGTAGAAGTATTACTGAATCCTGAGCGCCGTTCTGCAATCGCAGAACAGGGCCAAAAAACGGCACGCGAACTTTTTGATGTCAACAAAATGGTGGAGAAATACGAACGTATCATCACGCAATAAT
>CAYRXE010000038.1:1303-9739 GCA_964428205.1 uncultured Candidatus Peribacteria bacterium | reverse complement strand
ACCTGCGACCCCAGGTTTTGGAGACCTGTGCTCTACCAGCTGAGCTACGCGCCTATATACGAACGATGCTGTAAGGAACCCTTGAGGACCGAGCTTTCTGTTTTATCACGCCCGCTCTGCGGGCTAGGCAGCTGAGCTACGCGCCTAAGGGGCCAGCGGATGATAGCGGCCTACTGCCTTTTTCGCTATAATGTCTTGATGTCCGAAATCCACCAAAATAACGCCTTGGAAGCAGCACTGAGCCTTTGCAAAACAGACGTGCATCCTATGGTCTACGAAATGCTGGATGACCCTAAGCTTCTCAACGCTCTCCCTGCACATATCAAACAGCCAGAGGTACTCGCTCTCTACCTCGAACACACGAGTCGCTTTGCCGAGGCCGATAAAAGAAAGTTTTTGAAAGAAGAAGTAACGCTTCCGCAGACTCAACACGCAGATGGTCGAACCCGCAGAGAAGAAAGAGGCCAGCGAGTGGACACCGAAGAGTTGCGCAACATGGGAATCGACCCAGCGTACGTGATGTACTTCCGCGTCACACAACCCTCGGATACACCAAAGCCTGAATACTATTGGACGAGTGACTTAACCGAAGTGAAGCAAGGCCTCACGCAAGAAATTACAGAAGACGCGCGTTCAAAGTCCGTCATTCTCTGTTCCACACTGGATGACATCGCAAGCGACGCGGGCGTGATGACCGATGTAAACGACGACAGTGGCATCGCTGTGCGCACGCTGTATACAGGTGATTACGACCAACAGAGAGCTCTCGCTGTAATCAAGCAAGAATCACAAGACAACACTGGTTCTGTGCAACGTTCTACGCACCAGAGGGTCCAGGATCTTCTCGAAGACTAAGCCTTCTTCTTCGCGAACTTTCCTTTGCCCCACTTACTCGGAGGAGCTTCGCGCTTCTTTTTGAGGAGCGCTACGGCTTCGTCGAAGGTGATGGTTTCGGGTGCGAACTTCTTACCAAGAGACGCATTCGTTTTGCCGTCGGTGACGTAGGGTCCAAAGCGACCAGTCTTGATCTGCACCAAGCCTCCAGAGTTTGGATCTGCCTCGAACGTCTTGAGTGGCATGGCTGCTGCTGCCTTGCGTTCCTTGGCCGTGGTAAAGAGCTCCACTGCGCGCTCGTACGTGAGCGTGAGTAGGTCTTCGTTACCGAGCGACACCGATGTTTCTCCGGCCTTCATGTACGGGCCAAAGCGACCGAATGCTGCGACGAGTGGTTCACCGTTGATCTCGCCAAGCGTCTTTGGGAAGGCGAGGAGCGAGAGTGCCTGTTCCAACGTGACATCATCGAGGGAGACACCCTTAGGGAGGGATGCACTCTTGAGCTTCACGCGCTTCTCTTTCTTCTTCTCCTTTGGCTGATCCTCAGGGCGGCCGAGCTGCACGTACGGACCAAAACGTCCTGTGCGTACAACAACCGGCTGCTTTGTTTCTGGATCATCACCAAGGATTCTCTCCTTCAAAATATCCTTCTTGCTCAGGTCCTTCGTCTTCTGATCCACGAGCTCTTTGAATGGTCCGTAGAAGTGCCCAAGGAACGCTCCAGACTTCATCTCGCCTTCGGCGATATCATCGAGCGTTTGCTCCATGGTGGCCGTAAACGCGAGGTCCGTGATGTCTGGGAAGTGCTCTGTGAGGAGGTCTGTGACCGTGAAGGCAACGTCCTCTGGAATGAGCTGCTTACCATCTTTGCGAATGTATCCACGCGTGATCACAGTCGAGATCGTAGGAGCGTAGGTGCTCGGACGACCGATGCCTTCTTCTTCGAGCTTCTTCACAAGACTTGCTTCGGTGTAGCGGGCAGGTGGCTTGGTGAAGTGCTGCTCTGGGAGGAGCTCATCGAGTGTGAGTGCATCACCAACAGCGAGTGGTGGAAGCAACTTGTCGCCATCGTCGACGTCATCTTCTTTCTTCGCATCGTTCTCGTCGCGACCTTCTTGGTAGACCCTGAAGTAACCATCGAACGTGACGGTCTGACCGGTGGCGCGGAACTCGTACTTATCTGCTTTGATATCGGCACCAACGCGCTTGAGTTCTGCCGGTGGCATCTGTGTTGCCATCGTGCGGTTCCAAATGAGCGTGTAGAGCTTGAGCTGCTGGTGATCCAATACGTCTGCGAGAGATGCCGGAATGCGAGAAAGTTCTGTTGGGCGAATCGCTTCGTGTGCTTCCTGCGCACCCTTACTTTTCGTCTTGTACTTGCGAGGTTCGCTAAGGACGTACTCGCGTCCGTAGTGCTCTTGGATGACCTGCTTTGCATCACTCAGAGCCTTCTCACTCAGGTTTACCGAGTCGGTACGCATGTACGTGATGAGACCCATCATGCCTTCGCCTTTACCAAGCGACACACCTTCGTACAACTGCTGCGCGATCACCATCGTCTGCTTTACCGAGAAGCCAAGCTTGCGTGCAGCTTCCTGCTGGAGAGTAGATGTGGTGAATGGAGCTGGGGGATTGCGCTTGAGTTCTTTCTCATCAATCTTCGCCACTTCATATGAAGCATTCTCGAGATCTTTGAGAACCTGATCACTCTCTTCTTTGCTCACCGGCACAAACTTTTCTCCGTCCTTACGCGAGAGTGCTGCGGTGAAGGTTTCCTTTTTTGCCGTCTCCAATTCCGCCGTGAGGGACCAGTACTCCTCCGGTACGAACGCTTTAATTTCGCGCTCGCGATCTACGATAATGCGCACGGCAACAGACTGCACACGACCGGCACTGAGTCCGCGGTACACCTTCTTCCACAAGAAAGGGGAGAGGGTATAACCCACCAAACGGTCCAATACGCGGCGTGCATGCTGCGCATCGACGAGCTTCATATCGAGCGTGCGAGGGTTTTCGACGGCAGCTTTGATGGCTGAGTCGGTAATTTCGTGGAACACAATGCGCTTCGTATCCTCTGGCTTTTGCTTGAGCACTTGCGTGAGGTGCCAACCAATCGCTTCTCCCTCGCGGTCTTCATCAGTCGCGATCCACAAGTCATCAGCTTCTTTGAGTGCGGCCTTGAGCCTCTTCACCACTGCAGCTTTTTCTTCCGGCACTTCGTACTCCACCGTGAAATCGTTATCGACATCCACGGCAAGTGTGCTGGAAGGAAGATCGCGCACGTGACCCATGCTCGCTTCCACAATGTAGTCCTTTCCCAAAAAGCGCTTAATGGTTTTGGCCTTCGTGGGGCTTTCGACGATGACGAGATGTGTGCTCATGACAAGGAAAAGGTGGAGCGGACAATGACAAGGAGGGTAGGAACGGAACTGTGTTGTGTCAAACATGTGACGATTTCTCCTGAGCGCACGGCGAAAAGTGATGATCTAAAATGGAGCGGTGCGGAGGGCAAAAAGAGGTCGATGAGGAGTCTTGACGGTCCGAAGTTGCAGTTTTTCGCATGCCAAAGCGGACATTTTGGCTCCGTAACGAGCAGTCTTTGTATTCAATCTTTTTGGCCTTGGTAAGCCATTGTAAAGCAAATATGACTTCTGCAAGCCAAAAACGTCGTTTGACGACGCTTGCAGGCCGATTTTGTGGCTTTAGAATGCCAATGTCTTATTACCCTTCCCCCTACCGCTATGTCCAAGCAGGACCTCATTGCGGCAATCGCAGATGCAGCAGGAATCACGAAGCGTGCTGCTGGCGACTCGCTGCAGGCAATCATCAATCTTGTGGTAAAGAACCTCAAGAAGGGAACACCCGTCACCATCACTGGTTTCGGAACGTTCAAGCTTTCTAACCGCGCTGCTCGTATGGGCGTGAACCCACGCAACCCGAGCCAGAAGATCTCCATCCCTGCGATGAAGGTCCCATCCTTCAAGGCTGGAAAGACATTGAAGGACGCTGTTCGTTAATCTCTTGGTTTGCTCTTAAAGAAAACCCCCGTCACCCGGGGGTTTTTTCGTTGTATCAAACAGGCACGAGTATAAGATCAGCAACCCATGAAATCCGCACGACACACACTGGCGATTCTCGATACCCTCAGCTCACCTGCGTGCGGACTCGCACACGAAAGACTGATCACGAATAAAGAGGGGATCTTGGTAGATGCGCCTGTGTGCCCTGCGCATATTCGCCGTACACGAATCTCGTGCGCGCATTGTCTCGATAAAAACACGCAGACCGATGCACGAAAGACATTCCTAAACGCTTTGGAATTTCTGAGGAATAAGAAGGCTCTTTCTGAGCAGGAATACACACAAATGACCGCGATCGTGCATGACGCAGGCAGAGAACTCGATCGCGCTGATGTCGACAAAAACAACGCCATCCGCAATATGGAAGAGGTTCGCCTGGATTGGGAAATGGGAAATGACGTGATTGCGGCAGTGCAGAAAGAAATCGACGAATTATCCGATTGCCAACGCGACGTAGCGGCACAGCTGCAGGAGCTTCTCGAGCTCGCCAGGGAGCGCTGCATTGCATTGATAGAGAAGCGATAGGACACCTCTGGCACAGGCTTGGGCCATGCGCTACGATCCACACCAATGAACGCCGAGCTGATCACATCAACGCTTCAGGAGATCCTTTCGCACTTCGCTTTCCGCTTTGACGGAATTTCGGTGAAGAACGAGGGCGACATCATTCGCGTCGATATCGCGAGCAACGAAGCAAGCCGCATCATCGGTTGGCATGGTGAGACGTTGAATGCCATCCAGAACATTTTGAAGTCGATCCTCAGGAGCAAACAAAAGTTAGAAAAGGCTCCCTTTATTGTGCTAGATGTCGATGGCTACCGCGCAATCCAAGAAGATAAGGTAAGGAAGATTGCCGAGCAGAAGGCAGAGTTCGTACGGAAGACAGGTAATAGGATCGCTCTGTCTCCAATGAGTCCGTACTTCCGCCGCATTGTGCACACGCACGTGAGCAACACGCCCGCGCTCAGTGACCTTACAACCGAGAGTATTGGAGAAGGGGAGTACCGCCAGGTGGTGATGCGTCTCAAAGAAGAAAAGAACAAGGGTGCCGTAAGCGAAGAGCTCACCCCTGTGATGGATGGGGATGATGGCTTGGGAAACCTGGATATCTAAAGAGGTAATGAATCTAAAGAAGTAAGGAAAGTAATGAGCCTTACCTCCTTACATTCGTGACCTGCCTTACTTCTAACGAACCTCGCGCCACTCCTCCAAAAGCTTCTTCTCGGCCTTAGATAATTTCTTAGGAATCTCCACGTGCACTTCGACAAAGTGATCACCGTGACGACTACTGCTGAGCACGGGTAATCCTTTTCCTTTGATGCGCAGAACAGTGCCAGGCTGTGTGGACTCGGGAACCTTGAGCCTCACCGGACCGTGGAGAGTTTCGACTTCGATCTCGGTACCAAGGATGGCATCTAAGACATGCACCATCGCATGGCCGCTAATGTCTGCTCCGTCGCGCGTAAAGCGTGGATCCTTCTCTATGCGTACATGGACGTACAAATCACCCGAAGCAGCCTTCCTGCGCCCTGCGTGGCCCTCTCCGCGCACCCTGAGGGTTTGACCGTGATCGATACCAGCGGGGATTTTGACCGTGATGTTCGCATTCTCTTGTACGCGTCCTTCGCCGCTACATTTTTTGCAGGGTTTCTCAGGGATTTTTCCAGATCCCTTACACGTCGGACACATCATGCGCTGCTGAATGCGGCCAAAGAGTGACTGCGCTGTACGCACGACTTGTCCGGTGCCGGAACACTCCGGGCAGGTCTTCATGTGTGTGCCTTTTTCGGTGGCACTGCCAGAGCACACATCACACGTCACAAACTTTCGCACGCTAAAAGAACGTTCGGATTCCTGCACGACGTCCGTCAGCTTCACACCAATCTGTACTTCCAAGTCTCCACCTTCATCCGACTCGCGCTGCGGACGTCCTCCGCCAAACAGATCGCCGAACATATCGGCAAAGCCACTCATGTCGCCTTGCTGGAATCCATTGAAGTCAAAACCACCAAATCCCTGGCCGCCGCCGAACCCTCCCTGTGCACCTGCTTCACCAAACTGATCGTAGCGCTTGCGCTTGTCGGCATCGCCCAGAACTTCGTACGCTTTGTTCACTTCTTTAAACTGCTCCTCCTTGGTTTTGTCTCCTTTGTGCTTATCGGGGTGCAGCTCTTTGCTGAGCTTCCTGTAGGCCGACTTGATGTCGTCCTGCGAAGCCTGCTTCGAAACGCCGAGAATCGTGTAAAAATCGCGTGCCATTGCGCTTTCTATGGTACCAGAGAACTGGAAGAGAAAGTGAAAATCTGCTATACTTAGGAGAAACATCTATGCAACACAAACACACAGGAATCGGCGTACTTCTCGCGTTCCTCACCTGGAGCTCGATGGGCATTTTGGGAACCGGTCCGGAGTTGAGCGATATGGTCTCTCGCGTGATCGAAAGTCGCACCAAGACCGAAGTACCATGGAGGTTCATCACGGCAGAAGAAATTACTCTTGGCGTGTCTGTCCCCACGAACACCAACATCGTCTTCACCCTTCCTACTGCCATCAGCCCCAGCGGAAAAATTGCGCTGCAGGCATTGCTTGGAAGTGAAAGTACAACCATTCGTTACTGGGGATACTGTTTCCCAAAAACGAAGGATGCGTTGAAAGTGAATAAAGAATCTCTCCCGGGAAAAATGTTTTTGTCGCCAGGAGAACAGTCCGCACGTTTAAAGGAATGGCGTGAGAAGTTGCCAAATTACACCGCATTCAATCTGCCAAAGACCGCTACGGAATTGGCTAAGCAGAGCGCAAAGCCGCCAAAGGGACTTATTCGTAACGAGAAACAAGTCTTCTATCCGGAGGACAACTGCTTCCTTCACATCGGTGGCAAGACCGAACTGAACATTGGTATCGACGCTGATGGTGACGGTCTCAACAACGCACTCGAACGCGGATACAGAACGGACAGTGAAAATGCAGACAGTGATGCGGACGGTATTAAAGATGGCACAGAAATTTTCCGCGGAAAAACAAACGCACTCACATGGGACACGGACGGCGACGGTATTCCTGATGGCATCGAAGACATGGACCGCGATGGCCGCAGGGACGAAGGCGAAACCGATCCTCTTGGCCGCGACTCCGACGGCGATGGCCTGTGTGACGGTAAGTGTCCGTGGGGCAGCTTCCAATCCATCTGTGGTACCGGCAGTGGCTCCAGCTGTATGGACTCCCTCCCGTACTGGGATTCAGGCGAAGACCGCAATGTGAATGGCCTCGTCGACGACGGCGAAACTGACCCTCGCAAAGCTTATTCAAATGGCACCGTTCATGACTTAGAGACCTATTTGGACTGTCATTTCGATGGTGGGACTGATTGTTAAAAACCCACTTTTGAGCTATACTATTATGATGCATAAACAAATCACGATCTGGCTCGCAGCACTCCTGATGCTCACCGCAGCACCAGCCGTTGCTCAGGAAGATGAGGAACTCGGTGATGCTCCTTCGGTAAGCATCGAAGATATGCTCCTGCAGCAGGCGCTCAACGGCGAACGTCACATCGACGGACGCATGGCTCAGCGTATTTTGGATATGCAGGCAAAGATGCAGGAAGAAAAGCTGGCTGCCATCGAAGCTGCCCGTCTTGAGGCGCAGAACCCTAGTGTTGGAGTAAGTCACACCGCTGCTCCGGATGAAGCGATCCCTACAGTCTCGGTGGATGAGGATGTCACCGTGAATGCCGGTGGCGAAACCATCACCCTCAGCGCGCAGACATTGCGCCTGCTCTCTCGTCTTCAGAATAGGAATGCCTACATAGGCGCCGGTATCCACAGTGGTGCACCACTCGCACCTACGGGTCCAGGAACAGTCCTCGCCATCTTTGTACTCGGCTTGGCTGTCGGCTTCACGTACCTTCGTGCGTGGATGCTCGAGAAGAAGAATCGCGACTAAGTTCCAGTAACGTACGGAACGAATGACATGGCTTCCAGAAGCCATTTTTGAAGTGCTGTGACGAATCCAGCACGACGGTTTAGCAGGAAGCGGAGCGTGTCTGGTACCCTCACTTGGTGAGGTCTCCACGTTCACTCACCGGCAAAAAATGGTCCGCTCCACAGAGCGTGATTGGTGCAGGGAGCATCGTGCAGCATTTGATGAATGTACGTGGTCTGCAAGGTGATGGAACGATGCCAGATGTGACGGAGTTTCCGCAGTTCGGTATTGCGTGCGAGTTACTGAAGAACGCGATCGCGCAGAAAAAGGTCATCGGTATTTTTGGTGACTACGACTGCGATGGCATTACGGGTGTCGCTCAAGTTGCCAGAATGCTCAAGAGAAGGGGAGTGGAGCCAGTGCTCAGGCTTCCACATAGAAAAGATGAGGGATACGGACTCAAACCCGCACACATCGCGGAGCTCGCAGACAAGAAGGTGGAGTTACTCATCACGATTGATACGGGTGTGTCGTGCCCCGATGCCATTGCCGATGCGCGAGCACGCGGCATGCAAACCATCATCTTGGATCACCACAGAAT
>CAYRXE010000038.1:0-1203 GCA_964428205.1 uncultured Candidatus Peribacteria bacterium | reverse complement strand
CACTTGAGTAATCCGTTCGCAGATTTTTTGGAGAGCGCGAATGTAGGCAAAGGAGCAACCGCGCGAGACTTGGCATTCCGCGTTGCACCACGCATCAACGCGGCTGGTCGCATGAGCGATCCGACGATCGCTCTCAAGGGATTACTTGGAGACACAACGGCTCTCAAAGAACTTGAGGACCTCAACGTGTCGCGCCAGGAGTTCGTCCATGAGCTACTGGAAGAATCACTCTCTTCCATTGATGTCACGCGTCCGCTGATTGCTGACCTAGGTGAACGCTACACCCCGGGTGTGGTGGGATTAGTCGCAGGAAAATTGACCGAAGCACACGGTCGCCCCAGCATGATCGCCTGTAGAGAAGGGGAGCTTTGCACCGCTTCGTTGAGGAGTATTCCACAATACGACATTACGGCAGGGCTCACGCGCATTGGCCATGTGTTCGTGAGTTTCGGTGGCCACGCACAAGCAGCAGGCTGTACGTTTGAGTTCGCGCGCTACCAAGAAATTGTCGATGCGCTGTGTGCAGATATTGCATCGCAGTTGGACCCGGAAGACTTGGTGCCGGAATTGCAGATCGATGCCGAGGTAGAAGCACGCGACATCAATGTGAAGATGTGCGAGGAGCTACAGGAGCTCGAACCGTTTGGTCAGGGAAATCCCGAGCCGAGGTTCGTGATTCGCAATGCAACACTCACCGAGTGGAAACTCTGCGGCGCAGAACAAACGCATCTGCAATTTAGAATGGGACCCGTGAAGGCGATCGCCTTTCGCATGGGACACGTTCTGCCGCACATGAACATGGACCAGAAATTTGATGTCGCCTGCAGGCTTTCCATCAACCTCTGGAATGGACAAAAATTTCCGCAGGTCTTCGTAGACGATATTCGTGTAGCTGTAGCGGAAAACGTGGAATTGCCGGTGCGCTGATTTTGCAGGGGTAGATAGGTACCGTTTTTGACCGGACGGGCGTTTTCGGCTACAATGACTCGACATCTTCCACACAAACTTTATGACCCGTGCAGACATCGCTCTCTCCAATGTGCATGCGCTTTACGCGTTGCAGTTCCAACTGTTCGATCTGTTGGATCAGGACTTGAGCGACCCCAAGATTCGCAAAGTTGCACGTGACTCCATGAAGAAGTTCCAGGAGCTCTTAGGTATGGTCGACCACCGCTACATGGGTGGCGAAGATATTCTCGCGAG
>CAYRXE010000037.1:0-10132 GCA_964428205.1 uncultured Candidatus Peribacteria bacterium | reverse complement strand
TCCACACAAAGTTCTCAACTTAAATGGATTGGAGAAGCAATTCAGGATGATCCTAATGACGATCGAGACAATAATAATCTTTGGGGTGAATGTAAGTACTGGTTGCAGACGAATGTACTCAAGGATGGATTTGATATCCAAATTCAAAGCAACAAGCCTAATAAGTTCTCATGGTACGAATCGTCAACGATTGAGAGTAGAACAATCGAAGGAGAAATTGGCACCAACTTCCAATCAATTATTAGTAATCCAGATTTAGTGCGTAGTGGTGATATGATCCAAATATACGGTGGATCTTTTTCTGTTCAGCACACCATGGTAATTGGGAAAATTGAAAATGATGGAATTTGGGTATTTGATTCTAATTTTGTACAGACGAAAACTCCTGGATATCATAAAATCAAATTCAGTAGCTTTAATGGCGACGAAAATTTTACTATTTACAGATTGAAATAATGAAAATTCTTGTTTTTTGTTTGGCAGTTTCCATTCTATGCACTTCTTGCTCAAAGGTAGTAAATATAGAACCGCCCTCAAGTTCGGGGGCGGTTTCTGTAGTAAAAAGTTCAAGTGCATCTTCTATTCTTGATCCAGATGAATTTTCATCATATGAAAGTCCTTTGGGGGTTTCTATAAAATATCCAAAATATATCTACTCAGGAGAGTATTATGATCAGAAACAAGTTGTGGTAATTCATGAATTTCAATCCGGGTTTCAGATAGGTACTAAAAAAAATGAATACGATTTTTGGAAAATTTATATTAATAATGCAAAGAATGAAGCAGAAATTCAGGATGCCTTGCAGGCAATTGACTGGCTTAAAAATTGTCCAGTCAAAATTGGCCCCTTTGACTACAACGACACTGCCAATGTTGAAATTATACGTACGGTCTCTGGTATTGATGAATACAAAGATGGCGAGTGCTACTCATTTGCTGCATATAAAATTCTTTTTAATCGTAAGCTTGAAAAAGTTGCCTTTTGGGTAATAGGACAAGAAGCCCTTTACTATGCTTTAGGAGGCTACTCAGGTAAGGGCACATACGATGGGCAAATGATAGAAAGCTTCAAGTTTATCGAAAATTAGCCCGTTCCCCCACCCCATAGAACGCCATTCATCTCTTATCTAAGCCAAAAATTCTACATTGCACCAACGGACTTCTGAGAAAGCTCTGCCGCTTCCAACTTCACTCCTGTGAAATAGTGACGACTCTTTCCCCTATCTCGTTATGGCCCTTCGCGACAGTTCTTCACTTTCCAATGGCACCTACGGCGGCGATGTGCATATTTCTGCAAATGAGAGGAACCACACGACGCAGGCAAATGCAGCGCCGAACCAAAAGCCAATGTCGCACGTCGAAGCGACAGATGCATTTTTTGTAGCATTGGGGAAAAAACTACCTCCCCAAATTGACCAATGGGCGCCTCTGCAGAATCACATTTCCAGATCCAAGCCTCTTGCGCCAACACCATCCGTTCGTGAGAACAAGCCAGAAGTTAGCGCTGTTTTGCAAGCAATCAACGCTCTTCGGGGAGAGATGCTCCAGCAATTGGACTCAATAAGGCAGACAACACGTGAGCACTCAAAAAAGATCGAAGAAATGAGAAAGCCCATTTGGAAAAAGATTTGGGAAGTATTCCAACCTTCAAAGCAGCCGGCTCGCACTCAATCCGCACGAAACAAATCGACTGTACGGCTTAGCATAGAGCAACTTGAGGAAAGGCGTGGATAGGAGCTAAGGGAGCTCATCCTGATACAGGTTAAAATTCCCCACCGCCAAATCCTTAACTGACGTTCAATTAACCTTAAATGGCCGACGAAATCCTTAAGACGTTAAGTGGACAGAATAAGCTCCGTTCTCTCTGTATGTAGAACCACATCCAGCCCTCCACTAAGCCAAAAAGTCTACGTTGCCCCAACCGACTTCTTAGAAAGCTCTGCCGCCACTGTCCACACTCCTGTGGAATAGAAGCGACTCTTTCCCCTACCCTCATGTTCTCCTTTTCTCGTTCTCTCCTCGCAGGTCTCGCGATCTGCTCGCTGATTGCTCCTCAGATCACACTCGGAGCGGTCTCCTCCAGTAGTTCCTCGGCTCGCGCGAGTATTACCGCCAATCGTGCTCAGGCTCGTTCCGCACTGCGCAAGACAGCCTCTGCCAAGACTCGCACAAGCTCTTCTGCCAAGAGCAGTTCTTCAAGTGCTAAGTCGAATGACGGACTGGTGGACATTGGCGTCACTCTGCAAAAGAATTATTTGGCGGTGTTCATCACTGCCATCGCAAAGGGCTCACCTGCCGAGACTGCTGGGCTAAAAATAGGAGACGAAATCCACAAGATCGGTACCAAGGAAATCACGCGCACATCGAACATGGATACCATCAATCAATTGCTGCGTGGCATCCCGGGCTCTCGCGTTACCATTGAATACGGCAGGGCGCAGGTCGGTATCAAGTCCGTGGAAGTCATTCGTAAGTGGAAGACGGTAAGTGTCAGCTCAAAGGTGGAAATGCACGGAAAGACACTTGTGATTACCCCAGAAGATCTTAGCGAAGCAGGTGTTGAGTCTATTCGCACTCGCATCTTGGCCTTGAATACATCTCCATCCTCCGTGTTACTGGATTTGCGTTCATACCCCACCGGCTCGCTCGAAGGCGTGGCCAACTTTGTGGGCCTCTTTGTTCCAAAGAACACCATACTTGCTTGGGTGGAAACAAAGAATGCTCCGCCGTTTGTTGTGGGCATGGAAAAGCTGCAAACAACCACCGATCCCCTCTTCACTAAAGAAACGACTATCTCTGTCCTTGCTCAAGAGCGCACATTCGCTGTCATGCACATGATTATCGAAACTCTCGACCGTAGCAGTAGTAATTTTGCATTGTACGGTTCTACAGCAGAGTTGGTAGGACGCGCCCAAATGCCTTCTTGGACTTTCAAAGCTCCAGACAACACCGCTGTGGAATTCCCACCAGTAACACTCTGGAGGCCAACAGAAGAACGCGAGCCATATCTGTGCAAAGATAATCTTGCCCGCAACGCCTGCTTCTCGCGGATCGACATGACCATGGTCAGCAAGCTCCTCACCAGTGGCGACAGCAAAAAGGATCTCGAAGAAGTATTGGGAATACTGAAATAGAAGAAATCAAAAACCTACCGCCAGATTCCCTGGCGGTAGGTCCAGCCAAAGGTAGAATTCATTACTGACATGCATTCAACTCTCAGTCAAACACGGGTGTTCCTTGCTCAGCAAATGATTCACCGTGAGTTTTGGCTCCAGGTGGTCATTGAGGTCATTTTGCCTGTGAGCATTCCCCTGCTGGTGTGGCTATCGCTTTTGGGTAGTGGAGTCACGCTGGCCGAATTTACGAGTAGCTCCATGAGACAGTACTACTTCTTTGTGACCATTATCGCGATTCTTTCACACACAGAAATCCAAATGGATCTCTCGAGACTGGTGCATGAGGGGACCTTGAGTCAGTGGCTACTACGCCCGAGTTCTGCTGTGTCGTATATTTCTTCGATCATCCTCTCGCGCATAGTCACTCTTGCCCTACCAACAGTTGTGGTTGGTGCACTGATGGTAATTTTTGACCCACAAATTTTTCTCGGTATGACACCGGCGCACTTGATTGCAATGAGTGCACTTATTCCATTAGCAATTCTCGTGGCATGCATGGTGAATATCCTCATCGCTCTCATGTCATTCTGGTTTGTAGAAGTGGAAGGAATTTTTGCGGGTACATCTCTCATTCTTGGATTCTTCAGTGGCATGGTGATGCCAGTGGAATTACTGCCATCGATTTTTCGCGAAATAGGTGAATGGGTACCGTATCAATATGTCTTTGCGGCACCTATACGGGCAATCATTGATCCTGGTCTTGAGAACGTGAAACAAGCACTACTCGGGCAGCTCATCTGGATCGTCATCCTTGGTGCACTGCTAAGAATAACCTGGGGCGCAGGCTTACGCCGTTTCGATGCCGTTGGAAACTGATATGAGTAAAAAAAAGATCCCTGAATGGCGAAAGACAGCGAAGCTGCTCCTGTGGGCAGCCAAGCTGCATATTGCTCGTTGGAGTGCGTACCGCATGAACGTTGTGGTGTGGGTCTTCACTATCTGGTGCACTATTGCGATTCAAGTGTTGTTCGGCGCCCTCGCGTACCAGGCAAGCGGAGAAAATATTTTTGGGAATGATGGCCACACACTCGTCGTGTTTTTGGGAATGACACTTCTCGCGACGGGAATCGCACAAAGTATTGTGCACGGAGTGGTGTTGCACTTGGGTCGCTGCGTGTGGACGGGGCAATTTGATTACTGGCTCATCCAGCCACCGGGGATTGTGGTGAGATTATTCCTTGAGGACATGGGTCTGGTCTGGTTCATACCACACATTTTTGTAGGTGCGGGGATTCTTGTATGGCAACTGTCGGCCTGGCTCGCAGCCTGGGCCATACTCATCGCCATCATCTCTGCAGTGGTAGAAATTGGTGTCGTGCTTTGTATTTGTATCCCAGCTATTCGTTGGGGTCGATGGGATCCGAGCGCAGGACTCTGGGAATACTTCGACAGAGCTCGCACAATTCCCATATTGCGATCGGGCAATCTGCTCCTCATGATCATCTCTGCGGGAGTGCTGCACTACTCTGTAGCGCTGGAAGTGTATAAAGGCTCTTTCTCTATTCTGATTCTCCTCGCTATGGCCGTAGCAGCGAATGTAGGGGCCATGTATCTGCTCAAAAACATGGTACGCTCGTATTCCTCCGCTTCTTCTTAAGATATGCCACCCATCATTGTTGCCGACAAGCTGACGCGTGTGTACCGCTCCTACGAAAAAGAGCCGGGCATGGTTGGGACTCTCAAGAGTGTCTTCCGCAGGCAATGGAAGGAGTGCGTGGCAGTGAATGCCATTTCATTCTCCATTAAATCTGGAGAATTTGTGGGATTCCTTGGGCCAAATGGTGCAGGCAAGACGACCACTCTCAAAATGCTCTCCGGTATTTTGCAGCCAACCTCCGGCGGCGCGAGTGTTCTTGGTTACGATCCTTCAAAGCGACTCAAGCAATTCAAAAAAATGATTTCACTTGTGATGGGACAAAAGTCTCAACTCATTTGGGATCTCCCCGCACTCGATACGTTTTTGTTGCACAGGGATTTGTACGATCTCGAACAAGCACAATGGAGAAAGGCCATGGACCACTTGGTAGAAATTCTTGGTCTGCAAGAAGTCATTCGAAGGCCCGTGCGCCAACTCTCTTTGGGTGAACGCATGAAGTGTGAGTTGGTTGTTTCTCTTCTGCACAAACCACATGTGCTCTTCCTGGATGAGCCCACCATTGGTCTCGATGTCGTTTCGCAAAAAAACCTTTGGGAATTTTTGAGAGAGTACCAGCGCACAAATGGAACGACGGTCCTTCTCACTTCTCACTACATGCAGGATATTTCGAACCTCTGCTCCAGAGTAATTGTGATCAACAAAGGTAACCTGATGTACGACGACGCCTTGGTAAATCTGATTGAACTCACGCAGCCAGAAAAGCGTGTGAGTCTGCGTTTTGCCGAAGCGGTAACACCAAAACAGATTCAGGAGTTGGGCAGCTTGGTAGCGCCGGATTCCTTGCAAGAGATTGATCCCTTTAACTTCGAGCTCACCATCCCTCGCCCTGCTTTTGCAAAAGTCACAACGCAAATCCTGCGAGACTTCTCGGTGGAAGACATGCAGGTAGAAGAAGTCGACCTAAGCACGGTCATGCAACGCTCATTTGAGCTTACTTCTGAGGACTCTGATCCTGCAGCGGCAAAGTAACGTAGAACGTGGTCCCCTTGTTCTCCTGACTTTCGAACCACATCTTTCCACCCTGACTTTCGACAGCGCTCTTTGCGATATACAAACCGAAACCATTTCCATCAATTGAGCTGTTGCGCACGTTGCTTGCGCGATACATCTTACCGAAGATGTTCTTTTGATCAGCAACAGGGATTCCACAACCCGTGTCCTTTACCATCACCCGCATTACGTTGTCTGTGATCGTCACGTTAATGTGAACCTTACCTTCGTTGGCCGTGTATTTAATGGCATTCGTAAGCATGTTTTCGATGGTCATGCGTGTGTAACGCTTATCAAGCATTGCCATAGGCAACGTTGCAGGCATGTTCTTCTGGAAGTCGATCTTCTTCTCAATAGCCTTTGGCGTTACAACATCCAAAATCTCTTTAAAGAAGACATTAAGATCCAACTCTTGTTTATCGATCCTAATGCGTCCAAGTTGAATGCGAGACACATCGAGAATCATTCCAATCAAATCAGAAAGGTTGCCGGTAGAAAGCTGCACAGTCTCAAGCTGCTGCTTCTGCTCTGGCTTTAATTCACCTAGGTCTCCATCAAGCAACATTTCGATGTACCACTTAATTGCAGAAACAGGTGCTGCCAGCTGATGACTAACGAGACCCAGGAGTTCGTCTTTTTGACGATCAAGTTCCTTAACAATTTCAACCCTCTTCTTCCAAATTCGGACTGTAATATGCGTCAAAGTTAAAATCGTTAGCAAGAGAGCAACAATGAATAAAATGAAGGGAGTGAAGGTTGCACCCACAATCCTTATGTAATCTGTCACCTCCACATCAATTGTTAAAGTGCCCGCAGCAGTTCCATCTGGAAGAAAAATTGGCGCGTATGCCGACAAAAAGGTCCCCCAAGTGTCTACAGTCATTTCCTCGTCGATCGAAGGAGTTTGAAAGGCTTCATTTTGAAGCACGGGAACTTCTGAAACATCGTATTCTTCTCCTGGTTCACTGACGTCGTCTGAATCAATTTTTCCATCTTCATTAAAATCAATAACTGGAGCAATTGAAATTGCATCTGCATCAATAACATACACAACTGTGTTTACATCATCAGTTTTTGCAAAAATGTAAGCATATCGAATGTCATGATTAGCTTCTCTGATTGATTGAAGCTTAAGAATATTCTTTCTATATAAATCAGTGCCTACAGCTTCTAATCCTTGCTCATGCAAGGCCTGAATTTCTCTTCCGTCAAATTGCAGAGCAGCAGTTGCCACAATTGACTGAAGGCGATCTTTCAATCTTTGCTTCAAGAGGTCCTGTGTATAGTTGAGCAAAGAGTATGTGACCGAAATAATGAACACAGCCCCAAGAACAATAAAGAGCACATACTCATAATCAGATAAAATGCCCTTAAATTTTTGAGTTATTTTTTTCATCTGTTTGTACGACTATTCTACCATTTTTAAGTAAAAATCTCAATCAATCATTTTTTTGAAGGTTTTGAAATTCTCCTCAATAAACGGCAGGAAATGGCCCTTATACTTCTTTCGCAATTCATTATTTAGACAATCAAACTTTGATATCTCTCCTCTGCATTTTTTTGCTTCGCAGCAACATAAAAATGGCCTCTCTAGACCAAAAGGACTCATTATCATCGCATAATCGATTGTAAGCTCTTCCCCAGGGCTTATTACCCGCCTCGAAACAATCCGATTTTTTCCGTCATACCAGCAATTAGGATCACAGCTGTGATTCATAAAAAATGAAGCATCATTCTTATTCATTCCGTAATAAAAGGTCTTACCTCCTTGAAAAGCATAATGCAAAAAAGCATTTATTTTCTTTTGGGACCAACTTTTCAACTCCTTAATCTGCACTTTAGGAAAATCATTTCTTTCCATCTCATGAATGACCTCATGCTTGTTGATTTGAGATACTGCAAATAAGCCTTTGCCTTGTATTTTACTTCTGCCGATACGCAACTGCTTATGCAACATAAGAACGAAGGTACAGTTAAGTGCACCACACACGCGCTGTCAAATGTTAACCATCCATCAGGTAAAATTTACGGTTTATTAATTTTCGTTTTATCAAAATCTACTCCGACAATACCCATCAAATTTCCGCTGGAGTCACGAATTGGGGCTACTCCGCTTATCCAATCGCCCCATTGATCAGCTCCTAAATCATATGTTGGCAACCCTGTTTCTACAGCATAAAGCAAGCCAGGTGCATTACTTACATCATACGCTTTGCCTGGATAAGCTATCTCATCTGCCTCGTCTAACTCACTATCAAAGTTGGCATCAAAAGGTATCTCTTGTATGAAGAAATTTGAATCTGCATCAACCACGAACTCGAACATATCAGGCTGATCAGTTTCCCTAAAAATATAAGCAAAACGTACTTCTGGGTTTGCGTAACGAATTTCATTCAACAATCTAAACGCCTCTTGATACGTCTCCGTCTTCATATCCTCTGCCCTTCGCAGACTATTTAAATCCAAAGCTGAAAAATCTTTTGCTGCAGTCGCCGCAATGGACTGCATGCGCAACCCCACTGAATGTACCGCTCGCGACCACAAGTAGTACCGCACTCCAACAATCGACAATATTAACGCAACGAGAAGAACGGGGACGTACCAACGCACGCGAACCGTCTTAAGGAAGGCCATTATTTCTTCTCGCACAGATTTGTTAAATGCGAACAAACGAATGAGGAGGAATAAGAACAGGAATCCGACAAAATAAAAGATAGGCCTGAATGTCTGTGCATTAAATTCGCCCAAATGCACATACTCCATATCTACCGCCATCACGGCAATTGTCTGACCAAGATCATTCTTAATTGGCGCATAGCCAGAAAGCACACGCCCCCACTGGTCCTCGTAAAACGAACTTGTGGTTTTTGGCTCACTGTAGGCCTCAAAAGCCTCTTTTGGCATGGAGTCATACTTCTGACCTGGCCATTGAAGAAGCTCCTCCCCTTGCGGATCAATCACGTTATCATTGTCGACTCCAACATTCACATCATTTGTGGGATCATCATCCACATTGGCGTACGGGTTGAGCGAGTGAGAGTCTGCGACAAATTCTCCTTTCGAAGGATCATCAGCGCGTTTGCGTACGATGTACGTGTACAGAATATTTTCATTGCTCTGCCGAATTTCCCTCAGCTGATTCACCACTTTCGCCCACTCCGGTCGTTTCCAATCTGATTCCACTCTTAACTTATCTAGATCACGCGCATCAAATTGGAATGATGCTGTCGTCGCAATCGCCTCCACTCTGTCTTTCATGCGCTGCAAGTTCATGGAGGACGTACGCATGTAGAGACCAACGGTGATGAGCCCCGAGAGCACAGCGAATGCGACCACACTCGCGATGCCTTTCTTACTCACGAAGAATTCTCGCAAGGCAGAGAATGTTTTTGTCGTCAGTGGTGGCTTCTCTTGCACAGGCTGTACCGGCAACGAAGCTGGCGCCTGCCCGGACTGCTGTTTTGCGCTTTCCCGAGCCCAAATATGCTCAAAGCCAAGGCGCTCCTGTTCGGCAAATTCCGGGAACCGCAGGAAGCACGCGCGATCCTCTGCATGGTTGAAACACGCCACCACACCATTCACGATCGCTTTCTCAAAAGTGAAGGGATGCACGTTCTCATCTACAAGAAGAGTCTTGCGATACTCAAATGGATCACGCGATTGGTAACGACGTCCGAGTGGAGTGTTCGGAGCAATCACGCGGGAGAACACGCCGCTACTTCGACACTTGCGAAAGAACTGCACGCGAAAATCACGCAGTGGATCTTCTTCGGCCGTCCACAAGACGGGGTTGTAATACAGAATTTCTTTGCGACCAAAGGTGAGAAGTTTTTCGTACGCCTTGATGATCCCCTCCTTGCCATCGAAGTAATCAATCTCGGGTCTCTTCTTATCCAACTCCACCGTGGCAATGAACGTTTCGAAGTTTTGGAATTTTCGCGAAAGCATTTCGCGCTTCTCATGCATGTCTTTCGCCATCCATTTCGAAATGGCAGAAATAGAATGGAGTACAAACTTCGAAGATCCGTTGAAGTCCTGCCTCATGATGATGTCCTTACGAATCAGCTTCTTTGTAGCCTGATCCAGTACGCCCGTGCTCTTGCCGGTTTTAGCCGCAAGCTCGCGCAAAGAGAGGCCTTCCTCCTCCATTAATTTACGAAGGATGATGATCTCGGTACCGGAGAATCCGGCATCCTTAAGCGCTGCCTCGATACTTGTGGGGAGAGGAACCATGACAACCGCTTATGCTACAGATAAACCCATATATGTAAACAACATGTTTAAAACGCGAGTCAAGAACTGGCAAGTA
>CAYRXE010000036.1:6037-10167 GCA_964428205.1 uncultured Candidatus Peribacteria bacterium | reverse complement strand
TTGTTCCAGACATTCACACAGATATTTCATTCTTCCGGCATCTTTCTGTATGCCTGAACGCACTTCTTTTCCTAGTCCAGAAAGAAGTCGAACAAGTGCGTCAATGTCATCAGGCTCACTCAACTGTTGAACTGCAAATTCTTCCTGTGCAGATCGTATATTTCCATCGACATCAATGCACATGATGCGAATAGAATTTGTTTCCCCTGTTTTTAACGGAACAGTAATTTCGAAACTTCCATCTTGCTCTACTTTTTTTCTTCGAGTGTATGTACCTGCAACAAAAATGTGAGTAGCTCCAGTTGTAGTACCGTTAATAGTAATGGTATTTTCTTCCGTTTCTTCTTCTGGCTCCTTTTCGATTGCTACAGATTGTAAACCTTCTTTCCATGCGAAATATTTCTTCTCCGAGGAATCGCCTTTATTTCGAAGTCCTTTCAAAGTACGCAGGACTAATGCATCAATTTTGGCTTCTGATAGTTCTGAGTGAGCGAACTCGATATAACGCTTGAACTTAAGAGAGTCGTCTTGGAAAAGCGCTGCAGCTTCTTCAAGCTTGAGCAAAGACAGCAATTCAAGCTCTTGGCCTATTTCGTAATTATCATCATTGATAAAATCAACTAATCTACTCCATTTTCCAAATCTAGAGTCATTACCAACTGCGGCCATTAGTCCTGTGAACCCTTTTACCTTCAATGTTTGGGTATTTTCCCAAAAATCAATTATGTTGTGCAGCTTAAAAAGCTGCAAGAAATCTTCAGCATTCTTACAAGCATTGATCTGCTTAGTATATGAAAGACTTAATATGTCATGATTAATTTTAACTTTTTTAACTGGCTCCATGAATTTTAAGAAAGTATCCCAAGATCCAAAACGTGGATCTTTTGTTATATATCTGCAAAAATTTGATAGGTTTTTCTTTTCTAAATATCCTGTGCTAATCCAGTTATTGTCATGAATTCCGTAAAGGGCAAAAAGCAAAATAAATTGCTGAGGTGTAGTGCAAGCGGCTATTTGTTTTGCAGTCGAAAACTCAAGTAAGCTTTCATCAATTGGCCAACCTGTTTCTGGCTCCATGAATTTTAAGAAATTATCCCAAGATCCAAAACGCCGATCTCTTAATATTGCTTGGAAAAGTCCAGAAAGTGCATGACGAAAATATGTCGAAGTTCGCCATTTACATCCCGGTACTTTGTGTAATTGAAACAAGAACAAGAAATCACTTTGCGATTTACAGTTTGCTACTTGTGATTCAAATTTTTCCTCTATAATCAGAGGATCCATTTCTTTTTCCATATTTTGAATTAATTGACCTTGAATTAAATCTTGCATCGTCTGTGTGACCTTAGAAACAGGCGAAGTATTTAATTTTGGAGTCTTCAAGCCATTTTCTTTGTTCTTATTTATCATATATTTATTTTAACATATTAACTAAAAAAGTAAATATTTGCATACATAAATTTATATGAAAAAACGCCTCCCCGAAACCCCACTTTTCTGCTATAATTACACGATATTTCCGTATCATAGAAAAACAAAAAATTGAGCTAAGCCATGCCACTTCTCATCCGCCTCCTCATCTGGCCAGTGATCCTCCTCGTCATCGAGGTGGGCAGTTGGTTGTTCCAGAGCGATTTCTTCCTGTTTGCGATGAACTGGTGGCTCAATGATCCGTTTCAGAACACGCTCACGCTCATTACCGCGTGGCTGGTGTGGAAGTACGTGATCGTCACAAACGTTCGCTTTACCTACGCATGGTGGATGGGATCACGTTTGGTGTGCATGAAGGTTTTGCTCCCGAGGACCGATAGTAAAATTGATCAGGAGAAGCGCACCGAAAAAGATTTCAAAGAAAAAGTCGCCATCATGGAGCAGCTGTATCGCGCTCTGTGGGAAGTTCGCAACCTCACGTTCTGGCAGTTCCTGCACTTCTGGATTTTCCGGTACGCAACCATCAGCTTCGAAATGTTTGTGGAGCATGGTGAGCTGACGTTCTACGTACTCACACAGCCAAGCCTCGTGAGTATTGTCGAAAAGCAAATTACGGCGTTCTATCCGGATGCCGAAGTGGCCATTCAGAAGACGCCGGAGATTCGTCCGAAGGGAATGAAGATGGTTGGCTACAACATGATCACGAAGAAGAAGTTCTTCTACCCCATCCGCTCGTACGAAGAAATGCAGGATGATCCGCTCAATGACATTGCAAACGTCATGAGCAAAATGGATCCCGATGAGCGCGCAACGATTCAGGTCGTTATCACGCCAACCTTTAGCGACAAGTGGAGCCGCAAGCTCAAGACCTTTGCGAGTGCCAAATTCAAAGGCGGTAATGACCACTGGATGTCGCATGTTCCTGGTCTCAAGCTCCTTGGTCAGATTCTCTCTGGAGTCGTGACAGGAAACGACAAAGACGAAAGCTATGCTCCAGGTGCCAGTAAGGGCGACGCCTTCGTGCGTATGCTCCAGCCTGAGGAAGAACTCTACAAACGCGTCGGCCAGAAGGCTGGTATGAGTGGCTTCCATGTGTCTGTGCGTATTCTCTCGTGCAGTAAGACGTGGCGCCGTGCACTGGATCTCACGAATGGCATTCAGGTGGCCTTTAACATCTTCAAAGATGTGTACGGTAACTGGTTTGAGAACCATCGCATGTACGTCGACTTCTTCCCACTCGCATGGAACGCACCGATCATCCACTGGTTGTGGAAGCACCGCATCAACGGCTTCATGCATCACAGTAACTTGCTCGTCGAAAAAGAATTGGCAGGTCTCTTCCACTTCCCCGATAGCCGCTACAACAAGATTCCGATTGTGCAGTGGATCAGTTACAAAGTGTTGCCGCCTCCACCCAATGCTCCCAAGGAAGGCGTTGTGCTTGGACTCAACAAGTATCGCGCGATGGAAACGCCGATTCACTTTTTGGATACAGACCGCACACGTCACCAGTACCTCATCGGTAAATCCGGTTGTGGTAAGTCCTCGCTCTTACATTGGCAGGCACGACAGGACATTGCCCGTGGTGCAGGTCTTTGTGTCGTTGATCCACACGGTGACTTGATTGAAGACGTGCTCGCACACATTCCGAAGGAACGTGCGAAAGACGTCATCGTGTTTGACCCCTCTGATGGCGAACGTCCCATGGGTTTGAACCTGCTTGAGGCGAAGACGGACGAAGAGAAGGACCGCGCGTCTATTGATGCGATGGAAATCTTTATCAAGCTCTTCGGTAACGAAATCTTCGGGCCGCGTATTCAGCACTACTTCCGTAACGGTTGTTTGACCCTCATGGATGATGAAGAAGAAGGTGCGACCCTCATCGACGTGCCACGCTTGTTCGTGGACGAAGAGTTCCAGCGCTACAAAGTGAGCAAGTGTAAGAACGTTGTGGTGAGGAGTTTCTGGGAGCACGAAATCGCCAAGACAGGTGCTCGCGAAAAAGAAGAAATGATCCCGTACTTCTCGGCGAAGTTTGGTCCGTTCATCACGAACACGACCATGCGCAACATCATCGGTCAGCCAAAGAGTGCGTTTAACATTCGCCAGGTGATGGACGAGGGAAAGATTCTCCTCGTGAATCTCTCCAAAGGAAAAATCGGAGACGTGAACGCGCAGCTGCTCGGTCTCATCTTTGTGAACAAAGTGAACATGGCTGCACTCAGCCGTGCCGATACGCCACAGAAAGATCGTCGTCGCTTCTACTTGTACGTCGACGAGTTCCAGAACTTCGTGACCGATGCCTTTGCCACGATCCTCTCCGAAGCTCGTAAGTATGAGCTGGGCTTGATCATGGCACACCAGTACATCGGTCAGCTCACAGGCAAGACGGGTAGCTACGAGCAGGCATCCACCAAGATGCGCGATGCCGTCTTCGGTAACGTGGGAACCATCATGAGCTTTAAGATCGGTGCAGAAGATGCCGAGTACATGGCCAAAGAAATGGCGCCGGTGCTAAGCGAACAAGACGTGATCGGCATCCCGAACTTCCACTGCTACGTCAAACTGAACATCAACAACACGACCTCGCGTCCGTTTAGTTTGGCCACGATTTACGACGAAAAGGATCGTAACGAGAAACTCGCACAGCTCATTAAGGAATACAGCCGCATGAAGTACGGTCGTAAGAAAATCTTCGT
>CAYRXE010000036.1:0-5937 GCA_964428205.1 uncultured Candidatus Peribacteria bacterium | reverse complement strand
TTCTCACAAATGAAAGACATGTTTCGCCTGCAGCGCGAAGCAAAGCGTATTAAGAAAGAGCTCGCCAAGATCCACGTCGAGGCCGAAGGCCAGTGGTGTTCTGTGGTGGTGAGCGCCGAAATGGAAGTGGTGTCGATCACCATCAAAGACGGTGCTCCAGCCAACATTGGCAGCGACCTTACCGATGCTCTCAACCGTGCACTCAAGAAGGCGCAGATTGTGTCTTCCGAAAAAATGCAGGGTGTGATGAGTGAAATGGGTATGGGAATGGGCCAGTAACCAGTGACGCACCTTGCAACATTCGCTACGCTCTTAGCCATGCGCAAATGGATTTGGATTGTCGGTGCAATTGCTGCGTGCCTCCTCGTGTATACCACGTGGTCTCGCTTGCAGTTACGTCCGCTTGATCCAAACAATCAGACCAGCATCATTTTCGAAATTCCTTCCGGTTCCTCGGTAAAACAAATTGGTGCCAGCTTGGAAGAGAAGGGGATTATCCGTTCGGGCTCTGCCTTTGTGGGCTATGTGAAGTCCAAAGACCTGCAAACAGGCATTAAGGCCGGTAGCTACTTGCTGCGTCCTTCTATGGGAATCGCAGAGATCGCAGGCATTCTAGCGCGAGGCTTCTCCGGTGACATGGCTGTCACGATCCCTGAGGGCTTTACGATCGCGCAGATCGACAAGCTCCTTGCCGATAAGCAAATGCTCAAGGCAGGGGAGTTCATTGCCTGTGCCAAGACCTGTGACTTTACGAAGTACACCTTCCTTCCCAAAAACGTTCCTGCGAGTGCACCGGGTGGAAGAGTCGAAGGCTATTTGTATCCCGACACCTACTTTGTGGTTCGTGAAGGACTCACGGCTGAGAGCCTGATCAAGAGATTACTCGATACCTTCGAGAAGCGCGTGATCGATGGGCTGGAGGCAGAGATGCTCGCTTCCAAGCGTACGATCAATGACCTCATTGCCATGGCATCTCTCGTCGAAGAAGAAACGCGCACCGATGAAGAGCGTCCTACGGTCTCGGGAATTCTGTGGAAGCGGTTTGATGCAGGCATGAGGCTCGACGTCGATGCAGCCGTGCGTTACGCGCTCAATAAACTCACAGAACCAATTACCGCGAGCGATCTTCAATCGGATTCTCCGTATAACTTGCGCAAGATCCGTGGACTGCCACCAACTCCTATCGCAAACCCAGGACTCAAGAGTATTCAAGCTGCGATCAAGCCTACCGAGTCGGAGTATTGGTTCTATTTGCACGGCAATGATGGTGCGATTCGGTATGCCAAAACGAACGACGAACACAACGAGAACAGGGCGAAGTACTTGAGGTAAGGCACTATTCCCTTTGGGCTTGCACTTGGGAAAAACTTCGTTTTCTGCTATACTAGAGCGAAGCCCCCGTGCCTCCTATGGACAGTCATCAGGCCCTCAAAATCGGCGTCATGGGATCTGCATCCGGTCCGCAGATTGAGGACCCTGTTGCGCGTAATAAGGCAAAGGTACTCGGGAACGAAATTGGACGACGCGGATGGATCTTCATCAACGGTGCATGTCCGGGTTTGCCACACGATGCCATGATCGCTGCCAAAGAAGCAGGCGGATTTACGCTTGGTGTGTCGCCAGCCTTCTCGGAGTACGAACACCGTAACGAATACCTTTCTCCCATTGGTCACGACATGATCATCTACACGGGAATGGGATTCATGGAGCGCGACATTATCAACATTCGCTCGTCCCATGCGGTGGTGATCATTGGTGGAGGCATTGGCACGCTTAATGAGTTCACGATTGCGTACGACGAAGGTCGCCCGATCGGTATCGTCACGAACAGTGGAGGTATCAGTAACAGTATCGAACACATTGTGGTCGAACTCTGTAAGCGCGAGATGCCAAAGAACCTCGTGATGAATGATGACCCCATCAAATTGCTCGACCAGCTCGAAGCAGTCATCCATCAATTCCCGCTGCCGATTCACGAAGACGGTAGGGTTACAGACTTCAGGCAGGGTCGCGGTTAATTATTCCTCTGCTCCCGTACTCTTTTTCTTGGTCACGAAACGCACAGGTGTGCCTTCGAAGCCAAAGTTTTCGCGTAGTCTGTTTTCGAGGAAGCGGATTTGAGCCACAGTAACCTTCTTCGGATCCCTCACGAACAGAATGAACGTGGGAGGAAGATCCTCAGCCTGTGTGATGTGCTTGCTGGTCTGGAGAGACTTCATTGGCTGATCCTGAATGCTGTGGAGGTACCACTGGCGCAGGTCCTTTACGGCAATGCGGCGCTTGCGGTTTTCGGCGATGCCTTGCAGGTGCTGGAAGATCTTGAGAATTCCATCGCGGGTCTTGGCGGATCCAAAGACGATAGGCGCAAAGCGTGCGAAGACGAGCTGCATGCGCACTTCCTTGAGCTTCTCCTGCTTTATCTCGGCATCCAGAAGATCAGATTTGTTCACGAGAACGAGAAGTCCTTTACCTGATTCAATCACGAGATCGGCAATGCGCTTGTCCTGCTTGCTCACGCTTTCGTGTGCATCGAGGAGGAGAAGAGCGACGTCACATTCTTCAATCGCGCGTACCGAACGAAGCATGGAGTATTCCTCAATGCCTTCCTCGGTCTTGGCGTTACGCTTGAGACCGGCAGTATCAATAAAGAGGTACGGAGTTCCTTCGTGCTTAATCAGTGTGTCTGCGCTGTCGCGCGTGGTTCCGGGGATATCCGAGACCAAACGTGGCGAGGTCTTGCGTTGTTCGTCACTCATGAGGGCGTTCATCAAGGAGCTCTTACCCACATTCGGCTTACCGACGATGGCAATCTTGATCATGTTGTCGGCAGCTTTTTCTTTTGCCTTCTTAAAGTGTGCATTCGTGAGGTGCGAGGCGATCGTGCGTTCAACGGCATCAATACCGTGTCCATGGAAGGCGCTTACCGGGAAGACCTCATCGCCCAGTCCCAGCTCCAAACAGCCTGCTTCGGCATCCTCAGCCATTTGTTCGTTATCACACTTGGTGGGAACGAGAATCACCGGCACGTGTGCGCGCTTGCGACGACGGAGGATCGACGCGATCTCATAATCGTTCTTCGTAAATTCTTCACGCGCGTTGACGGTGAAGATAATCACGTCTGCGTTTTCGATGGCAAGGATGGACTGACCATGCACGTCTTTTTCGAAATCTTCATCATTCGTACCGCCACCCATACCTCCCGTATCCACTAAGAGATATTCCAAATCATCCATTTCGACGCGGTGTGCCACGTGATCACGGGTTGTTCCTGCGACTTCACTCTCAATAGACTTCCGCTCTCCGATCATTCGGTTAAAGAGCGTGGATTTGCCTGTATTAGGACGGCCGATAATCGCAACGAGTGGGAGTCGGGCCATAAAACGAGAAAAAGAGGCGCCTGTCCCGCACCATCGCGTAGCGATTGGTGGCGGGATGCCATGCGGCGGCATTGTGGCCTACTTCTTCGCTTAGAGCTAGGGCGTGGTACACTTTTCTCATGCGAACGTACGACCCCGCAACGGTAGAAGCCAAGTGGCAGAAGAAGTGGGAGGAGGCCAAGCTCTTTGAGCCAAACCTCCAACAGAGCAAGAATCCTGCATATCACCTGGTCATGTTCCCGTACCCAAGCGGCGATAAGCTGCACGTGGGTCACTGGTACAACTTCGCTCCGGCCGACAGTTACGCGCGTTTCATGCGCATGAAGGGACGCGAGGTTTTTGAGCCGATGGGCTTTGATGCCTTTGGTTTGCCTGCCGAAAACTACGCTATTAAGACCGGAGTTCCTCCTGCGGAGTCCATTAAAAAGAACGTCGAGAACATGATCGAGCAGCTCAAAGCCATGGGCTGTATGTACGACTGGAAGCGCACGCTTAACACGAGCGATCCTTCGTATTACCAGTGGACGCAGTGGCTCTTCCTCCAGATGTACAAGCACAAGCTCTCCTATAGAAAGGAGGCGAACGTAAACTGGTGTCCTAAAGATCAGACCGTGCTTGCAAACGAGCAGGTCAAAGACGGTTGCTGCGAACGTTGTGGCACCGAGGTGATTCAGAAAGCACTCACACAATGGTTCTGGAAGATCACCGACTATTCACAGAAACTTTTGGATGGATTGGAGACGCTCGATTGGCCAGAGAAGACCAAGCTCATGCAGCAGCACTGGATCGGTCGTAGCGAAGGAGCCGAGATCAAGTTTGCGATCAAAGATTCCACCGAAACCATCACGGTCTTCACCACGCGTCCCGATACCTTGTTTGGTGTCACCTACGCCGTGCTCGCTCCGGAGCATCCGTTGGTCGATGTCATCACGCCCAAGAGCCACAAAGGTGCCGTGGATGCGTATCGTATGGAAGTGAAGAAGAAGACCGAGATGCAGCGCACCGAGCTGAATAAGAATAAGACCGGAGTCTGGACGGGCGCATATGTGCTCCATCCTGTCACTGGTGAGGAACTACCACTCTGGATTGCTGACTATGTGTTGATGAACTACGGAACGGGATCGGTGATGGCAGTGCCAGGTCACGACGAGCGCGATGCAGAGTTTGCCAAGACCTACGATCTCCCTGTGCTCGAGGTTGTTGCAGGAGGGGATGTAACCAAAGAAGCATTCACAGCCGATGGCATTGCAGTGAACTCACAGTTCCTCGATGGTCTGCCTACCCACGAAGCAAAAAAGAAAATGATTGCGTGGCTGGAAGACGAAGACAAAGGCCGCGGTCGCATCACCTACAGGCTCCGCGATTGGCTCGTGTCTCGTCAGCGGTACTGGGGTGCGCCTATTCCTATTGTCTACGACCCAGAAGGGAATCCGCAGCCTGTTCCCGAGAAGCACTTGCCGTGGCTACTCCCAACTGACGTCGAATTTAAACCAGACGGTCAATCTCCTCTTCGTGGTAGCAAAGAGCTCCAAGAGCGTGTCGAAAAAATCTTCGGCAAAGGATTCACGCCGGAGTACGACACCATGGATACCTTCGTGTGCTCCTCCTTCTATTACTTGAGGTTCCTCATGGAAGGGAACCCAGAGCATTTCGTAGATCCACACAAGGAACACACGTGGATGCCTGTTTCGATGTACATCGGTGGACCAGAGCACGCCACGATGCACCTTATCTATGCACGCTTTGTGATGATGGCACTCAAAGACTTTGGCGTGGTGAGCCACAGCGAGCCATTCCAGAAGCTCATGCACCAAGGGCTGATTACCAATAAAGGTGCCAAGATGAGTAAATCGAAGGGCAATGTGGTAAGCCCGGATGAGTACGTGAAGCAGTACGGCAGTGACGTGTTCCGCATGTTCCTCATGTTCATGGGACCATTTGCCGATGGTGGAGATTGGAGCGATACCGGCATCAAAGGTGTTGATCGCTTCGTGCAGCGTTTGCATCGCGGCATGAGCGAAGACTCCATCAAGAAAGTCGATGGATCCATCGCCGCACTCGAGCCGCTCGTGCATATCACTATCAAGAAAGTCACCGAGAGCATCGAGAACTTCCAATTCAACACTGCACTCTCTGCACTCATGGAATGTCTCAACGGCATGGAAGAGAAAGGCGAAGTCGGTCGCGATCAACTTGCGATCATGGTCACCTTGTTAGCACCTCTCGCTCCACACCTTTCTGATGAGTTGTGGGAAGTACTCGGTAACAAAGGCTTTGTCGTTGATCAACAATGGCCAACACATGATCCTGCGAAGCTCGTGAGCGACACGATGACGATTGCCGTGCAGGTGAATGGCAAACTTCGCGGAACTATTTCTGTTGCGGCCGGTGCTTCCGAAGAGGAGATCAAAAAGATGGCAAAGTCCGAGCCGGGTGTAGCCAAGTATTTGGAAGCCGGAGCCCCAAAGAAGGAGATTTACGTGAAGGGCAAACTAGTGAGTTTTGTGCTCTAAGAGAAAACGAATTTTAAGCGTATGCAAGCCATACGTTAAGAATTCCT
>CAYRXE010000035.1:0-10320 GCA_964428205.1 uncultured Candidatus Peribacteria bacterium | reverse complement strand
CAGTTGGTAGAGCGCGCGGTTCGGGACCGCGAGGTCGAAGGTTCGAGTCCTTTCGCCCCGACCATCATTGGGCCAAATCTGTCGATTCTCAGAACCTTCTTTGTGGATGTTTGACATGCAACGGATTAAGGGCCTAATTGTTACAGTATTTTGTATAAAAAAAGTGAACAATATTGCCTGGTAACAGTCGGGGGTGGAGCAGGTTTTGCCTGGATATGGGTCTTTTTGAGGTCATTTTAGATCAATTTGAACTATATTCTAATCTTGTCAAATAGGCCTAGACACCTCGTAGACCCCTCCCTAGAGTCTCGCGCTCCCCTACAGGAGGTACTATGAACTACGTGAAGCCCTTCACACACCGCGCTTCACTCCCCCTCGTGCTTATGCACGCGGTGCTCATCACCTTCCTTACGTTGAACATGATGAGCCTCCCAGTTCTGTACTAAGGAGAACTGAGAGCGGAGTGACCCAAAGGTACGTCTTCGGATCACAAGAGGCATAGAGAAACATGGAAACAGGATCCGAGAGCGCAATCACCACCATCCACGCACTGCGTAGGGGGTGCTTCTTGCTGTATGGAGAAATCTAAACGCCATCGAAGCGCCAAACCGTACCTTTTTAGGAGTTTGGGACCTCTTATTTCTTGGAATCTTCGAGTATTCCTTTCGCGAGAATCTCGCCAGGAACAGCTGTTTTGCCTGCATCCTGCAACGTCACAAGGACGTTACGGAACTCTCGGAGGTCTTTGTCGGAGGTGAAGTTGAGCACGTGACGCACGTCTCCGGTGGGAGACATGAGCTCGCCCAAGTACTCGCGCTCGGTTGTTTCGCCCTTCTGGAGCCACGCGTGGTATTCCTTACCCTTTGGAGCGGCATCAATATTCAGCTGGATCGAAAGAATGAACTTACCCTGCTCAAAGAAGTGACCAAGAGCGGCACCATTCACACCTGCATCCTTGGTTCCTGCCAGCGCAGAAATGCCCAACCACGTTTCTTTGCCAAATTGCGGGTGACTAGGTGGCGTTCGGCCAAAGCAGCTCGTAAGAACGAGCGGCAGAGCGAGTACGAGGAGGAGGGTGGAGAGCTTTTTCATAAGCAGGAGATGAGTGTACGTACAGAATGTTCCCGGTGCAACGGGAGTACACACGTTCGAGGTTAAGACGGGATTAACAACCCATTCTTACGTTTACCACAAGTATCCCCTTCGTTCGCGGGCACGTGCGGCCTTGGCACGACTACTCAGGAGCTGGATCTCGTTGGCGAGTCTCGTGAACTCCTCGCTTTGTGCCGGGTACATCTGGGCCATCAGGCGGGCGACGCGCTGAAATTCATCCGTGTGCCAGGAGAGTGCGATGAAGTGGGTATTGTGACGAATGGCCTCGAGGTACTCCATGATGACATCAGAGGCGACAGGGAAGAGCTCCGTGAGCTCTTGCTGAGAACCTGCACGACCCAACACTAGAAGCAGCCCGTGGAGTGGACGCAGATCGTTCCATGTCGAGAGAGCATATGCGCGAGCGTAGGCAGAGCGCGCATCATCCATGCGCATGGTCTTCATACTAAAGTCTCCAAGCACAAGCCACATGCGAGCATCCAATGGAGCACGCTTATGAAAATCTTGGAGCACCGTCTGTGCCTCACTCAAACGGTTCTGGCTCATGAGCAACTGCGCCTCTTCTATATGGAGGTCTCGAGGGAAGAGTGACCCGCGAGCTTTTTCGTACAGATCAATCGCAGCAGTGGGATTCTGTGCACGGACGTTCTGTGCCAAGCGTTCCAGCACCACAAAGCGTCCTTCTATCACGATCACGAGAAGAAGAATCACCGCCAGCACGATCTGCGCACTCCACTGATACACCGGCACTTTCTTGGACTTGGTAAGGAACGTGAACTGACGAGAGATCTTGGCAAACCAACTGAGCTTCACGCCTTTCTGCTGCACCGCGATGCCAAGCAGCAGCCACAAGGGCACGGCAATGAGCGTGAACTGCAAGTTGTAGTCGATGAGGTTATGCAGGAGTACTCCAAAGACAGCCAAAGCTATGAGGAAACCTTGTGCATCTTTGCGCCATGCGGCGAGGACTGCGGGGAGAACCGAAAGCACAATGAAGATCAGGAAGAAGAGTGCCGTTGGCCAGCCTCGCTCCATCGCGAGCTTGAGGATGACGTTATGTGGATGGTCGGATGTGGCGAGAACTTCTTCTTGTAACTGCGGTTGCACAAAGCGGAACGTGCCTGGGCCAAACCCAAAGAGCGGACGCATGAACGACAACTGCAACGACTGCTGCCAAAAGTCTTTGCGTTCGCTGACCGTCTGTGTGCCTTCGCTCGCCGTGAGCGTCACCTTTGCCGTCACGGATTCCACCGGGAAGATCTGACTGCGCAACATGTGCACAGCAGAGAAGAGCACTGCAGCCGTCACAAAGATCGCAAGCGCATCGAAGGCGGCGTTCATCATTGTTTTGTTCTTCGTCTTCTTCTTTGCCGTGATCCAGTACATGAAGACAAACCCGAGCACGAGCTGTGCGACGAGCACGAGTACTGCTCCACGAGAAAAACTCAGGAGTAATCCGGCCAAGAGGATTCCCGGAACAACCGTCCTCCATACCCGCCTCACATTCTGCAACGCGAGAATACTCACCGGCCACACGAGCAAAAGCCACTCCGCCCAAGCATTGGGCCAGTAGTCACGTACATCGAGGATATGAAAGAACACTCCCGAAAAACGGCTCACTGGCTGGAGCACATAGACCATCACACCAATCAAGCACCCGAGGAACGCCAGGCTCGTGAGAATCACAAAACACTTTCGCAGTAACTCTTCATTATCTGCATAGCGGGCTGCCGTACAGAAGAGGAGAAACCCAGCACCGTCGCGAAGGAGTTCATCGAGTCCGTAGGTATTCACCGACGACAAAAACCAACTGGCAGTACTCCAGAGCAAAAACGCGATGCCAGCCCAAAATGCCCAAAGTGGAACCGGTCGAGACCCTTTCGAATCCAATGGAGCAAGCAGCACACACACTCCGGCAACCAGTGCCATCACCCACGCCGACTCAATCCCCTTTCCTGCTCTTATAAAAAAAGACCAAACCAGCAGCGCGGCCACGAGCAGAGGAATGAACGTAGCGGGCGTAAGGAGTTTTTGGAGTCGCATGGCACAAGTATGCCATACGGCTCCGTGCAACATAGATGACATATTGATCCGATTGGTTAGCGCACCGTGTCGGCGTAGCACTACGCCGATATGACTATTCAAAATAGTCGGGCTTGGTCTTTTCATTTGAGCGAAGCCGCATGGTACTATCGCTGCCGTATTTTCCCTCCTCACGTATGAAGCACACTCGCATGCTCGCTCTCGCCACTCTTTGCGCTCTCCTGAGCGCATGTTCCATGTTTGGACCAAGCACGCAGCAGCCCTCCCAAAAAGTCGGTGGAGACGTTGTTGTTCCTGCCGAAGTCACTATTACCCCGGGCGTAAACAGCCAGGAAAGCCAAGACGATGATGGCATGTACCAGTCCACATTCACGCTTTCTCTCGTCATGCCGCCGCTCGCAAATACGTCGATCCCGCTCGCCATGGAATACACCGAAGAAGGTCCTGCCATGCAGCGTTTAAACGCTTCGACCTATAAGGGTACAAACATCATTGCCGCGTATGAGTACTACTGGGCCGGTGGTGGATTCCAAGCTGTGGTGCGCAAAGCTGCAGGAGCTCTCGTGTTCGAGCGCCGCAACACCAGCGAAGGCAGCGAAGAAGTCGAAGGTGGTTGCGACAAGTGGACGAACGTCGGCACATTGCCCATTGGGGCAGACACAGCCATCACCATCAATGACGCCGATCTCGCCGTGCAAGACAACCTCGTGATTGGTTGCGCTTGGTAATCAGCGAAGACGCTCAAGCTCTGTCACAGACATCGCGCGGTCATACCTTCTTCCGTTCGTGATGAAGGTCGGAATGCGGATAGTGCGTACACGTTCCTCCACAATCAGTTTTTGCTCAGCAAGCGAATGCTGCACTTCGGAAGAACGCGCGCGTGAGGCAATCTCGCGTATCTGCGCCTGGCTGTATCCCATATCACGAAGGAACTGCTGCAACTGAATCTCTGCTTCTGCTGCAGTGAAACTGAGGACAAATCGATCCTGCATGTCACCCTCAAAGATTTTGAGGAGCAACTCCCAATCCGCGCCTCTGCGCGAAGGTTGCAGCGGTGTTTTGACGGCCTCAATGTACGAGGCCATGAGCATGGAATGAGGGAACTTTGTATTCCCCTCCGGCAACGGAATGGGGTACAAGAGGTAGCTGACATTGTGAGACTCAAAGAAATCCGATTCATCAAGATTCCGTGTGAGCGCCCTGCAGAATTTGCAGGACGGATCAATCACCTCGATTGCATACGGCTTGGACGTATCCTCCGGTTGTTTAAATGTAGCCGTCGGACTGAGGAAGTCTTTTGGCTCCCAAGTTCGCAGGCGATCTGGGATTCTGCTTACCGTCTCTGTAAGACGCATGACGGGTCCTGCAGTCCATTCGACAAGTCTGTTTTGCTGCACGGCATCGATGAACCCCAACTTCGCCTGATCGACACCGCACGCTTCGCCCGAAAGTGAGCAAGATTCAACATCACTTGGGCTGCATGTGCCGTACACGTACAAATTGAGGCCGCCGATAAGTACATAGACCAAACTCCAGATGCTCAAGGCCACGAAGGCAAATGCAAATAACTCCATCCAGCGATCAATAAACTTTGCTGTCCGAGGTGCCCGAAACATTAGCTTGGCGACCATGCGCGTCTTCAGCTCGTCACCGAAGCTGACATCGCAAGGACGCAGCGTGATGCGAAGAACAACA
Organism: uncultured Candidatus Peribacteria bacterium; assembly: GCA_964428205.1. Classification (GTDB taxonomy): domain Bacteria; phylum Patescibacteriota; class Gracilibacteria; order Peribacterales; family Peribacteraceae; genus CAYRXE01. The sequence goes on along the minus strand of CAYRXE010000035.1, from coordinate 5,469 downwards.
CACCTCCACGCTTTCGCCGCAAGCGGGCGAAACGCTGCCGAAAAAATCGCAAGTACTCCGAAGACGATGAACGCAGCAATACAAAGCATGGCTAAAAAGTGGAAAGAATCGTCCTCAGACTCGCGAGGAAATGCTCAATATCCTTTGATTGTAAGTGCAGCCCCAGCGACGCGCGCACAAGCGGAGGGAAGTTTTGCACGTGTTGCAGATACGCATGGCAACAAAAATGACCTGTGCGACATTGCACGCCGGCTTCATCCAAGAGAAGTGCTGCTTTGTGTGCATCCAATCCATCAATCCAAAAACTTACGACTGACGACGCCGAGGTATTCACCAAGTGCACTCGTGGGATGTTCTGCAATCCGGTGAAGAGTTGATCCGCTAGTCTCTGCTCACGCTCGTGTCGATCCTTTTGATTTCGCAACCAAGAAAGTGCCTCGCGAAATCCTACGATTGCCGCCCAATTCTGCAACCCTACCTCGAGCGGCGCATGCTCTTCTCCCGGTGCTCGAAGCAGCGTGTAACTGTCGAGAGTCACATCGTGCACAGTCCCGCCTCCCAACAGAAAATGCTGAAGCCCTGCAAGAAGATCTCGACGAATGACCACAATGCCAAGGCTGGGTCCGTACATTTTGTGCGACGAAAAAAAGAGGGCGTCGAAAGCCACATTGCGAAGCATACGTATGTCATGCGCCATGTGTTGCGCTGCATCCAGAAGAACAATGCCGCCTGCAGCGTGTGTATCCGACACAAGATCTCTGACGTTCGTCAGCACACGCCCATCGATGTTGCTCATGGTGTTTACCAGCACGACGGATTTTTCGAGTTGATCTTTTGTATAGAGAAGAGCTCCGTCTTGCGCTCGAGAAAGCACCAGCCTCTCTTTCTTGTTTCGCTCCGCCCACGTGATGGTGGGAAGCATGACGGAATTATGCTCAATGTCGGAGGTGACAATGCGATGGAAGTTTGCAGCATTCAACTGATGCACAACCAGGTTGATGCCGTAGGTGGTGTTGAGTGTGAATGCGACGACATAGTCTTTCGAAGAAACTCCCAGGTACTCCAGTACGTCTTCTCGCGCGGCACGGACTTCGTCATCCGTCTTTCTGCCCCAGGCATACTTTGTTCTACCAGCACACGCATTGAACTCATGGTAGTAGCAAGCTTCTGCATCGATCACTTCTTGAGGACGCAATGTCTGACAAGCGCTGTCGAGATAACAAGAAGTCTTAGGTAGATATGCGAAACTCTCTGCAAGTGAAGCAGCCTTCGATGTACCAAAGAGGCTCATGAACACAGTATGGCACAAAAGATTAACGAGTCATTAAGGAATCATGTATGCTCAACTCCTATGGACCCACTCGTGCACTTCGAAATTCCTGTCGATGACCTCGAGGTCTCTCGCAAGTTCTATGCAGACATGTTCGATTGGAAGCTCCAAGACTGGCCTATGCCAGACGGCAGCACGTACATCGGTGTACACACAACCCCGATTGATGAAGCAACGCGCATGCCACTCAAGCCAGGTGCTATCAACGGAGGAATTATGAAGAGGACTGAGCACGTCAAAGCTCCCGTGTTTGCCATCACGGTTTCGTCTATTGATGAGAAGCTCAAGCAGATTGAAGCAGCTGGCGGATCCACCGTCATGCCCAAGGTCGACATGATGGGCATGGGGTTCTATGCGTACGCCAAAGACCCCAGTGGTAACGTGATTGGTCTGTGGGAGGATTTGCCGAAGAAGTAATTACGACTTCGAAAGCTTGTCACGCAGCCAACCCAGTGCAGATCCCAATCCAAAAAGAATGGGAAGTGCAACCATGCCAATCGCGCCCGAGATCACGAGTGCGAGAAATCCGTAGATACCGATCCACCCAACTTGATTAGAAAAGCTAGAACCCGCGGTTTGGGCAATGCCCGTCCACGCATCGAAGATGAGCAACTTGATAAGAAATACGAAATACCCGACGACAATGATCAGTGCGAGGGCGGCTCCGATGAGCCCACCACGCTGCCGATGAGAAAGAGTCTTCCACTGCATGTGATGCATCTGGTGCCCGGAAGAGGACTTGAACCTCCACGGCCTTGCGGCCACACGCTCCTGAAGCGTGCGCGTCTGCCATTTCGCCATCCGGGCTAAAAGGGCGCGCAGAGAATAGCACACATTATCTCTCTGTCATTCCTGAGCCTTGAACCTAATACTCAGTGAATTCACACAATGGCGCGTGTCTTTGTCGGTCATGTGCTCACCTTCGAACACGTGTCCCAAATGTCCTTTGCAGTTGGCACATTGGATCTCGGTGCGTGAACCATCCGCATCGGGGATGCGCAAGACAGCATTCGGGTAGTGATCATCAAAACTTGGCCATCCACATCCACTGTGAAACTTTGCTTCCGCAGGGAAGAGCGGATTGTTGCAGCGACGACACACGTACGTGCCTGGCTTAAAGAAGGCATCGTACTCACCGGTAAACGGACGCTCGGTCCCTTTGCGCTCAATCACATCTGCTTCTTCGGTCGTGAGGGTGTTCCAATGCTGCATGAGGTCATTCTCTCACCATAAGTCAATTGTTCCAAGCGGGCAGAACACTAGACTTGCCGTATTCCCCTCTTCGATTTATGAAGAAACTCTTCGTTACGAACGAATACGACTACTCGCTGCTCATCCTGCGTCTCGCGCTTGCAGCAGTTGTTTTGCCACACGGCTTGCAGAAGGCCGTTGGTGCCTTCAACGGCCCGGGCTTCGACGGCGCCATGGCGTTCCTCACCGGTCTCGGCGTTCCATCGATCATCGCCATGCTCGTGATCATCGCTGAGTCCATTGGAGCAATCGGACTCATCCTCGGCTTCCTCACGCGCTTCTGCGCAGCAGCCATCTCTGTCGTGATGCTCGGTGCTGTCATCTTGGTACACGCACAGAATGGATTCTTCGCCGGTGCAGGTGGATACGAATTCCACATCGCACTCATTGGTATTGGTCTCGTGCTCATCATGAACGGTGGTGGCGCTTGGTCACTCGATGCCATGCTCCAGAAGAAAGTCCGCTAATAATCGTCAATGCAAAACGCGCTGCTCAGTGCGGCGCGTTTTTTTGTGTGTAAGCGAAGCGGCACGAATGCGTCTACGTAGGCATGAAACACATTCTCGCTTTCCTTTGTCTTGTCGTACTCACCGGTTGCTCTGCATCAGCTGCTACTGCTGAGCCGATAAAAGATGCCTCACGTCGTGCCACACCGCTCCACTTTGGATTGCACGTTTCTCCTGATCCAGAGAAGAACCCCATTACCCCACCGGAACGGTTTGAGGGATACCACGTGGGTGAAGATTTTGAAGTGAGTGCAGAAGAGTTGAATAGCGAAGTGCCCATCTTCGCCCTGTGCAAAGGCAAAGTGGTCTACTCCGGTTTTGCCGAGGGCTACGGCGGTGTGGTCGTGCAGCGTTGCACGCTGAGTAAGCAAAAAGTGACCGTGCTCTACGGGCATCTGACTGTTGAAGAGCTACCCAAGGTTGGCAAAACACTGAGTGCAGGCACAAAGATTGGATCACTGGGTGCTGCACGCAGTCGCGATAGCGACGGCAACCGCAAGCATTTGCACTTAGGGATCCACAAAGGCTACGACATCGTGATGCTCGGCTACGTGCAAACCGAAGCAGAGATCGCCAACTTCTTGGATCCTGCAGACTACATTCCTACGTCTATGGATATCCTCAAAGAACCCATCGTGCCGTACTGGCAGACGGAATCTCAGTAAAAGAATTAGAGAGGACCAAACGGCGTGTCGCCATCCACGTTAATGATGCACGCAGTCACGGGACAGTTGCCGTCGACAAGGCCTGGGAACGTCCAACCGACCCCACCACACTGACCTTCGAGTCCAAGGCGTTGTAAGAAGGATTCGCCATTGCAGCTCGTGATGTACGAGTACGTCGAACGATTACCTGTGTTCGTAGAGGTATTGTTGAAGGCGTTATTAAAGTTACCGGAAGTATTCGAAGATCCGTTTGTGGATCCATTCACATTGCCGTTCATATTTCCATTTCCAGAAACTGAACCGTTGTAGGATCCCTTTCCATTCATGTTCGTGGAACCATTCGAATTTGATCCATTGATCAGCTGACCATTGGAGTCGTACGTGAACTGACCGTACACAGAGTTGGAGTTGGCATTGAAGGAACCATCCTGGTACCCATTCATCTGATGAGCGTTTTGATTGGCGTTCTGACTCTGCTGACGTTCCATTCCTTCAAACTTAGAACGAAAGAGTTTATTGGCTTCGACTTGGTATCCGGAGATACCGACATCATCCGCAGAAGATGAACTTCCTACGAGCACGTTCTCACCAGGCATATCCAAACCCACCACAGACACGCGTACTCCAGCAGTGCTACTCGACTGCGTCTGAGCAGAATCGACCGAAGAGCTACCCGAACAGGCACTCAAGAAAAGGGCTAAAACCAAGGCCGATGTCGTAAGGCTGCGCTGCATAGGAACCAAGATTACAATATTATCTTAATTTGTCAATACTTGAGATTGGCAGCCAATAGCCAACAATTGACAGGGGTCATTAGCAGTCTACAATACCGACTGCTAATTCCAACTTATCCTCTCATTTTATGTCTAAACATTCTCCTATAAAGCTCGAGGTGTCCATTCGTCCTATCGGTGACCGTGTTGTCGTGATGCCTCTCGAAAAGGAGCAGACGACCTCTTCGGGAATCATCATTCCAGATACCGCCAGTGGCGAAAAGCCACAGCAGGGTATGGTGCTCGCACTCGGCAAAGGAGGCCTGGGCAAAGACAATGTGAATCCTCAGGACTTCCTCAAAGTCGGCGACACGGTTCTCTTTGGTAAGTACGCCGGAGACGACGTGAAGCTCAAGAGCGAAGACGGCAAAACCGTCGAAGTCAAAGTCCTCCACTGCGATTCCATTCTCGGCATCGTCGAGTAATCCATTCTGAATTCTTCATTCTACATTCTTCATTCTCCTTATCATGCCTAAGCAACTCGTATTTAGCTCCGACGCCCGCAGCAGAATCCTCGCCGGCGTCGCAAAGCTCGCCAATGCAGTCTCTGCAACCATGGGTCCTCTGGGCCGCAACGTCGCCATCGCAAAGTCCTGGGGCGCTCCCACTGTTACCAAAGACGGTGTAACCGTCGCCAAGGAAGTGGAACTTCCAGATCCATTCGAGAACCTCGGTGCTCAACTTGTGAAAGAAGCTGCCACCAAGACCAACGACGCAGCTGGTGACGGAACCACGACCGCAACTGTTCTCGCTCACGCCATCATGCAGGAAGGTCTCAAGCACCTCGGCAGCGGCAAGAACGCCATCTCCATTAAGACCGGCATCAACAAAGCTGTTGAGGCTGTGACTGCGGAACTCGATAAGATGAAGAAGACCGTCAGCAAGCGCGAAGAGAAGCAGGCCATCGCCACGATTTCGGCTCAGGATAGCGAGATTGGTGAGGT
>CAYRXE010000034.1:5654-10506 GCA_964428205.1 uncultured Candidatus Peribacteria bacterium | reverse complement strand
ATTTCCAAAAGTGGGGAACAGAAAAGCAGTGGCAGATGACTCCCGTGCCTTGGTGTAAAGAGGCGTTCTATATTGATCGTGAAAATCGCGAAGAAGCACTCGGCAAAGATTTGCTGCACCTGCTTGGTGCTGCGTACATGCAAGAAGCTGCGAGCATGTTGCCGGTCGAACTCTTGAATCCTCAACCAGGCGAGACGATTCTCGATATGTCTGCAGCTCCGGGAAGTAAGTCGACACAAGTTGCGGCGAGGTTGCAGGGGAGGGGACTGGTGGTGTGTAACGACATTCAGGAGAAACGTTTGTGGACGCTCAAGACTGCTCTCCACAGAAGTGGAGCATGGAACAATATTGTCACGCGCAAAGTGGGACAGTGGTTTAGTAAACAGATGACAGAAAGATTCGACCGCGTGCTCTGCGACGCGCCATGTACCGCTCAAGGTACTGCACGCAAAGACAGTGATGCGTTGGATTTTTGCGGGCCCGAGAACATCGGGAAAATGGCGAAGCTGCAAAGAGAGCTTCTGGAAGCCGCAATCGACGCGACGAAGATCGGAGGCATCATTGTGTATTCCACGTGCACGCTCACTCCTGAGGAAAACGAAGAGACGATTGCGTCGATGCTTCGCCGATTCCCCGATCAAATCGAAGTTGTGGATCCACGCGAGATTGATCAAAAATTTCAAACCCTAGAGCAGGGGATCAAGGACAGTGAGATTGTGCAGAAGTCACTCAACTACGAAAAAATGCTGCCACTCATTCGTCTGTGGCCGCAGACCTACGACACCGAAGGGTTCTTCTGTGCGGTGTTGCGAAAGCTCAAGCCGACGAAGCACCCGATCGATCTCGCTCCCGTGCGCTTCCAAGAAGATGAACTCCCAGCATCCCGATTGCGAGAGTGGGCGAAGATTCTCGAAGGGGAATACGGAACCTCATTCATGGAAGAAAACGATCGCCTCTTCCAGCGAGGGGAGTTGCTCCTCCTTGCCAACAAAGACGTCGCTGCTTTCCGCATGCCTGTTGCCGATTACGCTCTGGGTATTCCCTTTGGAAAAATTGTGGAGCCTGCCAAGCGCATGCGCTTGGATCACGACATCATTGCCTTCCGTGGCGCACGCGCCACAGAGACCATTACCGAGATTGATCAAGCGACATTGGACCTTCTCCTCGATGGGAAAGACGCTACCTGCGACCCAAGTTTGAGCGGAGATGTGGTCCTGATGTTCAAAGGGATGCCCGTGGGACTGGGCTTGGCCAAGCAAGGTTTGCTCAAAAATAGGCTCCCGCGGTGGATCGTGCAGAAGTCGTAAGAGAGGTATACTCGTCCTCCACTATGGACCCCGTAGCAGAGATCAAATCCCGGCTCCCCATTGAAGATCTGGTAGGGAAGTACTGCCAGCTCACCAAAAAGGGCCGCAATTTCGTGTGTCTGTGCCCCTTCCATAACGACAGCCATCCAAGCTTCCTCGTTTCTCCAGATAAGGGCATCGCCTACTGCTTTGCCTGCCAGAACGGCGGAGACATCTTCAGTTTTTATCAAAAGATTGAGGGCGTGGATTTTGTGCAGGCACTCAAAGATCTCTCGGAGCGCACAGGAGTCAAACTCCCCGATCGCCCTGTGAATGCCGGTCCGAAGAAAGAAGAGAAAGATCGCATGCGCGAGTGCTTGGAAGAAGCTGCCGTCTTTTACAATAAGAAGTTACAAGAGAATGCAAAAGCCAAGGAGTACCTCAAAGCACGCGGCGTGCCCGATGAACAAGTGCAGGAATTCGGACTCGGTGTGGCACCCGATGCCTGGAGTGAGTTGTATGATGCGTTCCTCAAAAAAGAATACAGCAGGAGTGAGCTCCTCGCGGCAGGACTTGCCGTGCAGAGCGAAGTGGGTGGAGGAAAAACGTACGACAGATTCCGAAACAGATTGATGTTCCCGATCACGGACAGTCAGGGACAAGTGATTGGATTCGGAGGTCGCACACTTGGCAATGATGATGCGAAGTACATCAACTCTTCGGAGAGTGCGCTCTACAAAAAATCTCAAGTGCTGTTTGGATTGTTCCACGCACGCGATGCCATTCGCGAAACGAAGAATGTGATTTTGGTCGAAGGCTACTTCGATGTGCTCGCGTGTCATCGCATTGGCGTGAAGAACGTCGTGGCTACGAGTGGCACAGCTCTCACCGAGGAGCATGCCAAAATTCTTCGTCGCTTGGCCGATTCTGTCACACTTTGTTTGGACTCCGACAGGGCAGGAAAAGACGCCGCAGAGCGTGCATTCTTTATCCTCAGTCGAGAAAAAATTGCGGTGCAGTCGATCGTCCTCGCATCCAAAGATCCCGGTGACGCCGTGAATGATGATCCCGTTGAACTCAAACGATTACTCACCGAAGGTTCGCGCTCGTACATCGAAACCGTTCTTGCCGAGCTCGCCACCCAAGACTTGAGTTCTTCCCTCGTGCGTCGCGAAGCACTGCTTCGTCTTCTCCCGCTCATTCAAGCAATCCCCTTTAGTGTCGAACGTGATGAGGCCATTGTAAAAGCATCCGGAGCTCTTGGTACGAGTGAGATGGCGTTGCGTGATGATCTCATGCGCGTGCCTGCCACTCCGGGCCCTGCACACGTTGCACCAGCGAATCATGAGTCGTCGATGTTCAGCGCCGTCGAGACGCTCCTCGGTATGTTCCTCTGTAATCCATTGTGTCTTCCACTCCTCAATCAACTCATTGAGCCTCAGGAAGAATTTGCACGAGCGCTCTATCTTGCTCTCAAGTCTCTCCCGCACGATCTCCAGCTGATGGATATCGCAGGTCTGGTGCTCCCGGATGAACATCGTGAACGCGCATCCATCCTCCTCCTTTGGAGTGAGCAGCACGGATTTGGAGAGTGGTCGCAGTCGCTGGCTGCCCGTGAAATCCGTAAGCACTGCATCATCAGCAATCGCGAATTCCTGAAGGAAAAACAGCAGGATATAACGAAACGCATGCTCAAAGCGCGTACCGAAGGGAATAAGGATGACGAGCTTATGCTCACCAATGAGTACCGCGAGATCCTCAAACTGCAGAAGATGGCTTCGTGATGAGCAATACGGATTGTCAGCATGACTTGTCAGAGCTGGGCGTTTCGGCCGTCTTTCCCTTTGCGTTAGGCCGGCTTTTGAGTACCCTATTGCTACCTCTGGGGCAGTTTGCCCCGCTTCTGCTTGTATTCGTATGGCATCACATCCCAGAAAATTCATCGCGCAGCCAACAGACGACGACCTGAAGCAATTTCCCGATCAGGTAAAACATTTGGTGAAGAAGGGTCGTGAGCAGCGCTATGTGACCCATCAGGAAATTATTTCTGCCGTTCCCAATGCCGAAGAGAACATCGAATTGCTCGATGAAATCTACTCACTCTTCGTCGATCTTGGTATTCAGGTGATCGACGTGAAAGATGCACTCATCTGGGAAAAGAAAGCACGCAGCCCCGTCCTCACGGTTCCAGAACCAACCGAAGATCTTACCGATATCGCAGGAGGAACCGATGATGATGATGAGGACGAAGATGAGGAGAAGGACGAAGGAGAGAAAGTGGAGAAGATGGATGACGATGGTGATGACGAAGCTCGCAAGATGGTCGCGCTCGCAGGTATTGCCGTCGATAGCGACAAAGACTTGAGCGAAGACGAACGCAAGAAGCGCAAGAAGGAACGCGAGATCGATCTCTTGGAAATCAGTAACGACTCCGTGCGTATGTATCTTAGTGAGATTGGTCGTGTGCCACTCATCGATGCACGCAAAGAAGTTGAACTCGCACGCCGCATTCGCAAAGGTGATGCATCCGCCAAGCAGCAGCTTGCAGAAGCAAACCTTCGTCTCGTTGTTTCGATCGCCAAGAAGTACATCGGTCGCGGTCTTTCGTTCTTGGATCTCATCCAGGAAGGAAACATCGGTCTCTTCCGTGCGGTGGAGAAATTTGACCCAGAACGCGGATTTAAGTTCTCCACGTACGCCACGTGGTGGATTCGCCAGGCTATTACGCGCGCCATTGCCGACCAAGCTCGCACCATCCGTATTCCGGTGCACATGGTCGAGACCATCAACAAGCTCACGCACACACAGCGTCGCCTTGTGCAGGAACTCGGTCGCGAACCAACACTCGAAGAACTTGCTGTCGAAATGGAAATGGATATTAAGAAGGTTGCGCACATCCAGAAGATTTCTCAGGACATCATCTCGCTCGAATCCCCAGTGGGTTCAGAAGAAGACTCCAAGCTTGGTGACTTCATCGAAGATGAAGAAGCAATCAACCCATTCGAAGCCACCAACCGTCAGCTGCGCAAAGAGAACGTGCACCAGATGTTGGAATTCCTCACGCCTCGCGAAAGGAAGATCATCGAAATGCGTTTCGGTTTGCGTGATGGAATCGGTCACACGCTCGAAGAAGTGGGTAAGGAGTTCGGCGTCACACGCGAGCGCATCCGTCAGATTGAAGCAAAGGTTCTCCAGAAGATGCGCGACCATCCTCGTTCGCTCACCATCCGTGAGCACGGCGGTGGACCAAAGCGTGTTGGCTTCTCGCCTATGACCTCGTCGTTCATCCTTCCTAAGGCTCAGTGCCCAAGCTGCAAAGTGGGCTCCTTGGAAGAGTTGGAAGTCGACGGCAAAGTGATCGAAAAGTGCGATCACTGCGCGAAGGTCTTCTAACTGTGGTATTGTTTTTGGAGCAACGGATGGTCTGTTGCCACCCAGCAGGGTGTTTGTAGAGGGTTAGCTTTGTCGGTCATCGATTCTAGGTAGGATCTCGTCTGACAGAAACCCTCCTTTGCCCTCTCCGATCTCTTATAGAACGGAGAGGGTACTTTCGGATGAGTGGATCA
>CAYRXE010000034.1:0-5554 GCA_964428205.1 uncultured Candidatus Peribacteria bacterium | reverse complement strand
TTGCCCTCTCCGATCTCTTATAGAACGGAGAGGGTACTTTCGGATGAGTGGATCAGTGCACAGATTTGTTGACTCTCGAACTGGGAGGTTTACCGTGTGCGGCACTGACCCTTCGCAACGGGTTAGTACCACGTCTTGCCTTTGTCGGAGACCTTTCTCCTTCAGCAGATGATTTATGTCGCGCTGACAGGAATCATCCTTGGTAAGGCGGCGCCCCCTCCCCATATTCGAAAGAGTATGGATGGGGGTTTTATAGTGGTTTGATGATCATTGACTGATTTCTAAAGAAGTTTAAAATATGCGCACATCTCCCGAGCGGAGATACGGACTTTGGGCGTTGGGGCCCTTCAAGTGGCTAGCTCGTCGCTACTCGTTTCCCTGCCACTGGGCAACACGCCAAGTCCAACCAAAAGCCCTCCTTCTCTCAGCCTCTCGTGAGAGAAGGGGGCATTTTTAGTATTCTGCTACGATGCAGACATGCCCAAGGCAGCAGTGAAGCCGGCCGTAACAACCCGTCAGTCCCCTTCTATTTTTGAGAGCGAATACAACAAACTGAATGACGCGCAGAAGAAGGCGGTCGATACCATCGAAGGTCCGGTGATGGTCATTGCCGGTCCAGGTACCGGTAAGACCCAAACACTCGCCATGCGCGTGGCGAACATCCTCAAAAAGACCCAGATGCGTCCCAGTAATATCCTCTGTCTCACATTCTCGGTGAGTGGAGCAACAGCCATGCGCGATCGTTTACGTTTGTTGATCGGTGCAGATGCGTACGGAGTCACGGTCTCGACCATTCACGGATTCTGCCAATCGATCATCAACAATCACCCATCTGTGTTCGAAGAGTGGTCTGCGAAAGAGCAAATAGGGGATAGGGAGAAGTACCAAGAGTTAAACAATATTATCGATGAACTCGTGAGCACCTCGAAGCTGTTGAATCCCAAAGACCCCTACGGTCGCGACAGCGATATTCTCTCTCGCATTAGCCAGGTGAAGCGTGAAGGTAAGACGGTCGCTGATCTCGAAAAGGCTCTCGTCGAGTTCGAGGGACAGATGCAGGAGAAGAACGAACGCGCGAGAACGGACAGCGGCCGCAAGAAGAACATGTTGGCTGTGGAGAAGTTTGCCGACTTCATCGAGATCTTCGCGCGCTACCAACAGATGCTCACGAAGAAAGGTCGGTATGACTATGACGATATGATTCTCTTTGCTTTGCGTGCCCTCAAAGAGAACGATTGGCTCCTCGCCGGACTCCAAGAGCGTTACCAGTACATCTTGGTTGATGAGGCTCAGGACACGAACGGTGCCCAGTGGCAGGTGATCGAAACACTCACGACATACCCTGACCTTGCACATGACCCCAACCTCTTTGTAGTAGGGGATGATGACCAGGCGATCTACCGCTTCCAGGGTGCCAATTTGCGCAATATGTTGAGCTTCCATGAGCGCTTCCCTAAGGCGCCCATCATTCCTTTGACGATTAGCTACCGTTCTACGCAGGTTATTTTGGACTCCGCACAGGCACTCATTGAGCACAACGAAGAGCGATTGGTGGGAAAGATAAGCGGACTTAACAAAGACCTCACGGCCTTCACCAAAGAAGAAGGAGTTGCACCAAGGTTACTGCGCGCTGCGAGTGACACAGCAGAGCCCTGGCTTATTGCAGATATTTTGCAAGAGCGTTTAGAGCAGGGGATTGCACCTCAGGACCTTGCCGTGCTTACCCAGACCAATGCCGAGCTCTTCCCGCTGTATGACGTCTTCCGCGCTCGTGGCATTCCGGTCGTATTACACGGCAAAGCAGATCTCTTGGCGCATCCTTTGGTTGCCGAGGCTTTGGCGCTGTTTCATGCATTGATTCATCTTCAGAGCGATGCAGCTGTTATCTCTGCTCTCGCCATCACCGCATTCGGTTGCCACCCTGCAGATCTTTCTCGTTTGGCTTTGCTCGCTCGTGAGCAGAAGAAGAGTGTGCACGATGTTCTTTTGGATCTCGAAACAACAGAGGCGCCGTTCCTCAAGAAAGATGTGCTCATCACCGCACGAGACACCTTGCTTGGTCTCGCACATGCGGTGGATTCCAGAACGGTGCTGCACACCGTGGAGCGTTGCTTGAGTGCTGTCACAGTAGGGGATACGAAGGATCCTTTGGACCTCGCAGCTATTGAGTCGTTCTTCCACTACACCAAGGCGCAGTGCTTGCAGACTCCCACGTTGAGCTTCCGCGGATTCCTCGAAGAGCTCGAGTTCTTCGCCGATCCACAGTACGGCCAGGCGAGACTCACGTACGAAATCCCCCATTTGGTGAGCGAAGGCGTCCAGTTGATGACGGCGCACCAGAGTAAGGGCTTGGAATTCCACACCGTCATCCTCGCGAACTTCCGTGACGGTCATTGGGACAAGCGTCGTAAGCCCACAGGGGTCTCGTTACCCGAGGACATCCTCTTTGGATGGGATAGTGATCTGAAGAAATTTGAGCAGCATCAAGATGAGCGCAGAGTCGCGTTTGTGGCTATGACTAGGGCTGAACGGGAATTGATCTTCGTCTGCGCGAATGAAATGAGCGTGGGTCAGAAGCATAAACCCCTATCTCCTTCGGCCTTCTTTGCTGAAGCCGGAGTGCTTCCTGAGGAACAGGCATCTCTCAAGCACCCAGAGGCTGCATCCATCCTCACCCTGCATCCAACGAGAGCCTTAGATAGTGAACTTCAGGCCTATCTCCAAGAGCGCTTGGCCACTTTTGCCCTTTCTGCGACGTCCCTCACGAGGTTCCTGCGAGATCCGCAGGAGTTCCTGCGTATTGATCTCCTGGGTCAGCCAGAACACTTCGACGAAGCAACTACACGCAGCCTTGGCTACGGTAGTGCGATCCACTGGGCACTGCGCGAGTGGGGTACGGCACTGCAACGCGGAGAAACCTTTGACGACAAGCAGATGATCGCGGCCTTCCAGTGGTATTTGGCAGAGCGCACTATCCTCACGGAGCAGCAGCGTAAAGATCTTGAGCAGCTGGGTAGCATGTCTCTCCCTCGCTACCACGCAGAGCGCCTACGTGATGGTAAACCGATCCTGTACTCGCTCGAACGCGATTACCGCGCACGTTTGGGTGACATTGCCCTCAAGGGAAAGATCGATCGCATTGATCAGCTCGCGAAGGACTCCGGTCATGTGATTGTCATTGATTACAAGACAGGTGCTGCAAAATCCGAAAGGGAAATTCGCGGAGGTCTCGACATTGGCGAAGTCTCGCGCACCGACGAAGGCGACAAGTTCCGCCAGATGGCGTTCTATTCGATCCTCCTGGAACAGGGCGACCCACTCATCACGCCCATTGCCTTTGCCTTGGAGTTCATTGGCGAGCGTGGCGAGGACCCGGAACGCGTGGAACTCTCTGTTTCTGATCAGGAAAAAGACCAGTTACGTTTACTCATCAAAGATGTGTGGGCGAAGATCCAAGACCTCGATTTCTCGCCTCTGTAAGCCAAAATATAGCAACTCATGTTTGTTGAGTTTGACCTTACGGGTTTCGCGGGGAGAATCCTCGGCAATGTCTTCTTTGCGTGCCACACCAGAGGTGATTGAGAACGATCTGGGAATGATGTCCGATCTCGAGCTTGAGCAGCACACCCTCAATGCAGGGCAGGCTGTCGTTGCCGAGCACGTACAACGTCGGCATGCTTCGGTGCGTAGCGCATGCATTCTAGTTCTTTGCCTCGGTGGACTTGCCTCGGGAGTCACACGCGATGCCATGCAGGCTGCTTGTCCAAACCTCACCCTGCCTGCCGAAGCCTCTCTTCTGACTATTTCTGCGTTGATGCTCCGAAGATTCTTGCAGGGCTCTGTTACCGATACGCAGTTCAAGCGCATGGTGGAAGAGTTTCCAGATGAGATGCGTTTAGTTATTTTGGAGGAGCGTGAAGCAACAGAAGACAACGAAACAAAAGCAGTCCTTGATGACATCTTGGGCAGGCACTTTCCGCAGTATCAGTACGGTGAGTCTCAGGTCGCACGGGAGTGGAATTCGTTTGAGTCGCTCCCGAGTTACGCTGCGTAATTACGCCACGTTCTTTGCCAGAAAATCCGCAAATGCTTGCAGTGCCTTGCCGCGGTGACTTACGTCATTCTTTTCCTGTGGGGTCATGGCAGAGTAGACCTCGTCGTATCCAAACGGTTTAAAGCAGGCAGAAATAGGCAGGCCAGGGAGGAAGTCTGCTTCGAGTGACGGGGTGATGATGCCGTCGCAACGGCCTTCAAACTCATGGGAAACGCCTTCCTGATCAATAAATACGAGTGTGCAGAGGAATCGCGCACGTTTGTTCTCTTCGTGCGACATGCGGTCCAGGAATACGCGAATCCACTCTTCGTCCGTGGCATCCTTGCCTGCACCCCAGCGGCGTGTGTGTATGCCGAGTTCATCTTTGAGCGCACCGACGATGATTCCCGAATCATCTGCCAGGGTAGGGAGATTCCCCTTCTCAAAATAGAACCGAGCTTTTTGCTCTGCATTTTCCATAAATGTCTCTCCGGTTTCTTCTGGTGCACTCGTAATGCCAAGATCAATTGGTTTTACAATAGAAAGATTGAGCGGCGAGAGCGCTTCCTGCATCTCAATCACTTTGCCTTTGTTGTTGGTGCCCAGAAGCAGCTGCATGGAGGCATTGTAACTCTGTTCATAAAAAAGAGGCAGGGTGACCCTGCCTCGATCGAGTTTCCTTCCTTCGCTTGAAAGAAGATGAGTTGTTGTCGCTAATCTTCAGACAAAGACTTCGCTCTTTGTTCCCAGCCGAGCCGAAAGCCAGCCGCGATGAGCCTAAGCAGAGGATTTGAAACTCCTCTGACCTCACCTACATATCCATCGAATTGCCTCGCAAATAGAAAGGTTTCTTCGAGATCAAGAATGCGCAGAATCGATGCATTGATTCTGAACACACCTATTTCGACATCATCATCATGAAGATGACTTCGTGCGAATTCTACACCCGCATCCCACGCCACCAGATGATCGTTCCATGTTTCAGGTGAGTCGTTTGCAAGAATGAACAATAGATCAGTCACGGCCTATTCCTTTGCCAAAAAAGTTAATGATCAACGAACGGACAACTATGTTAATTTTGTACTATTATTAAATATTGTCAATACTACTGGGCTCCACGATCGAAGAACACCTTACGTGGCTTGGCGCCATCTGGAGGTCCAATGAGGCCCTTTTCTTCCATGATATCGAGGAGCCTTGCAGCACGTGCGTAGCCCACTTTCAGCTGACGCTGCAGCAATGATGCAGAAGCTTTGCCTGTCTCTTGTACGACCCTCAGAGCCTCAAAGAAAAGGTCATCTCCACCGTTGTCATCAGCTTCGAGATCAATGTGTCCACTTTGTGGAAGACCACCACCATCAACATCTTCTTCATTCTGCTCACCATCAAGTCCTAGACCAATCTGCTCTGTCACCTTACCACCACCGGCGATCTTCACCGCGTTGATCACGCGTTCCACTTCTTTGGTAGAAACGAAGATACCTTGGATGCGCAGTGGCTTTGGAGTCGATGCCGTCATGT
>CAYRXE010000033.1:6238-10953 GCA_964428205.1 uncultured Candidatus Peribacteria bacterium | reverse complement strand
GTTTCTGCGGAAGCAGAGACTTCGTTCAAGGCAGGTCGCAAGACGGAAGGCTCTGCCTCTGCTGCCGCGGCCGTTGCCGCCTCTTCCTCCCTTGTCGCTAAGAATGAGGTACACGGCAAGGTAAAAGCAGACATGGGTCTGCACCTTGGTTGGTACAAGAAGTCCGGCACAGGCTGGACAGGTACCGGCGGCGTGAATGCCGATGCCAAGGTCAAACTCGAGCGCCATCAGTCCATGCTCGAAGGTATGCTTAAGCGTGCGGTGAATGCCGTCGCTCAGGTGTCACTCCGCATTTGTAAGCTCGCGGGTGGCGATGGAACTACGGTAAAGCAGTGTCTTACGAACCGTAGGGATGCCTTCAAGGTCAGGGTTTCCGCCATGATCGACGCAGCATTCAACATCAGTCTCTAAGAGCTTCTCAAAACAGAGAGAGCACACAGGGCGTGGCCTACGGGTCACGCTCTTTTTGTTGTGGTAGCATGTGCCACCATGCTGCACATTGCAGACCAGCCACGGCTTTTGGGTATCGACTTGCAGGAGCTCTCTCCTGCAGATCGTTTGGCCCATGATATCGAGCAGACAGCCAAAGTATCTGCGCGCCTCGA
Organism: uncultured Candidatus Peribacteria bacterium; assembly: GCA_964428205.1. GTDB lineage: Bacteria > Patescibacteriota > Gracilibacteria > Peribacterales > Peribacteraceae > CAYRXE01. The sequence continues at coordinate 10,348 of CAYRXE010000033.1, read as the reverse complement.
ACGACACATACGCACGGGGCGCGGGCACATATTGGCTATGCTCAGCGCTGCACAGGGTTCGTTGCCGTTGCTCAAGCCCACGATCACGCGACTGATTGATCAATGTAGAGAATCCCGTGTTATTCCGCATATCATGATTGGTTTGGATAAAGGTATGGAGTTGCCCTTCGAAACATTTGCCGCATGTGCGGATGTCGATGGATTGCATTTAAGAGAAAAGTTGCGCCCAAACAATCGTGCGGTGATCCACGAAAACTCCACCGAAGTACAAGGCGTGCTCCAGCGGTGGCTTATGGAAGATCGCGATCCTTCAATTCTCACAGTGGCGCAGTCGCCCAAGGCGTCGTATAGCGGCAAGCTTCACATGCTCAGAGATATGACGGATATTTTGGTCCGTAGAGGATACGGATTACCCGAGATACTTCTGCTTTTGGATGCAGAGTCTCGTTTTGTGAGGACTTCACCCTCTGTCGTCGAACCTGATATGCAGAGTGATGGTTTTTCTCCATGGCTCGACACAGTCGAGAATGCACCGAATCAATCTCTCATTGGGATGCGCATGCGCGTGGTTCCCTTTTCTGCAGACGAGATGGGCGATGAACATCCGGATTTTGATTTACCCTTAAGCGCACATCACCATGCGGGGAACGTATTACGCGAAGTGCACCAGGGTACCGATATGGCTGGTGGCGGCATGGGTGGACGCACGAAAGATGTCTTGGCACTCCTCGCGACGATTGCTCAGTACAGAGTTCGTGCCGAAGACACGGCTATGACACGCTTAGCACAGGCCTCTGGTTGGCATATCGAAACGCAGCATGAATCCACTCTACTCAATCGCTCTCCTTCTGCATGGCAACTTGGCGCTGCGATGAAGCAAATTGCTCGCTGGAATTCCAGCATCGAAAGCTTGCGAAAGCTCTATGGGGATATTCCAGGATCAGATTCTGCAGAATCATCTACGGGAAAATGGAAAAGAAGAACAAAAAATGTGATCACTAATCCAATTCACGCAAGCAGAATTGCACTCGAAAAAGTTCTCATTGGTTGGTACAAAAGCGGCATAAAAGAATGCCCCTTCAATGGTGAGGCGCACTGGTAAATCAGTCACATGCACTCGCACGCATCAATCGATCTCTAATGCCCAGCCACGCCTCTTCGTTTGGTGGCATTTCGAAGAAGATCACCGGGAGTTTTTTTGTATCGAGCACGTGCAGTGCTTTGTAGAGATCATGTGCGTAGCTCTGAGGATCACGGGGTAACAGAATGCTGATCATTTTATTATGATCAATATTTGTGTTCTCAAAATGTAGCAATCCGAAGGGCTGATCTTGTTTTACCAATTCTTGAATTTCCGCTTCATTCCACAACCGAAGCGGAGTGTGTGGTGCGTAATGGCGCCTTTGAAGACCAGGGGAGAGAGCAGGGGAATCGGTCATTATTTCTGTCGTGCGATCCACGGACCCGATCACGTTTTCGATGTCGGTGATGCTCAGTAACCCCGGACGAAGGAGTCGTGGCTTAGCACCGGAGAGATCAATCACGGTCGACTCGATGCCTCCGGGTACTTGGCCGCTATCGAGGATCATCGCAATTTTTCCGTCGAGATCTTTTTGGACGTGCAGTCCATCTACGGGAGAAATACTCCCAGAGGTATTCGCACTTGGTGCGGCAATCGGTACGCCTGCTGTTTCGATGAGCATCAGTGCCGTCTCATCATCGGGGCAGCGAAGAGCAACGGTGCTTCCTCCTCCGGTCGTCACACTCGGAATCTTCTCATTCTTTGTAAGGACGATTGTGAGCGGTCCCGGCCAAAAGGCTTCGGCCAGCTTGTCGGCTTGGTTCGTCCATTCTGTGACGAGTGATTGGGCCTGCTCTTTGCCCGAGACATGCACGATCAGCGGGTTCTGCGATGGTCGACCCTTGGCTTCGTAGATCTTGCGTACAGCGTCTTCGTCCAATGCGTTTGCACCCAATCCGTAGACCGTTTCTGTGGGGAAGGCCACGAGTTCACCACTGCGAATCAGGGCTGCTGCCTCATCTACCGCCTCGGAGGAGGGATAGAGAGGATCAATAGTGAGAACGCGTGTGTGCATAGGCAGGACTTAGGATGATAGCGCATGGCTGCACAAAGCAAAGTTTGCTACCCTTTTTGTACTGTGACGCACGCACGTATTCCTTCCTGGCTCAGCTTAGACACGGCAATCCCGCTGTTTGTGTTGTTCGGACTTTTTTCTTCGGGTGTTGCGTACATCCAGGGCATGCCCGAACTCACACACAGGATTTTATTGGTGACGCTGCTTCTGGGTTCGCTGCCGCTGTTTTTTGAAATTGCACAGTCCATCATCCGCAGACAGTTTGGCGTAGACCTTATTGCTCTTGTGGCCATTGCATCGTCACTCGCATTTGGTGAGTACCTTGCGGGTACGGTTATCCTCCTGATGCTCAGTGGGGGAGAGGCGCTCGAGAGTTTCGCCATTCGCCGCGCACGTCGCGACCTCACAAAACTTTTGGAGCGAGCACCTGTGCGCGCGCATAAGAAAGAAGGTGAAACCATTCACGACATTCCCGTGGAGCAGATTCGGGTGGGCGACATTCTCGTCGTGCGTCGCGGAGATAGCGTGCCTGTGGATGGCATCGTGGTGCAGGGATCCTCCATGGTCGATGAATCAGCACTCACCGGAGAAGCGCTTCCCATAGCCAAATCTGTTGGTGCCGAAGTGATGTCGGGAAGTATTTCCAAAGACGGAGTTCTCGAGATTCGCGCCGTGCGCGTGAGCAGAGAGAGTAAGTATCAGCGCATCGTCACGTTGGTGCGCGAGGCAGAAGACAAAAAGGCTCCCTTCGTCCGCTTGGCCGACAGGTACAGCGTGTGGTTCACCGCCATCACCTTTGTGATTGCACTGAGTGCGTGGATTCTCTCGGGAGACCCCGTGCGCGCTCTCGCGGTGCTCGTGGTAGCGACTCCGTGTCCGCTTATTCTTGCGACTCCCATTGCATTCGCGGCCGGCATCAGTCGTTGTGCACGCAGAGGTATTATTGCCAAGCACGGCGGTGTGCTCGAAAAACTCGGTGAAGCAAAAACACTGGTGTTCGATAAAACAGGCACGCTCACACTCGGATCTCCTTCTGTGTCCGATGTCTCTGCCGCGCAAGGATCCGCAGACGAAGTGCTGCGCATAGCTGCGTCTCTCGAACAGCTCTCGGGGCACGTGCTCGCACGATCCGTCGTGGCGGCTGCAGCGGCAAAACACATACAGATCACCATCCCCAAGAATTTCCAAGAAGTACTTGGAAAAGGTGTCATGGGGGAGATTGGTGGAAAAATGTACCTCTTTGGACGCAGGGAATTTTTGCATGCGCATGGCATTGCCGTGCCGTCTGCCTCGCACGATGCCGATCATGGTGCCATTTCGGTACTCCTTGCCGATGATCGCAAAGTCATAGGAGTCGTGACATTTGCCGATCACATACGTCCGGGCGTTCGTGCACTCTTTTCTCATATATCCGATCTCTCCATCAAGCATGTGGTCATGCTCACGGGAGACAAGCGCGATACCGCACTGCGCATTGCCAAAGAAATCGGCATCCCCAGTTCTTCGGTCAAAGCAGAAATGCTCCCCGAAGATAAGCTGGATGAAGTGGAGCGACTCAAGAAGCTATCACCCCCAGTGATCATGGTGGGAGATGGCGTGAACGATGCACCGGCCATCACCGCCGCCGATGTGGGTATTGCCATGGGTGCGCACGGAGGAGGGGAATCATCCGAAGCAGGGGATGTCGTCATTATGGTTGATAAGATTGAGCGTGTGGGCGAGGCACTCGTAATTGCGCGTCGCGTGATGCACATTGCGCTCCAGAGTATCGGCGTGGGTATTGGATTGAGCATCGGGCTCATGATCTTCGCCGCTTTTGGGTACGTGCCTCCCGTGTACGGAGCGATGGCTCAGGAAGTAGTAGACGTCGTGGTAATTCTCAACGCGTTGCGCGTTCTGCTTGTACGCGAGCACTTCGTGTAATCACCGGAACTTGTTTTTGCAAAGTATTTGCATATGCATGACGTATGGTTTACCATGCATGCATGCACACGACCGAAACCTTCATGGGCAT
>CAYRXE010000033.1:0-6138 GCA_964428205.1 uncultured Candidatus Peribacteria bacterium | reverse complement strand
CGTTCCTGTTCCCCTCGCAGATCATGACTGCTCTCTATGCCATTGGCGCCACTGTCGGCGTGAGTCTTCTCTCGCTCCTTGGAGTGATGTTCTTCGTCGTCAACGCGTCAATGATTAAGCGCGTGATGTTCTACCTCATTAGTTTTTCGACCGGGGCGATTCTGGGCGATGTGTTCATTCATATTCTTCCTGAGTTATCCGAAGACAGCAGTAACTTTGGCGGCGCGATGCTCGTGGTACTACTCGGTCTCCTCTTCTCTTTTGGTATCGAAAAAATTATTCACTGGAGGCACTGCCATGTGCTCGAAGATGACGGCCATGATGCACATCATCATCCTGTGGGCATCATCAGTCTTCTGGGTGAAGCGATTCATAACTTTATCGATGGCATTGTGATTGCGTCGAGCTTTATTGCGAGCCCTGCTATTGGATTCTCCACAACACTTGCTGTCGTTTTCCACGAGATTCCTCAAGAGATTGGCGATTTCGCAGTCCTCCTCCACAGTGGGTACAGTCGTGGAAAGGCACTCTTCTTCAATCTCCTCTCTGCGCTCACAGCGGTGCTGGGTGCGGTCATGACGCTCTTCCTCACCTCTCAGGTGACGTCGCTTACGGAGTACATGCTGCCCTTTGCCGCAGGAAATCTGATCTACATTGCAGCTGCGGATCTTATCCCGGAACTGCATAAAGAAACCGGCTTGAAACAAGGCACGCTCCAGACCATTGCGATGGTGATTGGTATGGCGAGTATGTACGGGCTCCTCATGTTCGAGTGATGTATCCTCTTGTCATGACTGACCTTTTGCGATTTCTGCGCCTTCAGCGCAGCTCGCGGGTAAGAATACCCGCGCTCATCATCTCATTATTTCTCCCGATTGCTGTCGGTGCGCATGGTGGAGTGGATGACGGGCATCCTGATCAACCCCTCCCGGTTGCCGGTGAACGTTTTGCGATTGCGCGCGTGGTATCCATCGAACGCGAATACCCAGATACCTTCGCCGGTGTCGATCGTATTGTGCAAGATCTCAAACTTCGCGTGATCTCGGGACCCGATACCGGTCTCGAATGGAATGTCGAAAATGGGATCCTCGGAGGACGCGCTGACATGCGTTACAAAGTTGGCGACAAGGTTGTCGTGGAGACGCTCACCAAGGTCGATGGCTCAGTTTCGTTTATCCTTCGCGAAAAATACCGTCTCCCCTCTCTGGGATGGCTGCTCGTCGCGTTCATGGCTCTGGCACTCTTCTGTGGCGGTATTACCGCACTCTCGTCTGTCGGTGGTCTGCTCGTGAGCATTGCGATTCTCGCGCTTATTCTGGTCCCCCGCATTGCTGCCGGTGGAGATCCGCTCTTCTGGAGTCTTCTGTGTTCCGTGATCATCGCGTGCACGTCCTTGTACATCGCTCATGGATTCCACAAGCGCACGACGGTGTCACTCATTGCCACACTCGCAACACTCGTCCTCGCAGCGCTCGCAGCTGTTGCCGCTGTACACCTGACGTCGCTGTTTGGCATGGGCAGCGAAGAAGCATTCTTACTCCAAACTGGTCCGCTCGAAGGCATCAACTTCCGTGGGCTGCTCCTTGGTGGAATCCTCATTGGTACGCTCGGTGTGCTCGACGACATCACGACGGCACAGGTGGCTGCGATTGCCGAAGTCGCACGTCACAATCCGCGTCTCCCGTTCCAGGAGCTTTTCCTCAGTGGAGCACGCGTTGGTCGCGAGCACATTGCGTCGCTCATCAACACACTCGCTCTCGCGTACGTTGGTGCGTCTCTCCCGCTTCTCCTTCTCTTTAAGACCAACGACACATGGCCCTTCTGGGTCACGCTCAATAGTGAGTTCCTTGCCGAGGAAATCGTGCGTACGCTCATTGGTAGTGCCACTCTCCTCTTGGCTGTTCCTATTGCGACGTGGCTTGCGGCCTATGCCTTTGCAGGTGGCAAGAATATTGGTTCTGGGCACTTTCACGCGCATTGATCATAGCGATGCGTACAGTGATTTCGTTTTAGCCGCTTCGGTTGAATGGTCAACAACGGGTGCGGGATAGGCGATGCCGATTTTCTCCACAGAGTCCCATTTGTGAATGACTTTTGGTTCGATATCACGGAGCTCAGGGATCCATTTTTTAATGTATGCACACTCAGGATCAAACTTCTTTTGCTGTATCCATGGATTGAAAATACGAAAATACGGAACAGCATCACACCCTGTTGATGCGGCCCACTGCCAATTGCCGTTATTCACACAGGGGTCGTAGTCCGTGAGGAGTGTGGCGAAATGCTGTTCTCCGATGCGCCAATCGATGTGGAGATCTTTCACCAAGAACGATGCCGTGATCATACGCACGCGGTTATGCATGTTGCCGGTTTCGCGTAACTCTCGCATACCGGCATCCACGATGGGGAATCCCGTACAGCCATCCTTCCAGGCTTGGAGCAATGTTGCGGAATGGCTCCACTTTAATTTGTCATACTGCTTGTAGAAACTTCCGCCAAAAACATGTGGGAAGTGCCATGCAATGTGATGAAAGAAATCTCGCCAGTACAGTTGCCGCAATAGGGGATGCTGCTCACCCAGCCCAAGGGTGATGGCATGGTGAGCCTCACGAATGGAGATGGTGCCAAACTTAAGATGCGGTGAGAGATGCGTTGTGGCATCGAGCTCGGGCACGTCTCTCACGCTCTCGTACCGACGATAGTCTTTGATGTGCGCCAGAATCTTTTCTGCTGCGGATCGACCGGGAACAGTTGCAGATTTTTTTGTATTTTCTAATAAACTAGAAATTGCATTTAGTCCTTCTTGAAAAGAAAAATCAAGAGTACAAAAATTGTTCTTATTACAATCCTTCGGTACGCGAACCGGTATGGTCGATGCCATCTTCCAAAAAGGAGTGAACACCGTGTACGGCTTCTTGTCGTGCTTATGAATCTCTTCCGGTTCGTGGAGGAGTGCATCTCCGCACGAGATGAATGCACAACCAAGTGCTTGGCAGGTCTTTTCGAGAGCTTCATCACGAGCACGGCTGAAGGGGGTGTAGTCGCGGTTGAGGTACACGGCCGATGCCCCTGTTTCTTGTATACATTTTTTGATCATAATTTCACACTCTCCTTCTCCCAGATACAGCATTCCTCCCCGCGAATGTAGATCTTCGGATAATTCCTTCAAAGACTCTGCGAGGAAGTACTGCCCGTACACACTGCGGTAGGAATTCTTTTTCGTTGCTTGCCGAGGGTCTACAAAAAAGCAGGGGACAACTTCATGCGACTCCTCACATGCGCGTCGTAAGCCGGTGTTGTCGTCTACGCGCAGATCTCGCCGGAAGATGAAGATCGATCGTTTGTGCACGGCTACAGCATACGAAAGTGGACTCTAAAGACCCTTGACTTTTTGGCTTATACACGTATATATTGTGCGGTTGATCATTCACAGTTTTGGAGGCGCAGTGATGGGTACCCTTATTCTTTTTGGCATTCTGTACCTAGCTGTCATCGTCATAGGATGCGTGACGGCAAATAGCTGGAAGGAGAGGATCCTCTTCTTTCTCTTCGTCACAACGATCGTATTTTTTGTCTGCCGCTCCATTGTGACGGAGATAGAACAGCACCGTATTCGCACGTCGGATACGGCTCCCAGATCAACCAGTCGGTAGTCTCTCACTGACTACCAACACCGACAGCCAGCCTGTCGGTTTTTTACATGCTAGAATGAGATCCATGTCCCTGCTGTCTGTCATCAAAAAGGCCGTCCCCCAAGATTCCCCCGTGCGCTTGCTGTGGCACAAAGGGAAGTCTTTTGCTGCTGCCCTGCTCAATGGATTCCCAGCTCGTTCATTAGTCGTGATCGGCATTACAGGTACTGATGGCAAGACGACGACCGTTGGCATGACGGCGCACATTTTGCATGAGTCGGGAGTCGCAGTCGGCGCACTCACGACAGCCTTCTTCCAAATTCGTGGCAAGGTGGAACCCAATCCCACACAGAAAACTTCGCCATCTCCCTTCATGATTCAGAAGTTCCTCAAGCGCTTAGTTTCCGAAGGATGCACGCATGCAGTCATCGAGTGCAGTAGCCACGGACTCGTACAGGGACGACTTGATTTCACGTGGCCCAAAGTCGCTGCCATCACCAACCTCACGCCTGAACACCTGGACTATCACAAGACCATGCAGGAATACCTGGAAGCCAAGGCCATGCTCTTTCATATGCTTAAAGGAAAGGGCACAAAGGTGCTCAATGCCGATGATGACACCGTGCATGCATATCGTCTGATTCCCACTCAAGAAACCGTGCTCTACGGCAAGGATTCCTCACGACATGTATGGGAATCGAATCGCGGAGCCGAGCAGATTCTCACGGTGAGCAAGGTGCATGGCACATCACACTCTGTCACAGCAACGCTGCACGTATCTACGAAAGCAGGGGAATGGCATGACAAAGCGCTCTCTGTTGCCGTTCCCGGAACGTACAACATCGAGAACGCACAGTGTGCGATTGGCTGTGCACGTGCATGCGGCGTTTCGTTTGATCACGCCGTGAGTGCAATCGCTACATTTGGTGGGGTGGGCGGAAGACTTGAGCGCATTGATGAAGGTCAGGACTTCACGGTATTCGTGGACTTCACGGTCACACCTGCGGCATACGAGAAGACGCTCACAACGGTTCGCGAAATGCTCTCCGAAGGAAAGCGCCTCATGGTGCTCACGGGAAGTTGTGGAGATCGCATGAAAGAAAAGCGTCCTGTCGTGGGAGCGATTTGTAGTCGTCTTGCTGATGTCGTAGTTGTGTCGAATGAAGATCCATACACCGAGGATCCCGAGAAGATCATTGATGAGGTCATGAGCGGTGTGAATCGTAATGAGTGCGAAGCACATCGCATTGTGGATCGACTCGAAGGCATTAAGTTTCTCCTCAATCACGCGAAGACCGGAGACATCATCGTTCTCTGTGCGAAAGGCAGTGATACGACGATGATGACCAAACACGGTCAGATTCCGTGGGATGAACGAAAAATCACGAGAGCTCTTCTTAAAGAGCGAAAGTAAGAACACAAAAATTGTTCACTTACGAATCTCCTCTGCAAATGTCTCGCCCTTCTCTTCGAAGTTCTTGAACATGTTGTAGCTCGGAGACGCGGTGGAGAGCAGGCAGATTTTCCCTTGTGGTGTGTATTCCTTCGCAATCTTTACGGCGAGCTCCATGGAATCTGCATCGGTAAGAGTGATTTTACGATCAACTTTTTTGTTCATGCTTTCTTCCATACAGCTGCGAATCTTTGGACCTGTACCAGGGAAGAGAATGACCGTAGAAACCTCTGTGTGGTGCACGATCTCATCGGCAAGAATATCAAATGCCAATCCGCGATCCGTTCCTCCCAGGATGATCGTGGCCACATCAGCTCCCAGTGCCTGGAGACCGGCAATCGTGGAATCAGGAGTCGTGGAAATGGCGTCATCAATCCAGTGAATACCATGGTGCACGCCCAGTGACTGCAAACGGTGAGGCAAGGGAGTGAAGCTCTTGAACGCACCGAGGCAGGTCTGTTTATCCACGCCTAAGTGCTGTGCTACTTGGTACGCAGCAGAGATGTTGCTGCGGTTATGGTCGCCAATGAGCATGGTCTCCGAGAGAGGAAGGGGGCATTCCTCGTACGAGAAGGGGATTTTTTCTCCCTTACTCAATGCAGCCATAAGAATAGTGTCTTCGTTATCGGCATTGAAGAACGTGAGATCGTCAGCAGCTTGGAAGCGCACAATGTTTGCTTTGGCGTTCCAGTAGTCTTCGATGGATCCGTGGTAATCCAAGTGCTCCGGGAAGAACGAGGTAAGCACGGCTATGTGCGGGCTCTGTGTGCAGTCCATCAGCTGATAACTGCTCATTTCCATGACGACGATGGACTCTTTGGTGATCTTCTCGAGAGTGTCCAATGCGGGTACGCCAATGTTCCCACACAGCACAGCCGGCTTTTTTGCACTTTCCAATACGTGATAGATCAGTGATGTTGTCGTGCTCTTGCCTTTGGATCCCGTGACCCCGATCACTGTTGCTCCTATTGCTTTTACTTCGTCCAAAAAGATATTCGTGGGTGTAGTCATCTTCTCGTGCACGGCATCGGGAATTTCCTTTGGAGGAATGCC
>CAYRXE010000032.1:0-11024 GCA_964428205.1 uncultured Candidatus Peribacteria bacterium | reverse complement strand
TACAGCCCAATCGTCCTCGGTAACGGAATCCTTGAGGTTTCCGTTTCTTCGAAGAACCCAATGGGCGATTCCGTTCCTAAGGGTGCTAACGGAGTAACGATGGTCTCTCTTGACCTCACGGCTTCTTGTGACGACAGCGTCTCCTTGACGGATCTCACGATCCTCCACGGAGGTCTCGGTGCCACCGGTGATATCGATGGTGTCTACGCTTCCGTTGCAGGTTCCCGCGTGTCGCGCAAGCGCACGCTCGACAGCAAGGCTCAGACTGCCACTGTCCACTTCTCCGAGTCTCTCACGATCGCTGCTTGTAAGACTGTGACGCTCGACCTTATGGCCGACTTCACGACGACTGCAGCTTCTTCTGGTGAGCACAACCTCGAGGTTGAACTCCCATCCGACGTTATGAGCAACGCTAAGTCCGTGAAGGGCAACTTCCCTCTCAAGGGTAAGACCTTCAAGGTCAGCGCTGTGACCTCTGGTTCCATGACGATCGACGACCGCACTGTCTCCCCAAGCACTGTTAAGGTTGGAGACACGACGGCTCTCATTGGTAAGTTCGAGTTCTCCGCTAACTCCGTTGAAGACCAGACGATCTACAGCGTCACGCTGCAGAACGATGGTTCCGCCGGTGATGGAGACATCGAGAACATTCGCATTGCACGTGCCGACGGTACGGTCTTGACGAACACGGCAACGACGACGAAGGGTGACTACGTCACACTCGTCTTCAACCCTCCATTCGTCGTCCGCTCCTCGGACAAAGTCACTCTCTCCGTTCTCGCTGACATCATTGGAGGCGCAACGGACACCGTTAAGATGATTGTCGAAGAGACCTCCGACGTTTTCGTCGTTGGTTCCCTCTACGGCTTCGGAGTTAACGGTCAGCTCTACGGTTCCCAGGTTGTCAACACGACGGCTGGTGCCACGAGCGTCACGATCGATGCTGGTCAGTTCACACTGTCCATCAACGGTCCTGCTCAGACCACCTACACGCGCGACAACGACGCTGCACTTCTTGCAAACGTCGATGTTTCGACCGGTGGTGACGAGAATGTGAACATCCGCCGCATGTACATCGCCATTCAGGGTGAGACAAGCACGGGTGCAGGTCTCGTGGTGAACAGTTCTTCCACGTCGACTGACAACATTCACGAAATCATGGAAAACGTTGTCCTTAAGGACAAGACGACGGGCCGCTCCTACACAGGAGTCCGTCAGACGGCTACGAACACCACGGATGGTGATTACTTCACAAGCACCTCCGAGACGTTCCAGATCTACCGCTTCGATGACTTCACGGTTACTGGTGATGCAAACATGCAGCTCCTCGTGGACTTCATCGACAACGGTGCATCGACGCACCCACTCAATGGTGACCTCTACCGCATCCACATCTGTGGAGAGCCAGAACAGGTTTCCACGGGTACGAACACGACTGGTTGTACGTTCGGTGGCTTGATTACAGCCAACACGGCTTACAACATGCAGATCGAAGGTCAGTCCACTGGTGACGACGTCACAGACGTTCGCCCAGGTGGCACGATCACGGGTAACAAGCAGCGCATTGCTTCTGCTGGTCTCACGATCGGTGTGAAGTCCATCGGTACGTCCGATATCGCTGTGAAGAACGTTAAGAACTTGAACCTCCTCCGCTTCGAAGGCCGCGCTGGTGAAGCTAAGGACGTTCTCGCTACGAAATTCGCATTCACGTCTCAGTCCGGTTCCATCCTCAACGGTCAGAACTATACGTTGTGGGTCGACACGAACGCTGACGGTGTTGTGGACACGATCCTCGAGAAGGGTAAGTCCGCTCAGTCTGGCACCGTTACCTTCGACAAGCTCGCTTCTGGCGGCTTCGTCATCGGTAAGGAGAAGACAGTTGTCTTCGAAGTCCACGCTGACATTGCAGCTTCTCTCACGAACAACTGGTTGATGCTCCGCTTCGACACGTCTTCCTCGAGCTACATCGAAGCTCAGGACTACGTCCGCGGCTCCAGCCTCTCCGGTATCAGCACGAACAACACTTGCAGCTCCACGACTTGTGACATCACTGTCACGACGGTTGTTTCCAAGGCTTACAGCCTTGTGAGCCAGGGTGACTTGTTCATCATCAACGACACAGTTCCAGTGAAGAACCACCAGGTTAAGGGTGGTGCTGTCTCCGACGCTGTGCTCCGCTTGCAGTTCACTGCGAAGAATGAAGGCATCGATGTCTACTCTCTCCAGATCACTGCTTCCGGTTCCACCGCTGGTTCCGTGAACTCTCTCGAACTTTGGTTCGACACCGGTACATCCGCATTCGCTACGGCTACGACCACTGGTTGTGGAAACGATGAAACGTTCAGCTCCACCGGCAACGTCGGTGCAAGCGTAACGTCCACATTCTGCGCCAAGATGCAGAGCCAGCAGCTGAAGGTTCCAAAGAACCAGGATGTTAAGGTTATCGTTAAGGCAAACATGAAGGACGACACCCAGGGTGCTACGTCCAACCAGAGGCTCCAGTTCCTCCTCGATAGGACTCATGCGTTCAACAACGCTACGGGTTCCGGCGCAGTTCGCGCTCGCGGTATGGACTCTAGCAACGACCTCACAGCCAGCGACTTCGATGCTGTTGGCGATGGTGAAGTCTTCATCGGTGTTTCCACGCCTACGGCTACGAACACCATGGTTCGCGGTGTCCTCCACGTTTCCACTCTCAGCAAGATCGCATCCATCGTCGACGCTTTCCCAGCCGGCAGCTCTGCTGTTCCGACGGGCGCTTCTGACCTCGGTATGTTCAAGATCTCCGCTGAAAGCAACGTGAACGCTCAGAACGGATACAACAAAGTGGTCATGTCTGGTGTGATCTTCAACGTCACTGCCAACAACATCACGATTGATCCTTCTACGTTCGTGTTCTACAACACGGCGAACTCCACGGTCACCAAGACCTGTTCTCCAAAGACGACTGCTGGTGTAACCATCGGTGGTACGGCTTCCGGAGTCTTCCTCGTCGACTGTAACGCTCTCCCTGCAAGCTCCGTCAACGTGACGGTTGACCCAGGAACCGACATCACATTCGCCCTCAAGGGTACTGTGATCAACAACAAGGTTGTCGGTACGAACACATCGACGCTCCAGGTCTCCATCCAGAACCTCGAGTCCCTCAGCCGCACGACGTACGCGTCGAGCACGACGGACAGCCACTTCCAGTGGCGCGACAAGGACGACAGTTCGTCCTTCTCGTCCGACAAGTTCAACTGGGTTGAGTTCCCAACGACCTTCGTCAACTCCAAGACGTTCACGAACTAATTCGTGACGCTCTAAAAGTCTGATTAAGACGTTCGCAGAATGCCCCCGCGCAAGCGGGGGCTTTTGCGTATCCCGAGTATTTGATTCTCTAGAAAAGCCCTGCGAAAAGCGGGGCTTTTTTAGTGCCTCTCCCCGACTCTGCGGAGTCACCCCTCTCCCAGTTCATTATTCTTGTTTTGAAGTCCTCAAAGATCACTCGAGAATTGCGAGTTGGGAGAGGGGACGGGGGAGAGGCCTATCCCAGGATCTTTCTCTTCAATCCCAGAAGAGCCTTCGTCATAGGCTTCAGTACCACTTCATGCTCAGGTGGGTAATTGACCAATGCGCCTCCAAACTTGGCCTTAAAGCTGCTGATTCCCTGCCAGGGATGGTTTGGCTTGGCATCGGCAGGGGCAACTCCAAGGAGGTCATACGAATGGCAGCCCATAGCTTTGCACTTTTTCATCGCCTCCCATTGGAGCAAGTACGGAGCCATGACATTGCGGTACTCCGAACTCGACGCACCGTAGTAGTAGATGCCCGTGCCATTCCAGATCACACCTAACACGCCGGCGATTACTTTTGATTCTGCTGCACTCGCGAGAAGTAAAAAACTTCCCGGGAGATGCTTCACAAAATTTTCGTAACTCTTTTTTGGGAGAATCGTAAAGCCGTCACGACCACCTGTTTGATCTGCGAGTGCGTAGTACGTATCAACGTCCTGTGACTCCGTAACCATCACGTTGTGCTTCTGCGCCACCTTGATGTTGTAGCGACCTTTCTCGTGCATCTGTGCCAGTATTTCGGCTTCTGGAAGCCGTAAATCGACTACCCTCGTTGCCTCGGGTTGAACGTGTCTGTTCGAGAGCTGAGTGCTGAGTGATGAGAGCTGAGTAGGACTGGTAGGAGAGGAGTAGAGGCTCATGCAGCCCTCACTTTTTGCTTTTTGAGTGATCGCTTCCAATAACTCAGCACTCAGCTCTCTGCTCTCATCTCTTGCAAGAGGACCTCTCGGTATCTCCCAAGTCGAAACTCCAAATGCAGTCTTATCAATCACCACGAGTGCCGTGGCCTCACCTACTGTTCCGTAGATCCGAACTTCTTTCCCGCAGGCTTCACGAAACTTCTTCCACTCCAACGACTGCCACAGCGTTCCATGTGGATGCTGCTTAACCCACTTGTCGTAGGCTTGGGGCTCGGTGGGGGATTGGAGCTGGTTCATCATCAGACCCATAGAATACCTGAATGTAAGGTCCTACATCCCCATTCGTCTTCATGTTCTGCTATCCTTTATCTATATGCCATACACCCTCCCAAGTCTTCCATACGCGTACGACGCGCTCGAGCCACACATTGATGCCAAGACGATGGAGATCCATCACACGAAGCATCATCAGGCGTACATCGATAAGCTCAATGGTGCCGTCGCTGGTACCGACTGGGAGAACCTAGATGTCGAAGAGCTCATCGCCCAGCTCGCTCAAGTACCCGACGACAAGAAGGGGATTGTTCGCAATCACGGTGGGGGACATGCCAACCACAGTTTCTTTTGGCAGATCATTGGACCGGATGCCGGAGGTAAGCCAGCAGGGGATTTGGCCGACGCCATCAACAGTACCTTTGGATCGTTCGATGACTTCACGAAGAAGTTTTCTGACGCTGCCGTGGGCCGTTTTGGGAGCGGCTGGGCATGGCTGGTAGTGAATGGAGCCAACCTCGAAATTTGCTCTACAGCAAACCAAGATTCGCCACTCATGGGTAAGGCAATTGCAGGCTGCGACGGTACCCCAATCCTGGGTGTAGACGTGTGGGAACATGCGTACTACCTCAAGTACCAAAACAAGCGCGCCGACTACCTCAAAGAGTTTTGGAACGTCGTGAACTGGACCGAGGTGGAGCGTCGTTACCGCGAAGCACTCTAGTTTCGAAAGTAGAGCGATGGGACATCTTGGCTCTGCGTCGAGAAAATTCTATTGACGCTCGATCTCACGTGATTACACTTCGCGTCACTTTTGTTTTTACTTCGTTACGAGATGAACACTACACCGATCTCGGCCGAGCGTGCCGAGCCACCTGGATCACAAGATTCAGAAGTACGAAGATTTTCTCCCGCAGTTGCCGGACTCCTTCGTGATAGTAAGCAGGTCGTCGAGATTGTGCGTCAGCATGGCATCGACCTTCCTTCCAATGCCCGCATCGAGCAGATTCACGATGAAACTACTCTGCTCATCAGGGTCCTCTTGCCAGACGATGGCGATGCCCTTGAGCTCACCTTCTCATTGAATGGAGCACTGATGGCAAATCAGCGTCCTTTTAAGCGCGACAGCACCGAAGCTGGTGAGACACTTGATGTCCAAGAGGGCTTAGATGCGAAGAATCCTGAGGCAATTCGCCTATTGCGTCTTTGCGAACAATATTTTGGCAGGATCCATACCAGAGTCCTCAACGCCCGCCCTCCCGAAACTGGCAACAACGCCTAAATTCCTGTCAGCAGGAGTTGACCCCCCGTAAAGCAATCCCTACAATCCTTGCGATTTCCGCGGTGGCTTCGATTGTGTTGTGAGTGCCGTGGACCCGTTTCTCTTTAACAAAGAGAATTTTTCTCCCACTCCTCCCTGTTTGTATGGTGAAGAAGAAGCCAAAAGCCGCTGCCAAAAAGCCAGCGAAGAAGGTCGCGCCTAAAAAGGCTGCGCCTAAGAAGGTCGTTGCGAAAAAGCCAGCACCTAAAAAGGTGGCTCCCGCAAAGAAGCCTGCTCCTGCTCCAAAGCCTGTCCTCAAAAAGGAGGTGGCGAAGAAGCCAGAACCAAAGAAGATCGAGCTCCGCCGCAACAACATGCAGGAGGAGAAAGCTCCACCAAAGCCGCTCACTGCTGCTCAGGAGAAAAAGATCGAGCTCGCTCGCAAGAAGCCATACAAGATGGAGGTAAGTAAGGAGGTGCTTCCAAGGCTCAAGGCACACACCGTGCCACTCGCTGGTCGCATCCCAGCTGTTGCTTCGCAGTTCTCTAAGGACATTGCTGTCTCCAAGGTGGAAGACGGCCGCGTGTACCTCATCGACGAAGAGTCGGCGAGTTCGTACGTGCCAAGCCTTATCGAAATGCAGATCCAGAGTTACCACTGGTTCTTGAGCGAAGGTCTTAAGGAACTCCTCGAAGAAATCAGCCCCATCACCGACTTCTCGGGTAAAAAGATGGAGCTCCGTCTGCTCGGACACACGTTCGATGCCCCAAAGTACGATCCAGATACCTGCAAGCGCCGTAACCTCAGCTTCGAAGCCGCTATGAAGGGTCACGTGCAGCTCATCAATAAGGAGACCGGAGAAATCAAAGAGCAAGATGTGTTCCTCGGATCCATCCCGCTCATGACCGAGTCCGGAACATTCGTGGTGGACGGTATTGAGCGCGTGGTTGTGCACCAGCTCGTGCGTTCGCCAGGTGTGTTCTTCTCGAAGATGCCTGACTATCCAAAGTATCACGCTGCCAAGATCATCCCAAAGCGCGGTGTGTGGTTGGAAATCGAAACAGATCGCCGCGGCATCATCTCCTGCAAAATCGATCGCAAGCGCAAGATCCCCGTGTCTCAGCTCCTCCGCGTGATGGGCTTTGCCACCGATGCCGAGATCTTGGACCTCTTTAAGAACGTCACGAATCAGGAGCATGACTTTATTCTCGCAACACTCGAAAAGGACACCGTTCGCACAGTAGAAGAGGCGTACCAGAGCATTTATCGCAAGATTCGCCCTGGTGACCTTGCTACGCCAGAGAACGCAAAGCAGCTCATCGACTCGCTCTTCTTCGACTTCAAGAAGTACGACATGGGCAACATTGCTCGCTATAAGATCAACCGCCGCTTCGGAGTAAATGTACCGAACGACGAAGCACACCGCGTGTTCCAGGTGAAGGACTTCGTGGAGATCGTTCGCGAACTCGTCCGCCTCAACAATGGCGAAGGAGTTGCCGACGATATCGACCACCTCTCTAACCGCCGCATCCGCTCGGTTGGTGAGCTCGTCCAGAACAAGTACCGCGTGGGTCTCGTGCGCACAGAGCGCATCGTGAAAGATCGTATGACGGTCATGGACCTCGAGTCCGTCACTCCAACCCAGCTCATCAACTGCCGCCCAATCACGGCTGCCATGCGCGAGTTCTTCGCTTCGTCCCAGCTCTCGCAGTTCATGGACCAGACGAACCCGCTCTCTGAGCTCGCTCACAAGCGTCGTCTCTCCGCGATGGGACCTGGTGGTCTTAGCCGCGAGCGCGCGTCCTTTGACGTTCGCGACGTGCACACCAGTCACTACGGCCGCATCTGTCCTATTGCAACGCCAGAAGGTCCGAACATCGGTCTCGTGGTGCACTTGGCAGGTTTCGCTCGCGTGAACGAATACGGCTTCTTGGAGACTCCTTATAAGGAAGTCCGCCACACGGTTGCGCTCGATGGTGACAAGCTCATGGGTCGCATTCTCGACGTGACAGCAAAGGAAGGCCGCAAGGTTATTGCGAAGGAAGGGGATCTCGTGGACAAGAAAGATCTCGCAAAGAAGATTGTCGCTGCTCTGAAGAAAGAAGGTATGAAGGAAGTTCCTGTGCGTGCCTACATGACCAACAAAGTCGTGTACATGGACGCAGAGCAAGAGCGCCACACGACCATCGCTCAGTACCAGCGCGACATGACGGATTTCGGTGAGTTCAAAGTCACACGCGTGCCATCGCACAAAGGTGGAGAGACAATCCTCTCTCACATTCGTGAGCTCACGCACATCGACGTGTCCCCACGTCAGATTCTTTCTGTTTCGACATCCCTCATTCCGTTCCTTGAGCACGACGACAACACGCGCGCATCCATGGGAACGAACATGCAACGCCAAGCTGTTCCACTCATCTCCCCAAAGTCCCCATACGTGGGAACGGGTATCGAAGGATTGGCCGCACGCGCCTCTGGGCACGCTTTGCTTGCAGAAGAAGAAGGCGAAGTGACGTACGCAGACGCACAGGAAATCAGTGTGGTGTACCGCTCCGGTCGCAAGGAAACCTACAAGCTCCACAACTTCGCACGCAGTAACCAAGGTACGTGTTTCCACATGCGTCCAAAGGTGGTAAAGGGTGACACGGTTCGCCGTGGTGATCCTCTCGCCGACGGTTCTGCAGTGCACGAAGGTGAACTCGCTCTTGGTCAGAACCTCCTCGTCGCGTACATGTCGTGGCAGGGTTACAACTTCGAAGACGCCGTCATCATCTCCGATCGCATTGTGCAAGATGGTTACTTCGATTCCATTCACATCGAGTCGTACACGACAGACGTGCGCGACACGAAGCTTGGACCGGAGATTGTCACACGCGATATTCCAAACGTTGGTGAAGCTAAGCTCAAGGACCTCGGTACCGACGGTATCGTGCGGATTGGTGCAACGGTTCACGAAGGCGACATTCTCGTTGGTAAGATCACGCCAAAGGGTGAGACCGAACTGACCCCAGAAGAAAGGCTTCTACAAGCCATCTTCGGAGACAAAGCCAAGGACGTGAAAGACTCTTCCCTCCGTCTCCCCGGTGGAGCCGGTGGAAAGGTGGTCGACGTGCATATCTTCGACCGCAGCGAAGGTGATGAACTCCCCACAGGAGTGCTCAAGCAGATCAAAGTGTTCGTGGCACAGACCCGCAAGATCCAGGTGGGAGACAAGATGGCCGGTCGCCACGGTAACAAAGGTGTCGTTGCTCGCATCGTCCCACGTGAGGACATGCCGTTCCTCGCGGATGGTACGCACGTCGACATCATCTTGAACCCGCTCGGTGTTACATCTCGTATGAACATCGGACAAATCCTCGAGACCCACCTTGGTTGGGCATGTAAGGCACTCGGTATCAAGATCGCTACACCTGCTCTTAACGGTATCTCCCCAGATCAGATCACGGAGTTCCTCAAAGTGGCCGGTCTTCCAGAGTCTGGAAAAGTGCAGCTCTTCGACGGTCGCACAGGCGAGGCCTTTGCACACGAAACGACCGTTGGTGAGGTATACATGCTTAAACTGCTCCACCTCGTCGAAGACAAGATTCACGCTCGTTCCGTCGGACCATACTCGCTTGTGACGCAGCAGCCTCTCGGAGGTAAGGCACAGCACGGTGGTCAGCGCTTCGGAGAAATGGAAGTGTGGGCACTCGAAGCATACGGTGCTGCGTACACTCTCCAGGAAATGCTCACCATCAAGTCCGACGACGTGATCGGTCGCAGCAAGGCGTACGAATCTATCGTGAAGGGTGAACCTATCCGCCGCCCAAGTATCCCAGAGTCATTCAACGTCTTGGTTAAAGAACTCCAGGCACTTGGTCTCAAAGTCGAACTCCTCAAGTTCAAGGAAGAAGTGAAGCCTGAGGAACGCGTGGTCATCGCTCCTGATGTCGTGGAATCTGTCGAACTCACATCTCGTGTTGAGGCAGAAGAGGCCGCAGCAGAAGCTACCGCCGCTATCGAAATTGCCGAGATGGCAGAGCCTACGACCGAGACCGAAAAAGAAGTGGTCGCTGGCATCGAAGAAGGCGAGCCAACCGATGCCTTCGGTGAAACGCAGAAGGAAGAAATGGCCGACTCCGTCAGCGAAGAAGCTGAGGAAGCTGCGTAAACATCCCAAGATTTCATAAAGATTCTTAGTCGATCAGGACGGGGTACGAACCCCGTCCTTTTCGTACGTAAATTTTTATCTTGGCTGAATATCCCCTAAAGCATCAAATTATTTACCAAATCGCCAAACGGATAGTGTCCTTGGTTGACGACCTAAAATCGGACTTTTCAGCATCCCACTGAACAAAAAATACCCTCAATCGCCCTTGACCCCTCCTTCATCGATCCTTACACTCTGACGCACCTTATGGTGAATTACCCCGCCTACCCGCAGTATTAGACGAGAATTCTCGACTAGTTCTGCGGGTGCGCGTGAGCCACCCGCTTTTTTTATCCCACTAGTTCATCTGGGGGATAAGAAACTCCTGCTCTTCCTTCGGGAATCATGAGAACGCGGATGGTCCGCATCGATGCTCCCTCCAATGCATCGGCTCGAAAATGACATGTGTCTCGGTCGTATAATTTCTCATTACGACGCGAGATGCACAATCCGACATGTGTTTCTCTAGAACACATGCTGGAAAAGAACCGTGGAAATTTTACCTCCACGCATTGCCGCTGAGGCGTGTGTGGAGCTGATCATGTTCTTAAGTAGAAGAGCATGATCGGGATGTGCACAACCTTGTCCAGGTTGTAGCACATGAACAGTATTTGCATCGCTTCGGCGATGCGAAAAGACAATGTTACTCAGCGTATCAAATGGATGCCTCGACTCTGCATTCCGATGAAGGACGTAGCCAGCTGCGATAAGCTCCGGCGAGATGCTAGGCAATCGCTATTAACCGGAGATTTCCGAATGGGGAAACCCCTTAGAAGTTATGTTCTATGACTCTGCCGTAAGGCAGAGAGGTATACTCAGGGAACTGAAACATCTCAGTACCTGGGGAAAAGAAATCATATGAGATTCCCTTAGTAGTGGCGAGCGAACAGGGAACAGCCTAAACCGTGTACTTGTACACGGTGTTGCAGGACCCCGATATCTGATTGTGTGTTTATAGCGGAACGACTCTGGAAAGAGCGGCAATACAGGGTGATAGCCCCGTACGCGAAATAACCACACACGGTAGGGAGTTCCTAAGTACGGTCGGACACGTGAAATCCGGCCTGAATCCGGGTGGACCACCATCCAAGGCTAAACAGATGCA
>CAYRXE010000031.1:0-11854 GCA_964428205.1 uncultured Candidatus Peribacteria bacterium | reverse complement strand
AGACTTCGTTGCACGCAGTGATGACTTCCAGAACATGGGTCAGGCACTCGCCGATTCCCTCCTCTCTGGTGGTGATGCAGGTCTCAAGACCCTTGCCGATGCCAAGCTCCCCGAAGCTGTGCAAAAGCTTGGTGAGAACATTGCGCTTGGAGATTCCGAAACCGTCGAAGGTGCAAGCATTGGTGCCTACGTTCACAGTAACCGCAAGATCGCTGTGGTCGTTGCTCTCGATAAGCCGAGCATGGACGACGCTGCCAAGGACGCAGCCATGCACGCTGCTGCCATGAACCCTCTCTACGTTTCTCCAGACGAAGTTCCTGAGGAACACGTCGCAAAGGAAAAAGAAATCTGGAAGGAGCAGATGAAGGACGACAAGAAGCCTGCCGAGATCCTCGAGAAGATCATGATCGGTAAGGAGAAGAAGTTCCGCGAAGAGAGCGCTCTCCTCAAGCAGGCATTTGTGAAGGACCCAAGCAAGACCGTCGAACAGACGTTCAATGGAGCCAAGGTCGTCGCCTATGTGAGAAAGGCTATCTAATAGAATAAAGGCAATGAAGGGATTGAGGGAATGAGGAAAAATCCTCATTGCCCTTTTTCCCGTGATTGCCCTCTTTGCCTTTTCACGTAAAGGGTACTTCCCACACCCTGTGATTTCCGCTATAATGGGAGGAAATGAAAGGTTCCATCCTCATCGCCGAAGACGACGCCGTGCTCCGCAGTCTCTACGTAAAGAAGTTCGAGATTGGTGGATACACCGTACGCACCGCTCCAGATGGAGAGGAGGCTGTGAAGGAAGTGCAGAAACAAGCTCCCGATATTCTCATTTTGGATATCCACATGCCAAAATTGGATGGCTTCCAGGTGTTGGAACACTTCCCTAAGGATAAGCGTAATTTCCCGATCATCCTCCTCACGAACTTCGACCAGACAGACTTTAAGATCAAAGCTGGTCAGTTGGGTGCTGATGATTACTTTGTCAAAAAGGACATGACCATCCGTTCACTCCTCGAGATGGTAGAACGTCTGTTGGCAGCGAAAGGTAACTAAGAGGAATGAAGGAAGCGAAGAAATAAGGAAATGATGATTTTGCATATTCCTCATTTCCTGAATTCCTTATTTCATCATTTCTTCATAAACGGAGCCACGCCAAGATCCTATTCAACCAGGAGAAATAAGGAGGAGACATTAACGGACGGCTCTTCAAAACATCTCCACGCAACGTGTCGCGCAATTTGATGATGGCACGTTGGAGCGAACCGCGCAGGAGCACGTTCACTTCGCCAACAGTATCGAGTGACGTAGGAATGAGATTTGCGGAACCAAGAAACGCCGTGTCGTGATCCACGAGAAGAATTTTTGCGTGGAACATGCCGGGGTACAAGAAGACTCCCATCTTCTGTGGGTTACCTTCTGTGGTAAGTCTCAGGACACTCAAGAGGTTGCTGTTCTGCCCGTGGTTGGGCTTTTCGGGCACGATCACCGTTACATCAACGTCTTCTTTGCTCTTTTTAATCAGCAAATCCACGATTGCGGGATCACTCAAATAACAGTGCTCTACCACAATAGATTCCTGTGCGTTATTGAGCAGCTGCTCAATCATGGGACGAATGTCGCGGCGCTCGGTAGTGTTGAGCGCAAGCTGCACAGGTGCTTGCGGATCTTTCGTGGGGCCCTGTGTGAGGTACTGCTCCACCAAATCTCTACCACGCAGTTCGACCATGTAGTCGTGCCACGAGGTGTGGTATTCATCGGCGATATTCATACCAGTGAGCAACAGTACTTCCCCATCGAACACATAGACCTTCGCGTGGTCGTCGTGACGTGCGTGACGAATCACAATGTTTGGGTGATTCCAAAAGCGTTGCCATGCTGGGTCTTTGGAATGCTTGGTGGTGATGAAATCTTTATCGAGCTCAAGTGCATCGCCAATCACCTCTTTGGCAATTTGCACTTTCACCCCACGATCCGCTGCTTCCACCAAGGCGTCGGCAACAAGGCGACCAAGTGCATCGTCTTTCCAAATAAACATTTGGATGAGAATCGTGTGCTCTGCACGGTCAATCAACTTGAGAATACGTGGGAACACTTCGCTATCCACCCACACACGCGCTGTCCAAATAGACTGCGCCGTCTTGGCGGCAATGGGTGAACGGAGCAGAAGTTCTGTTTGCAGGTTGTAATACCACTGGAGCGTGACAAGTTTTTGGCTACTGCGACTCCCAAAGAAATACCGCAAGAAGGAGCGGAAAAATGCCCGGAGGCTGCGGCGTTTGGCGAGGGTTCGGAGTTTCACGTTGAAACAGTATATCTCAGATCGCAGAAATAAGGCGTTCTGAGTGAGCCAAAAAACACCGAGAAATGACTCCTAGGAGACCCATTTTCCCTCAACGCAAGGCCAAAAACGTGCTATAATGATACGATATCGCCGTGCCTCAAATCCTCGCCCTCATCGGCACCCTTCTTGCACTCGGTGGAGTAGGTTACTGCGTGCTCGCATGGATGCGTTACGTGCACGATCGCAAGCGCGAAGAAGACCTCGTCTTTTTGCAGGTGATCATGCCCAAAAAGGAAAGTAAGGAAGACAAAGAAACCGAGAGTGAGCAGTTTTCGGCTAATAAAGATTTTCGCGAAGTCATTGGTGTCATGGATCACCTGTTCCAAACACTCGGTGCCATTCATAACGAACGCCTGACAAGATTTTGGAAAGGTCAGCCATTTTTCTCCGTAGAGTACGCCGCCTTGGCTGGAGAAATTCTCTTCTACGTCGTGTGTCCACGTACCATCGCTCATCTTGTCGAAAAGCAGATCACGTCTTTTTATCCAGACGCCGTGATTGATGAAGTCGAGGACTACAACATCTTCACACGTAAGTCTTTGACTGCCGCAGAAGCGCTGCTCCCGAGTAAGTCGTACACATCAGTCTTTAAAACGTACGAACAACTCAAGACCGATCCTCTTTCAACGATCACGAATGCATTTAGTAAGCTCAAGACCGACGAAGGTGCCGCGGTGCAGTTTGTTTTGCGCCCTGCACATCACGGTTGGCAGCACCACGTGCAACACGAAGCAAAGGAACTCCTCAATCCAAAGCATAAGAAGCGTGCTGCTTGGTACAACCCCATCACGTGGCCGGGTGCCATCTTCACCATGCTCACCGCAAGCGACGAGGAATTGAAGATCCCTGGCGAAGGAATGAGTGGAGAGCGCGTATCTTCTGCGATTGAGGAATACAGCAAGAATCTCGAAACCAAGGCCAGTAACCCTGGTTTCCAGACCATCATCCGCGTCATTTCCTCTGCAGAATCCCACCACCGCGCAGAGCAGATTTTAGAGAGTGTCGTGACGGCCTTCAGTCAGTTTAACGACATCCGCGGTAACAGCTTTAAGCCGGTGCACTACATCCCCAAGGAATCTCTCCTTCGCGGATTCATCCGCCGCAGTCCACGTCGTTCCATCATGATGTGGCTCGCTGCGAAGAAAATGCTTCTTGGAACAACAGAGCTCTCGAGCTTCTTCCACTTCCCCAGCATCAAGTACAACAAGGCAGAGACGATCAAGTGGCAAAACTTCAAAATCGCTCCCGCACCCAAGAGCATTCCCGAAGATGGTTTGTACTTGGGCACGAACACCTTCCGCGGAGACAAGAAGAAGATCTACATGAACAATGAAGATCGCTTCCGTCACTTCTACATCATTGGACAAACCGGTACGGGTAAGTCGTCCATCATTCAGCTCATGGCGCGACAGGATTTTCACAATGGAAAAGGCGTTTGTATCGTGGATCCTCACGGCTCTCTTATCGAAGATCTTCTGCCGTACATTCCGCGCAGTCGCGCCGATGACATCATCTACTTTAACCCTGCCGATACCGAACGTCCTCTGGGCTTGAACTTGCTCGAAGGAAAAACGGCGGAGGAACGCGACCTCATTGCACTCGACGCCATGAACATGATGGTGAAGATGTTCGGTGAAGAAATCTTCGGACCACGCATTCAAGACTACTTCCGTAACGGCTGTCTTACCCTGATGGAAGATGAAGAAGAAGGCGGTGCTATTACCGATCTCGTGCGCTTGTTTACGGATGACGAATGGCAGAAGTACAAGGTTTCGAAGGTCAAAAACCCAATCGTGAAGTCCTTCTGGGATAAGCAGATGGCCGCGACAGGTCAGCGTGAAAAGCAGGAAATGATCCCCTACTTCGCCGCGAAGTTCGGTCAGTTCACCACGAACACGCTCATTCGTAACATCGTGGGTCAAACCAAGAGTGCGTTCGATGTCGCCGATGTGATGAACAGTGGAAAGATTCTCCTGATGAACTTGAGTAAGGGTTTGATTGGAGACATTAACTCCACTCTCCTCGGTCTCATTGTTGTGAACAAGATTCAGGTGGCCGCCATGCGACGCCAGCGTCAGTCCTCGACCGAGCGCAAAGATTTCTTCCTGTACATCGACGAATTCCAAAACTTCGTCACGCCATCCATCGAATCCATCCTCAGTGAAGCGCGTAAGTACCGCTTGGGACTTGTGCTCGCTCACCAGTATATCGATCAGCTGGAGAAGGAAAGCAAGCTCGCCGGTGCCGTCAGTCTCAAAGGTGCCATCTTCGGTAACGTCGGCTCCATGATGTTCTACAAGATCGGTCCGCAAGATGCCGAAGTGTGTGCCAAAGAAATGGCTCCGGTCTTTAGTGAGCAGGATCTCGTGAACATGGATGCCTTTAAGGGCTCCATGAAGCTCTGCGTCGATGGCCAGCCAAGCAGGCCGTTCAGCATCGAAGTTCCACGTCCTTGGACCGATGTCACCTATCCAAAAGACGCACAGGCCGCAGAAGCCTTTAAGCAACTCAGTCGCCTTAAATACGGTCGCGCGAAGGAATTCGTCGACCGCGAAATTATCCGCCGCATTGGTGGTGGAGCATAAACACTTCTCATCTCGCTATGAACTCTGTTTTCGAGACCATCATGAAACCTGCCGTGCTCTTCTGGAGCTTCCTTGTGATTGCACTGCTTACACTGCCAGCAGCAACGTTCCTCTGTGAGCCGACGATCTTCATGGTGCCACTCGGAGGTATTGGCATTATTCAGTCACTCATTGGTGGAGCTTCGGTACTTCCAGAAAAGTGTCAGGACCTTGGAAGCATGACAGACCTCGGCATTCATCTGGTGATCTTGAGCATTCTCGTGAGTCACGTGCTCACGATTCTCGTGCTGCACTTCGCTCCCAAAACCGAGGAACCACATCTGCTCTCGAGCAGGAGCTACCTCTGGCTCATCATCAAGACCCTCTTCACTTGCACGCTCTTTGCTTTGGCCGTGAATGCATTTGCGTGGTGGTCTTTCCAGACACCCGAAATCGCCACGTTCATGCGTCAGAACACGAACTTGCAGTCACCGGCGCAGACAATGCTCACGCTCGTGGTAATCATCTCGCTCATTACGATCATCCTCTCTGCATGGCATGAAGATCGTTTTGCGTTTTGGGATGCCACAGCGTTCTGTCTGGAAACACTCGCCTTCGTCTACGAGGCCACGTTCCTGATTACCGGCATTGATCTCATCATCGTGCTTCTGTCGTTGCCGTTCCCGGCATTCGCAGATCACTTCAATCCGTTCTTCCCGCCGCTCTGGCAGGAATGGTACGCGGACTTTAAGTAGAGGCCTTACCTGTTCGCGACGTTGTTCACGCGTTTAGCGTGCACAAGCAAACGCGTTTTGATGCTATCTGGTGGCCAGCATGTGTAGAGGATCAACTCTTCTCCGGATGTGCTGTAGCGGCTCGTGTCGGCAGGATCGACTTGTTCCTGGAAGGTCACTTCGTACGTGTACTGCTGACCGTTATAACTGATGTATACCTTGTCGCCGGCTTTGAGCTGATTGATGGTACGGAAGATCTTTGTGAAGGAAGAAGAGTCCCACGAGTAGGAGCTACTGTGACCGTAGATGAGCGTCTTACCGTTGGTACCAGGCAAGGAGAACAAGTGACCGACACCGTTCTTGAGCACATCCAGCTGACTCTGTGAGTTCGTCGGATCACTCGGACGCGTGACAAGCATATTGCTGATGCCAAGCGTTGGGATGGAAAGCGTGTACTGCACGGTCGTAATGGATGTAGAACCCGGAGACGTGCGTGGCACGTTGCTGGATGCTGTGGTCGTGGTACCTGTGGTACGCGGAGGCGTGTACGAATTGCGTGGCGGCGTATACGTCGACGGCTGGTATGGCTGATAGTTCGACACCACGTACGGCACATAATTGCGTGGTGGAGGTGGAGGCGGATCGATAAACGCTGTGAGGTTTTCACGTCGAGTTTTATCGGCACGGTAGACGATGTCCATGAACTGCCCGCGTGTGAGGTACTGATCGGCAGCCCATGTCTCACTCTTCGAGAGCCAGTTCTTTTCGTAGGCCTTATCCATGTAACCCTTGTACCAAGGTTCGGATGAACCAACCGTGATGTTCTGTGCGCGGAAGAGCAGTGCGAGACCCTCAGAGAGGCGCACAGTGTTGGCAGGTTTAAACGTTCCATCGGCGTACCCATTCACGAGACCGGCTTCGAACCCTGTCTCGACGAGTGGCGCAAACCAGTCGTTCTTCGTCACGTCTTTAAAGAGCGCGAGTGTGATGGGGTGCTCACGATGAAACTTCACTCGGCTATGGAATTTCTCGTGTGCGGCGAGCGTCATCTTGAGTGCCTCTGCGCGGTTGAGGGATTGGAGCGGACGCACGGTGCCATCGGGGAACCCTTTGGCGACGCCAATCTTGCTCAGGTAGTTGAAGGCTGTTTGATACCGACTTCCGGAGATGTCGGACGCGTGCACGGGCCCCGTCGCGAACGAAACGGAGAGGGTGAGCCCTAAAAGAATGGCTTGCAGACGCGTTTTCATGAGGATTGAAATAGTACTATATTTCATAGTATTGTCAATATCTAAGAGGGAGTTCGTGAACTTGATTCTTCGGCTTCTGTAAGCCATCCGCTACACTCTGGCGACCATGGCATTCAAGATCGGTATCGTCGGCCTCCCTAACGTGGGCAAATCCACGCTCTTTAACGCTCTCACGCGCACGCGTGGGGCGCAAGCAGCGAACTATCCTTTTTGCACCATCGACCCGAACATCGGGATTGTCGAAGTCCCGGATGCTCGCCTGGTCAAACTCACAGAACTCGTAAAACCCGAGCGAGTGGTTCCGACAGTGGTGGAATTCGTCGACATCGCAGGCCTCGTAAAGGGAGCATCCCAGGGTGAAGGTCTCGGCAATAAATTCCTCAGTCACATTCGTGAGGTGAATGCCATTTGCCACGTCGTGCGCATGTTCGAGGGTGGAGACATTTTGCACGTCGAAGGAAGTGTGGATCCCAAGCGCGATCGCGAGACCATTGAAGCTGAGCTGGCACTGTCGGATCTCGACACACTCAGTAAGAGGATCGATAAGCTCGAACCGGCTGCTCGAACAGGAAGCAAAGAAGGAAAAATCGAACTTGCCGTCGCACAGAAGATCGAGACTGCGCTCAAAGAAGGTAAAGCCGCTTCTGGTGTGGAACTCGATAAAGATGAAATGGTGATTGCCAAGAGCTTCCAATTGCTCACGCTCAAGCCGGTCTTCTACGCCGTAAACGTGTCGGAGCAACAGCTTGCAAACACCACAGAAGCCGAAGCACGGGCAAAGCTGCAACTACAGCCAAACGACGATCTGGTGCTTATTTCTGCGAAGATCGAAGAGGATCTGCAAGATCTCTCACCAGAAGAAGCCAAGGTTTTCTTGGATGAACTCAAAGTGACTTCCTCCGGGTTGGATCGCCTGATCCACACTGCCTACCACGCACTTGGCTACATCACATACTTCACCGCCGGTGTGCAGGAAGTACGCGCCTGGACCGTGACCAAAGGTGCTACTGCTCCACAAGCAGCAGGTGTGATTCACACAGACTTCGAACGTGGGTTCATCTGTGCAGAAACAATCGCCTACAACGATTTCGTTGCCGCAGGGAGCGAAGCTAAAGCCAAGGAAGTCGGCAAAATGCGCACAGAAGGGAAGAGCTACATCGTGCAAGATGGCGATATCTTCCACTTCCGCTTCAACGTATGAAGGGATTCTCAACAACAGGAAAGTGCTCTCTTGAGCAAATCGAAATTCCAAATTCGACCTCCCCAGGATGGATCATTAGCATCCGAAATCATGGAGAAATTTTTGTGTATCTCTACCAAAAACAATTCTCAAAAGAACTCTTGAGCGCATTGGCTGATCAAATCGAAGATCCCGAATTATCTTTCGATCTTTCAGATTTAGAAAAAGTTGTGAGTTGCTTTAATAGAGCTTACATAGATGCTAGCAAAAACGAATCATGATCTTCATCTCTCGCCAAGAACCGTTCACCTGTGAACACTGCGGCTTTGCGGTGGAACCACTCGAACACGGCACCTGCAGGAACCACTGCCCCAAGTGCCTCTGGAGTAAGCACGTGGATGACCAGGGCCCTGGTGATCGCGCATCGCTTTGTCAGGGACTGATGCCTCCGACAGGAATGGAATACGACGGCAAGCGCGGATGGACGATTGTGCATGTGTGCGAGAAGTGTGAGAAAAAAATCATCAACAAAACCGCGCCAGATGACGATATGTCGAAAATACAGAACAGCCCTA
This sequence comes from uncultured Candidatus Peribacteria bacterium, assembly GCA_964428205.1. Lineage (GTDB taxonomy): Bacteria > Patescibacteriota > Gracilibacteria > Peribacterales > Peribacteraceae > CAYRXE01. The sequence goes on along the minus strand of CAYRXE010000031.1, from coordinate 3,216 downwards.
TCTAAAGCTGTAAATACTGATCACATTAATTGATCACTTATTCTGGATGAATTGCGTAGTGAGCTGATCGTTTAGCTTTTGCGTAACCGGAAGTTTCTCCTGCACGTTTCCTTCGGGCACCACCATCACCTGATCTTGGTGGGTTTTGGGGTGCGCGCTCACGGTCAGTTTGTACTTCCCCGCCTCAAGACTCTTTTTGGTCTCCGCAGAAACAGAGGGATGATCTAGGACCTCTTCGATCCCCTGCTCCAGGGCCTTCTCAACGGTCTTCTTCATCGACTCCTGCATCTTGTGATCACTCTCGAGAGCAAAGTGCATCTCGGCCATGGCATCCATCTTCTCCATTTCGCGCTCAAGATCCTCCGGACCCTTCACGCTCTCGCGGAGCTTCTCATAGGCTTCCGGGCTACGCATGCGCTTGCGAATGCGTTCGCGCTCGTGGCTCGGGATGTGATCGAAGAAGTTATCGGACATACACAGGAAGCATAACAAAAGAACCCGAGGGTTGCTCGGGTTCTCTTTGTACCGGGATCAATGTTTAGGAACAACCGCTCGTAGCGCCACAATCGAGACACAGCTCACAGCTCCCGTTGCGCTTCATACGTACGCTTCCACACCCGCTACAGAGGGAACCTGTGTAGCCCTGGAGCTTTGCTTTTGAGAGTAGATCTGCAGAGGTATCTGCTTCGGCCTTGGTTTCGGTGGCAGACCTCTCGAGTGTGGAAATATCCAGCTGTGCGGTGGAACCTTCGTCGACCACAGGAAGGCGCATAGCGAAGGCATCCTTGCTCTTTGTGCCTGTTGCATATGCCTGGTCCACGAGATCGATATTGTGGAACTTCTTGGCCTTCTCCTTCGTGAGGAATTTAAGCGCGAGCCAGCGAGCCAAGTAATCGATGATGCTCTTCACCATCGGGATCTCGCGGTTCTGCGTCATACCCATTGGCTCGAAGCGACTGTGACTGAGCTTGTCGCAGAGGATTTCCAACGGAACTCCGTACTGCAAGTTCATAGAGAGACTCAGTGCGAGCGCGTCCATCACACCGGAGAGCGTGGAACCTTCTTTGCTCATCTTGATGAAGATCTCACCAGGCGTGCCATCTTCGTACATACCCACGTGGATGTAACCCTCATGACCGGCGATGGAGAACTTGTGCGCGATGGCCATGCGCTCCTCGGGGAGCTTGCGACGGCGAGGCACTTCTTTGATCACAATCTTTTCGACCGTGACGGTCTCGACTTCCTTCTTGTCCTCCGTCTTCTTTTTATCGGACTTGTTGCTGAGTGCCTGACTCATCTTGGAACCATCGCGGTAGAGCGCGTTGGCCTTAAGACAGAGCTTCCAGCTAAGGAAGTAGGCATTCTTGATGTCTTCGACCGTTGCTTCGTTTGGCAGGTTGATGGTCTTGGAAATAGCGCCAGAGATGAATGGCTGAGATGCAGCCATCATGCGAATGTGGCCTTCTGCTGCGATAAACCTCTTACCCGTTTTGCCACACTTGTTGGCGCAGTCGAACACCGCGAGGTGCTCATCTTTAAGAAGTGGTGCACCCTCGACCGTCATGTGTCCACAGATGACATCGTTTGCCTCTTCGATCTGTGCGTCAGTGAATCCAAGGGACTTGAGGAGCGAGAAGCTCGAACTATCAGCATCTTCTTTTGTGATGCCGAGGCGTGCAATTGTTTCGTCGCCAAGCACCCACTTGTTAAAGGCAAAGCCAATTTCGAACACGGATGGCAACGTCTTCTCGACCTTTGCAATGTCCTGATCGTTGAAGCCTTTCTCCTTGAGTGATGCACGGTTGATGTGGGGTACTCCTTCCAAGCTGAGCGTACCCATCACATAGCGAATGATGTCTTTTACTTCGGTGTCGCTGTAGCCGAGGTTATGGAGAGCTGGCTCCACAGACTGGTTCGCGATTTTCATGTAGCCACCACCTGCGAGCTTCTTAAACTTCACGAGTGCGAAGTCAGGCTCCACACCAGTCGTGTCGCAATCCATGAGAAGACCGATGGTTCCCGTAGGAGCAATGACCGTCACCTGAGCGTTGCGGTACCCGTGTTCCTCACCAAACTGGAGAGCTCTATCCCAAGCCTCTTTCGAAGCATGGAGGAGATCAGGTGGGCAGACCTTCTGATTGATACCCACGGGAATCACCTTGAGACCTTCATACTCGCCTGCCGGAGCATCGTAGGCAGCGCGGCGATGATTGCGGATCACGCGGAGCATGTGTTCGCGATTTTTCTGATATCCCGGGAAGGCTCCAAGCTCGCGAGCCATTTCGGCAGACGTGGCATAGCTCTCTCCCGTCATGATGGCGGTGAGTGCACCACAGATGGCACGACCCTGTTCGCTGTCGTACGGGATGCCCATACGCATGAGCATGGCGCCGAGGTTTGCGTAACCAAGGCCGAGTGTGCGGAACTTGTAGCTGAGTGCGGCGATCTCTTTGCTTGGGAACTGTGCCATCAAAACGGAGATCTCAAGCACGATGGTCCACAGGCGCGTAGCGTGAATGTACTTCTCGGTTTCGAACTGACCATGCTCTTCGTCGTAGAACTTAAGCAGGTTCATCGAGGCCAGGTTGCAAGCGGTGTTATCGAGGAACATGTACTCACTGCACGGGTTACTGGCATTGATGCGGCCATCCTCTGGGCATGTGTGCCATTCGTTGATGGTGGAGTCGTACTGCAAACCTGGGTCAGCGCAGGACCATGCGGCGTAGCCGATCTGGTCCCAGAGATCGCGAGCCTTAAGTGTTTTGCTTGGCTTGGCTGCGCGGCCTTCCTTCTTTGCCTTACGAAGCTCTGTGCGGAAGTACATGCTCCAGTCGCCATCCTTATCGACAGCTTCGAAGAACTCATGAGGAACACGAACGGAGTTATTGCTGTTTTGACCGGAGACCGTCGTGTAGGCGTCTCCGTTGAAGTCACTGTCGTAGCCGGCAGCCACGAGAGCGGCAACCTTCTTCTCTTCGTTCACCTTCCAGTTAATGAACTCTTCGATATCTGGATGATCCAGGTCCAAACAGACCATTTTGGCAGCACGGCGCGTGGTTCCACCGGACTTAATAGCAGCAGCTGCGCGATCACCGATTTTGAGGAAGCTCATGAGTCCCGAGCTGCGTCCACCACCAGAAAGAGGCTCCCCAGCACCGCGGAGGTTACTGAAGTTCGTGCCCGTACCGGAACCGAACTTAAAGAGCCTCGCCTCGC
>CAYRXE010000030.1:0-12516 GCA_964428205.1 uncultured Candidatus Peribacteria bacterium | reverse complement strand
CGCCAGATTGCGGATCTGGAAGTCGTAGGTTCAAATCCTGCCGGGCGCACCATTTATTACATCAGTTCGGGGCTTTAGCTCAGCTGGGTCGAGTCCCGTTTACGGGACGAGCTAAAGAAGACGCGCTGCGCTCTACGCATTGGATCTTTCATTTACATCACTCTGGGGCTTTAGCTCAGCTGGCTAGAGCGCTTCCATGGCATGGAAGAGGTCAGGGGTTCGAATCCCCTAAGCTCCACCACTTTGATATGAAAAACGCCCCGCCTTTTTAGAAGGGAGGGGCGTTTTGATGACGAGGGGGGATTAGCTACATACCTTAAATGCTCTTCCACCAGGACAGCGTGTCACTTTGCAGTTATCGATAACCTCTGTCTTGCAGCCAGTGGTGTTCGTAGTTGCGCTGCTCGTAGAACTGCTTTGTGACTTGCAGGTGTTGTACTTAGCCGTGAGCTCGTTGAGCTTCTTTTGGAGCTCGACGCTCGTTGGGTTCTTTTCGATCGCAGCTTTTACTTCGATGATTGCGCGCTCAACATCGGTACAAGGACCTTTTGGTGCCATAGGCAGTGGCTTTGGCTTCTCCTGACGAGGAGCGACAGGCAGGCGGAAACTCTTGCCGTCTTCACAACTAAAGAGCCAGAACTTCTCTACTTGTGTGCGCTTGCAGATGACAGACGAAGACGTGCTTGCCCAAGAAGAAGACCAAGAGGAGCTGGAGCCCGACCACTTACTGGACCAACTGCTCGACCACGAAGAAGAGGACTTGGCGTTCCAGCCTTCCCATGGCTCGCGACACTTCAAGCGATCACAGCCATTCTCCCAGTATTTGGTGTAGGCCAGATTTTTTTCGACGCAGTAGCGCATCATCTCTTCTACATTTGGACAGTTCACTGACGAACTGGAAGACGTACTACCACCCCACTCAGTGCACTTTGCTTCCTTGCACATGCTGCTGTTGAGATAGATGGAGTAGCTCTTCCCTGCGTCCTTACACTTTTTGATTTGCGCATCAACATCTGGGCAAGAACCTTCGGCGTGCGCAGTCATGGAGGCGACGAGCATGAGAGGGAGAGCCACACTCAACACCGCAAAAACCTTTCGGGAAGCTTTCATACAGGGATAGGAGAAAAATGACTCTCAGATTGTCTTTCGGGACGACTTTTTGGTCAAAGCACCTGTGTTGAGGATGCCCTAAAAAGTGGTAGAATTGTGATCACACTTTTTGGCTTACCATAAACAAAAACACGTATTCGATCATCGTATTCGTCTGTGCGGTTCAGTTCCTTCCCGTGTTACCGAGAATCAACTGTTCTATCTTGCCAAAAGTCTCTTCGAGTTTGCCTTCGGGATTCACGATTTTCTCATCACAAACTGCAGCGTATGACAGTTCTTTTTCCATGCTCTCCATACGTTTTGCCAATTCTTCTTTCGTCATCGGTGCTCTCTTCTCTATGTGCGCCAATAATTGCTCCTTACTTTCTGGGAGGAGGAAGATCGTTTGGAGTCTGTACGGTGCTGCGTCACCTTGGAAGCGCGCATCATCGTGAATACTGTCGAAGCCTTGTACGTCGACTTCGCGCACCACGGTTTTACCTTGTTCGATGGGTGGAATGATCTCATCAATCAACGTTGCGTAACGTGCTCCACCATGGACCGTGGCCCATTCGAGCACTTTGTCGTTCGCAATCAGTGTGTCCATCTCGCTGTCGGATACGAAGTGATAGATCTCATCACCTTCTCCCGGTCTCCTAGTGCGTGTTGTTGCGGACTTGGGGAAGTGCAATTCCGGGTGTTTTGCCCTCAGTTTCTTGAGTATGACGCTTTTACCTACTCCGCTCGGTCCGATGAGAAGGACGAGTTTTCCTTTTACCGAAGCCAAATATGTAGGGTCCTGAGTCATGAGTTGGGATTTGTCCCATGATTGCATAAGAGAGCAATTTTTGCTATACTGGTGGGATTTGCTCTTTTTCAGCCTCGACCTACTCCTGAACAAAAACTGGCAGGGAGGTGCGAGGGATGACAACGGATAACCCATTACGGGCACATTTCCGAATTGTTCACCCCTCACCTCTCCCTGCCTCACCAGCGGCCAGACACCGCTTCTGAGGTTTCCTCCAAACTAGAGGGATCTCGACAACACTCTTTACGGAGTGAACAAACACACACAGCCATCGCTCCAGGCATATGGACGACCTGATTCCCGGGTAGGGATACCTACACATATACAAACAAGCCGGTCGACTCCAAATTCGACCACAGGGTAGGGAGGCGAACTGCTTGTCACAGTTCACCGTCCACACTGGCCAAATTAGCCAGAGTGGCACCACTACCCCGTTCATCACTTCGAGAGAAGAGAGGGCGGGGTTTTTTTAATTCGCGGGTGGGAAACCTACGGTTTCCCCTCCGCGGGCCAACCCCTTCCCTCAATCGGATCGCTTCAGGAGCGGGGCCCACGAGACCCACTCCTTTGCGATGACTTGTTTTATTTGCTTTTCTTTTCTTGGAGTCTTGAACCATTTGTTAATAAGGATAGGCTGCTTGGGATGCCACGAGTAAAACTCGCTCTCCTCTACGTCGGTGGATCCATCGGCATGGTGATGAACCAGAAGACGAATCGCATTGAGCCGATGGAGTCTTTGGCTGTCATTCACAAAGCTATTCCGGAGTTACAAAAAGAAGTCTCCCTCGAGTTCTTCTCTATTAGTAACGTCGGTTCTTCCGAAGTTACGCCTGATCACTGGGTGGCGATCGCAAAATGCATTGAAGAAAACTACGACAAGTTCGAGGGCTTTGTGGTCGTGCACGGAACAAACACCATGACGTATACCGCGTGTGCGCTTTCATTCGCGCTCCAGAACTTGAGCAAACCCGTCATTCTCACGGGTGCGCTTCTGCCCATCAACGACATGGCAGGTGATGGTCGCATGAACTTGATCTTCGCCATTCGCGCGGCGCAGCTCGATATTGCAGAAGTGTGTGTCGTGCTTGGTCCGACAGTCCTTCGTGGAGTCCGCGCAAAGAAGGTGGAGCAATCCATGCTCCAGACATTTGATAGTCCGCGCTTCCCCCCACTTGCAGAATTCAGCAGTGATCTTCGTCAGCATCCATGGCGTACGGTTCGCCGCAAGCGAACGCTCCTGAGTAAGCCGATGTTCGATCCAAACGTCGTGATCCTCACGCTCACGCCGGGAATCTCTCGTGCATACCTGGATGGCATCCTCGCCATGAAGCCTCACGGCATTGTGATGCGTGCATACGGCCCGGGCATGGTGCCCGAGTCGCTCTTTGAGTGGCTCAAGGCTGCCAAGAAGATGAATATTCCCGTGGTAATGGTCAGTCAGCTACTTCGTGGGTCCATCGACCTGGAGCGCTACCGCAAGCAATTGGCGTTCGAAGAAGTGGGCGTGATCTCGGGCAAGAACATGAGCTACGAATGTGCGTTCGTGAAACTCATGTGGGCGCTCACACAGGCAAAGACACCTGCGAGACTCCGTGAACTTATGGAGAAAAATCTCGTCGGGGAGATGGATGAGTAGTCGCGATTGATCTATTCAAACACATTGATGTGGATTTCGTTGTCTTCAAATCTTTCGACAAAGTGGTGCACTGACATCAGGAAAAATTCTCGCGAGTGTGTTGTGCGGAGAAGTACTTGATGGTCAATAACTTGCATAACTTCTGCCTCTGTTTCTGTCTCGACGACATTTGTGTCGTCTACGTATTCAATAATCACAACATGCGTGCCACACATTCTTGTGCAGAGCGCAGTTTCTTCTTTTCTTTTACGCACAGACTCTTCGTGTATTTTCAATTCTTCCGCAAAACTAATTCTTCTCCATGGCACGTGCTTTAGTGTTTCAGGATCTTCTCCCCTCAAGAGAGCGCTCATTCTTCTCCGTACATTATTTGCTGAAATACGAAGACTTTCGTCATCTTCTCGCTCACGCTCACGTTCAATTTCCATTAACTGCTGTCCTAGCTCATCCAGTTGATCTTCAACTTCTTTGCCTAAAAAAGGGACGATATGGTTCATCATAAAGGGACCCACACTAGCACCCTTATTCTTCCTCGTCTTCTTTCTCGTGTTTCTCCATCATCTTCTTACCGACGATGGAACCAATAGCACTACCAATGATGACACCTGCTACGACACGTCGCAGGATCTTTTGCTTCTTGTCCTCTTTTTTCTTACGAAAAGGCCACATAGCCGGGGCAGACTAGCAGAGAGTTTGCTGGCAGTCAGCCCTCAAACAACCATTTAGAGTTCGACTTCGGGATACTTTTGCATTTCGGCAAGAACGAGCTTCTCGACCTCTGCGAGCTTGTCTTCGGTCCTTGCTTCGATACAAATGCTCAAACACGGCGATGTATTACTCATGCGAATGCCTGCCCAAGCGCCATCTCCAAAGTCGATGCGTGCGCCATCGAGTGTGATGACGGGATAACTCTTTTGGAAACTCTCGGTCACCTGTTTCACAACTTCCGCTTTCTTGTTATCGGGACAGTGTGGGCGACGCTCAGGTGCTTGGTAGACCTTGGGGAAACTACTCATGGCTTCACTCACCGAAGCACCATCGAGAGCCTTGAGGAACCTGAGAGACGCAACGAGTGCATCATCGAAGCCGAAGTAGTCTTCGCTGCAGAAGAAGTGTCCTGATTGCTCACCGCCGAGGAGTGCGTTGTGCTCGCGCATGGCGTGCTCCACAAAGGAGTGACCTACTTTCGCCATGATGGGCTTGCCACCAAGTCGAGTAATTTCTGTGTTCAGAATTCCGCTGTTACTGACGGTAAAAATCACGGGTGCACCCTTGTGCCTTTTGAGGTGATCTTCGGCGAGTAATAGCAAGATTTCATCAGCCGTACGAATCCTTCCTGCACCGTCCACAACGCCCACGCGGTCTCCATCGCCATCGAAGCCAAACCCAAGATCAGCACCTTCACTCTTCACACGATCTTGGAGTTCTTTGAGGGTGTCCCACTTACTGGGGTCTGGTTGGTGATTGGGAAAATTACCATCAGGTTCGGTGTACATCTCCACGACCTCAGCGCCTGCATTCTTGAGTGCCTGCACGTACACAGGTCCGGTGACGCCGTTTCCACAGTCGACCACAATTTTCTTTCCTTTCGCACACTCCCCAAAGGTCTTTTTCAAAAAATCGAGATAGGGTGACACCGCATCAATCTCTTCCTGCGTGCCTTCCCCCATCACAAAATCCTCGCGATCAATTTGCATACGCAGTTGCTGTAGCTCATCACCGCTGAATGCTTCTGCATCGCGGATCTGCAACTTCACACCGTTATCGTCTTTGGGGTTATGACTCGCCGTGATCTGCACACCTCCATCCACTTTTAACTGACAAATGGTGAAGTAGTTCACCGGGCTTGGCGTCATGCCAATATCCAGCACATAACAACCTGCAGCCTTGAGTCCACGACGCGCAGCTTCTTCCAGCAGCGGACTGTGCGTGCGTGCATCACGACCCAGGATCACCATGGGGTGATTCTTCTGGTAGATACTCCTGAGCACGGTGCCAAACGCATGGCCGATCTTCTCGGCTGCATGCTCCGTGAGTTGCGTGAGGGCCTTACCGCGGATGTCGTAGGCGCGGAAAATGTGTGGATCAATCGATGTCATGTGGGTGCATGATACACGAGGTGAAACGAGCATCATTCTGAGTATCTAAACAAGCAAATAACATTGGTCCCAAGCCAAAATTCTGCTATAATGGTTTGATGTCCCAGTATCTAAAAACAGACCCAATTTCAGTGGCTTACTTCACAATGGAGATTGCCCCAAAAGAGGGGATCCCAACGTTTGCTGGTGGTCTTGGAATTCTCGCCGGTGATTTGATGAAGGCAGCGGCAGACATGAAAGTGCCTGTGGCGTGCATGACGATGTGTTGGCAATTTGGCTATCTCCATCAGTCACTCAAGCCTGATGGTTCACAGACGTACGATCAGACGACGTGGAAGCCGGAGGATCATTTGAAGAAACTCAAAGAAACGGTACAAGTGTCCATCGAAGGTCGCAGTGTGACCGTTGGTTGCTGGGAGCTCACGCTCAAGGGTCGCTCGAAAGGAGAAGTGCCTGTGTACTTCCTCGACACGAATCTTCCAGAAAATAATGCGGAAGATCGCACCATCACGCAGCACTTGTATGGTGGAGATCAGGCGATGAGGATAAGACAAGAACTGGTGCTCGGCATTGCTGGAATTCGCATGCTTCGTGCTTTGGGCCATATGGACGTTAAAACGTATCATATGAACGAAGGGCATTGTGCCTTCCTTACATTGGAATTACTCAAAGAGAGGGGATTCAATGATGCAGAAGTCAAAAAGTCCTGCGCGTTCACGACGCACACACCGGTGAAAGCTGGTCACGACGTGTTCCCGTATGACCTCGCTCATAAAATTGCTGGCGATAACCTCCCATGGCACATCCAAAAGATTGCCGGACAAGACGCTCTGAGCATGACGCAGCTTGCGATGACGATGAGTCGCTACACATGTGGCGTGTCGCAGATCCACGGTGGTGTGGCGCGCGACATGCTCCAAAATCCTTCCGTCGACTTCATCACCAATGGCGTGCATCACATTGATTGGGCGAGCCCAGACATGGTCAAACTCTTCGATCAATACCTCCCTGGATGGAAGGAAGATCCTTCCGTCTTCTCTAAGGCCATTGAGGCTATCCCCGATGAAGCGCTCGAAAAGGCGCACGTGAGTGCCAAGAAGAAGCTCTTTACATACGTAAAAGAAGAAGCGGGGATCGAGCTGGATCCAAACGTCCTCACACTCTGTAGCGCACGTCGTGTTGTTCCCTACAAGAGGCCAGAATTGCTGTATACAAATATTGAACGACTTAGGCAGATCGGTGGAGGCAAACTCCAGGTGATTCACGCCGGTAATGCTCACCCGCACGATCCTTTTTCGCAGGAAGTCATCAAGCACATGATTGCGCATAGTAAGGAGCTCGAGGGGGCCGTGAAAGTGGTGTACCTGCCGAACTATCGTCCGGAATTATCCAAGCTCCTCGTCTCTGGTGCCGATATCTGGCTCAACACTCCTATCCGCTTGATGGAGGCATCTGGTACAAGCGGAATGAAAGCTGCTCTCAATGGAACGATTAACCTCTCGACACTCGATGGTTGGTGGGTCGAAGCGTACGACCGCGATGCAGAATCCGGTTGGCGCATTGGACCGCTCGCATCCGCTCTTGATCAAGAAGACACGCGCAAGATGGACGCCGAGGATTTGTACACGCAGCTCCAGTATCAGGTGATCGATGCCTACTACAACCGTGAACGCAGTCGTTGGTTGCGTCGTATGAAGCACAGTATTGCATTGCTCTCGTACTTCTCGGCAGAGCGTGCGGTAGGGGAATATTTGAAAAAGGCCTGGAACATTTGAGGAAATGATGAAATAAGGAAGCGAAGAAATGATGAGGAGACGTTCTTCGTATTTGGAGAACTCAAAATGCTTCTGTCTGAAGCCATGTATTGGCTTTTTTCATAGCACTCTTTTTATGTGGGCTTTGATATATGTTGTGAAAATTTACTATGAACGTATGACTGAACGGCTCTACAAAAAACTCTTGGTGTGGCAGCAGGCTCATGCGCTTTGCATCGAAATGTATAAACTCACAAAACAATTCCCAGATGTTGAGCGTTGGCGTCTGACCGATCAGCTGTGCCGTGCTTCTGCGAGTGTTCCTGCTAATATTGCCGAAGGGAATGTAAGGCCATCAGCAAAAGAAAAAATTCGATTCATTGATATTGCTTATGGCTCACTTGATGAATTGCATTACCACTGCCTTTTAGCAAAGGACTTATCATACATAACCGATCTGCAATTTCAGGATATTGATAACAAGATCTCCAGTATCAGTTATCTTTTAAGCAGGCTAAAAACTTCACTATCTCATAAAGATTAAATCCTCATTTCCTAAACTCCTCATTTCATCAATTCCTTAATTCGCGACTCCAATCACGAACTGAATGATGCCGATGCTGATCAAGATGATGATGATACCGATCACGGCACGAGCGATGATTCCTTTTGCTTTCGAAATTTCATCGTCTCGTCCGTAGTTGAGGAGCAGCAGGATGCCTGCGTAAATGATCACGACGACCGCAGCGAGAGCCACGAAGCCGAGCACGAACGTGAGAATGCGCACGATGATGGCGATGATTTGGTTGGGATCCGGCTGACCGGAAGCGCCGAATGCGAGCGAGATACCCACGCGGAAGATCAAGAGCAGCAAGCCAAAGATCACGCTGACAATGGTCGCACGCATATTACTGATGCCTTCTTCGTTGAGCGGAGAGACAATGGCTTTGAGTCCGCTCACAATGATCATGAGCACGGCGAGGATGCCTGCGATGGTCATCGCCCAGTTCAGAATTCCTCCCACTTCACGGCTGATGATGCCGACACCAATTCCAGGGTTATTCAGGTTCTCGCCTGCGTATCCGAAGAATGCAGCGAGGAATGGCTCAATCAAGAACGCAATCATGATGCCCGAGAGCACGGCGATGATCGTCGTCTTTGCTTTGTCGATGGATTCATCTTCCTGACCAATGATCATGCGGAAGCCGAGGATCGTGATGACGAGTGCTCCTACGATAAAGAGCATAGGACGTGCCTGACTTACGAAGAGCTGTGCAATACCTACGTACGCATCTGCACCGTAGCCGAGCGTTGGCAATCCGACACCCACGGCACCTACGACTTCTTGAATGAAGCCTTGTGCGTGCGTGTGTGGCAGCAACCAGCCGATGAGGGCGCTGATGAAGCTCATTAGATTCCAAAGAGGGTATTCACGACAGCGTAGGCGAGAAGCATGATGACGAGGGTCACAATGCTCACTTTGATGGCGGTCTTGCCTTTATCCTTCAGGCTTTCATCGATGGAAATCACGTAGCAAATACCACCTACAATCATTCCCACGACACACAGCGCACCGACAATGGTGATGAGGAAGTTGGCGATACCCACCATTTCTCCAATGAGCGGAGTGGAGTTCGCACCCGGGACGGCTGCAGACACAATCAGGCTCGCGAGGAGCATGATGCCCACGCCAATGAATCCCATGACCAAGCGCTTGCGGCCCTTTTCCTGTGCGCCTGAATCTCCCTGAGAAGAAAGAATGCGGAATGCCTGAATGGTGATGTTCACCATGAGCGCGGTACCGATGAGTAAGCGGAAGAACAGAATCACAATGCCGAGCATCGTGTTGAGCGGAGCGGGATTTGCAATCCGAAGTCCGTATCCCACAGCAAATGTTTGGACAATCAGAGCGGCACCTCCCACCACCACACAACCGACAATGATATGGATGATGTTTACCTTGGCTTCGCTCACAACACCTTCATCCGATCCTTCCGAAACCATCTTGATCGTGTTGATCATCAGGTAAATACCGGCAACAGCACCGAACACGACGTACATCGATGGAATAAACCTTGCCATCAAGAGCACCACGATCCCTTGCGAACCGCCGGCGGCGATACAAGGAATGAACTGACACACACTCGGGTGAATGACGATTTGAAACGCGTGTGCAGGTTCCACGACAAGGACACTAAGGAGCGCGCCAATGGCTACAGAGAGAAGACGCATAAATCTCACTATTGTAGCAGAAAACTGGGTTTTTGCCTATCCGCAGAGAGCAGGGGAATACAGGGTTTTTCGTTGAATTCACGCAAAGGCGCTCTAGAATGAGTCCATGCAATACAACACATTCAGTTCTCCGCAGACGGTAGCCATTTCCGCCTCCACTGAGGCACAGGTCTATGGCCTCTTCGCTCTTGCGATGGGTTTAACACTTCTTGGCATCGTGGGTGGCATCGCCTTTGCTCCTGCACTCCTCAGTTCCGGTGCGCTCATCGCCATGCTCATTGCGACCATCGCGATCGTGTTCACATCGGGTTTGTGGATGAACAAGTATCCACTCAATTACATCTTGTTTGCGGTGTTTCCACTCATCTCTGGAATCACGCTCACGCCGTACCTCTTGTACATCCTCGAGGGTTACGTAAATGGTTCGAGCATTCTCCTCAATGCGTTTGCCGCAACCGTGTGTATGTCCGCCGGAGCTGCCGTGTTTGCACGTACGACCAAGAAGAGTTTGATCGGACTCCAAGGTGCGCTCTTCATGGGACTCATTGGCCTGATTGTCCTTGGAATCCTTCAACTGATTTTTCCGGGACTTCGCACGGGTGTGACCGAGCTCATGGTCTCGGGACTCGGAGTCGCCATCTTCGCCATCTTCATTGCCGTCGACATCCAGCGCGTCTCTGCACTGGGCAAGGTAGGGGCCAATCCCTTCATGCTTGCGCTCTCCCTCTACTTGGACGTCTATAACCTGTTCCTCTACGTGCTCAGGTTCATGCTGGCGATCTCGGGAAACAGGCGCGATTAACCCTGCTGCAGACCCCATTTTGGGCCCAAAAGGGAGGGCAAATAACCCTTTACTCGGTGCGGTTTTTTGCGTACCCTAGGCGAACTTATGGCAAAGAGACCTACCCCTAAAAAGCGAAAGGCCAAGTCCGCAGGGCGGACCCAGCACTCCGTGTTCCTCCGTCAGGAGGTCAAGCGCCTGCGCAATCTTCAGAATTCACCGTACGCTGCTCCAGTCGGTCCTAGGGATCGCGCAGGAAAGGCGCTCAAGGGAATCACGCGCGTGAAGGCTTAACCCATAGTTTTCTATGGCTCGTCGCCGTCATCTTTCTCGGATCGCTGTGATGCAAGTGCTTTTCGAAAAAGAGAAGCATCCTTCGTGTGATCCCGAAGAATCGCTCGTTCGTAACACCGAAGAACTCGGTGAGCTCGACGAGGGTTTTGCCAAAGAACTTTTGGACGGTGTTACGTCGCACCACGACGATATCTGCTCCGCTATTCAGTCCCACGCTCCAGACTGGCCTCTTGATCGCATGGATCCGATCTCCAGAAGCATCCTTCTCATCGGTGGCGAAGAACTTCTCTATCGCAAAGATGCACCAGCTGCCGTGGTGATGAACGAAGCCATCGACATTGCCAAGGAGTACGGCACGCCCGAGAGTGGAAAGTTCGTGAATGGGGTCTTGAATGCGGTTGCTCAGGCTATTGGCAGTAAGAATTGAGAATGTAGAATGAAGAATGTAGAATTTTGGTAGTTTTGATTGTGAATAAGATCATTCTGCACTCTACATTCTTCATTAAATAATGCCTCCAGCTCCCGCATCCTTTACGGCTTTGGAAAAGGTCATCGGCGTGAATTTCCGCAAGAAGGACCTGCTTTTGCAGGCTATTACGCATAGGAGTGCAGTCAAAGAAAGTCAGGCCTACGGACACAACGAGCGCCTGGAATTCTTGGGTGATGCCGTCTTGGAACTCGTCACCACTGAGCACTTGTTCCGCGTTTCTGGAAAATCCGAAGGCGAACTCACGAATATGCGTTCAGCTCTCGTGCAGGGCGATCATTTGTGTGAAGTTGCCAAGGAGCTTCAGCTCGGCGAGTACCTCTTCATGAGCCGCGGCGAAGAGGCCAGCGGCGGCCGCGAGAAGCAGTCCACACTTGCGAATGCCGTCGAGGCAATCATCGGGGCCATCTACATGGATAAAGGTTTGGATGTTGCCCGTAACTTTATTGAGCAGCACATCTTGCAGCACCTTGATGATCTTCTTGCAGCCGGCAAACATCGTGATGAGAAGAGCGTCTTCCAAGAGTCTGCACAAGAAAAACTCAGCATCACGCCGCACTACGAAGTCGTGAGCGAAGAAGGTCCGGATCACGACAAGACCTTCACTTCAGCCGTCTTCATTGGCGAAGAGAAAGTGGCCGAAGGTTCTGGTAACAGCAAACAGAAGGCCGAGCAGGCTGCTGCCAAGGCAGGATTGAAGGTCAAAGGCTGGAAATAAGCCCTCTGAGGATTTGTACGCGTTCCAGTGCCTGAAGCACTGCGACTTCTTCGTCTTCGCTGCAGATGATATTCAACATGCCGGACCCATACACAAAAGCTACATCGACAGGAGAGGCACCATTAACAGTCTTCTCGACTTCTGGGATGTCTTCGCGATTAGGGACGGAGATAGCGATGGGCATAGAGCAATTAGCCCATCTTGATCTCGATCTCGACTCCGCTTGGGAGCGAGAGACTCTGCAGAGATTCCACGGACTTGAATGTGGTCTCGGAGAGGTCGATGAGGCGACGGTGCGTGCGCATTTCGAACTGGTCACGAGCGTTCTTGTGAACGAACGTGGAGCGGTTGACCGTGAACTTGCGGATGTGTGTAGGCAAAGGGATGGGACCGTGGACCACGGCTCCAGAGCGCTCTGCGGTATCGATGATCTTAGCTGCAGCTTCGTCGAGCACGGTGTGATCGAATGCAGAAAGGCGGATGCGGATGACACCCATCTTTGCAGCTTTCTTCTCGGCCTTTGGCGAAGCAGCCTCAGCCTTATCAGCTGTGACCTTCTTGGCAATTACCTTCTTCTCACCTGCGGGAGCAGCAGCTTTTTTAGGAGCAGCTTTCTTT
>CAYRXE010000029.1:0-12560 GCA_964428205.1 uncultured Candidatus Peribacteria bacterium | reverse complement strand
CAGCTGGTTAGAGCGCTTCCCTGTCACGGAAGAGGTCGCGGGTTCGAGTCCCGTCAGCTCCGCCATTTTTGTGTACACAAAAAAATCCACCAGTGCTTCTACTCAAACTCACGCAACCCAATGCGCCACAGCCACACAAATTCCTGCGATGAAGAACCACAGGAGAAGCGTGCTCCAAAAATCACTCTCGCGTACAAAGCGGAGCAGGGGAGTCAGTTTTTGTGTGAGGAATGTGTGCATGTTTCGTGAAATATTATAACACAAAACGTGTATTTATACAATCATCCGCTGAGGTCTTATTCGAGGTACAGGAGCGGGTTCTTCTTCACACCGTTGCTGTGCACTTCGAAGTGGACGTGAATACCCGTGGCTCCGTACACGAGACCCGTGTTACCCATCCATGCGATGGTCTGGCCACGCTCCACCGAGTCACCCACCTTTACGTACAGTTCTTTGTTGTGTGCGTACAAACTCACGAGACCGTTGCCGTGGTCGACCTCGATCACGTTTCCGTAGCCTCCATTCCAGCCTCCACTATCCGCACGAATGACCGTGCCGGCCTCCGCGGCGAAAATAGGTCCTCCACCGCGCGTCTGGATGTCGAGAGCGTAGTGGCCCGAGCGGTAGTACTGCGTGATGAAACAGTTGTTACACGGCATCTGGAAAATTCCCGGAGTCGCCTGCACCGTCACGCTGGGTGCAGCCTTGGTGGGACCGGGACCGCCACCGGTATCGGACGGCATACGCGCAACAGGCTTGCCGTCTTTGAGCTGCAATTGAATATCCTTATCTGGAAGTTTGGTCGTGAAGGTGAGCTCTCCTTCTTGCATCACAGCCACTGCAGGTACGGATCCGCCAATCGGTTTGCCGCCAGGGATCACGAGCTGCTGACCGGCAACAATGAAGCCGCCTTTAAGTGCGTTCTGGCGCGAGATGAGATCTTGTGAGATGTCATACAGCTGTGCGATGCGCGCGAGTGTCTGGCCCTTACGTACGACGTGCAGCGTGCCGTCCACCGGGAGGATGAGAAGCTCCTGACCGGGCTGAATAGGTGCACCCGGAGCAATACCGTTTACCGAGCGAATGGTATCGGCGGAGATCTTGTACCGCTTGGCGATCGCTTCCATGTTCTCGCCGTTTTTTACGTTGTGCACAATCACCTGACCAAACGCGAGGCGCGATCCTTGGTCGCCAATGGTGGAGGTCTTCATGAGGAACCCATCTTCCACAAAGAGGAACTGCGGTGTCGGCACTGCGGATTCATCGGCAGAGAGCGCACTCCTGGGCACGAACGGCGGCAGAATGGCAGACAACGCAAAAAAGCCGATGCACAGGCCTCGGACGCGAAGTGACAGCCACTGGAGTAGGGAAGTCCTCATACGGGGCTGGGCTTACGCAAGAAGAGAAGCTAGGACCGAGAGCAAGACCTGCATGTCGCGGTAGCGCTCACTCGAGGCGAGCAACACCACAAGATAATCGCGATTGTTCTCGCGCACGACAGACATGAGACACTGACCTGCAGCATCGGTGGTACCGGTTTTGCCGGCGACGACGGCGGTGTCTGTTTTAAGAAGTTGATGTGTCTGCTCCAACGCAACGCGCGTGCCTTCTCGACTGGTCACTGCGGCATTGGAAAGAGATAGTCTCGAGCGCAGCTCCGGAATGTGCAGAGCGAACGTCGCGAGGTTCGCGACATCGCGTGCGGTGGAATACTGCTGCGTGGCATCAAAGCCCGTGGAGTTTTCGAAGAATGTATCTTCCATGCCAAGGCTCTTGGCGCGTTCATTCATCTCTGCAGCAAACGAGGCTTCGGAGCCGCTATGGAACACAGCGAGCGTATAGGCGGCATCATTGCTGGAACTCACGAGCATGGCCGTGAGCAGATCTCCTACGCGGTAGTGATGCCCGGGGGTAAGACGTACGGAGGTATCGGTAATGGTTGTGACAGCCTTGGGAACCGTGACCCATGCACTCAGATCTTCGTTCTCGACGATGAGCACTGCCGTCATCAGTTTGGTGAGGCTTGCGATGGGGCGACGAGCATCTTCGTTCTTCGCAAAGAGCGGCTGCGCGGTTTCTAAATCCACAATTGTCACGCCCGACGCGGTGAGCGTTTTGTCTTTGAGCGCATCTGTCAGAACCCCGACCAAAGGCGAGGGGGAGGTTACCTGCAACAACGCAGCATCGAGGGTGGAAACGGGGCCGCTACTTCCCACCGGCATCATACCGAAGAGCAGCACCGCCAGTACGGACTGGAACATGGGAGCAGTTTACGGAAGCCCGGCCTCTTAAGGAAGCAGCAAAGCAGGGTTTTTGCTTAATATCCTTAACCTGTCAATGAAGCTGCCGACCGCTCTGTTAACGGTAAATCACGCGTCCGGCGAGGCGAACATCGACGTAGAGCTTTGCTTCGTTCCACGCTTGAGATTGGATGAAGATGCGCAGTCGCTCAAGTTGTGGTGCAAGCGAGCTTCGCGCGTCGAACCACACAGAGAGTTTTCCGACCTGCAAATGGACTTCTTGAGCGCGCAAATAGATCACGCGCATGGTCACTGCGAGAGAAAGATCTTTTTGAAGTGATGCTTCGCTCTCACGCAAAAACTTCAGCACGTCTTCACTCAAGAGTGTCGTGCCGGGTACGGGGCGCAGCGTCCAGTCGCGGATGATGTACGTCGTGCTGCCCGAGAGCAACAGAGGCGACGACACGTAAATGCCGTTGTCGGTGAGGTAGTCATGCAATGGCACTCCGGTTCCACGCACGACTGTGCCGGATCCCGTGGGGACATCGGGCGGAGTTTCGATAGTGAGGCGCGCGAGAATGGGACGCAGCTGAACCTTGACGATGAGTTCGGATGGATAGTTCTTTTTCACCTCTACATCCAACAGATCTGGCACAGCATCGCGCAGGAGTTCTTGTACTTCGAAGTCCGGGAGGAAGAGCAAATGGCGACCGAAGAGAGGGGAGAGTGCTTTTTGCACGCGCTCAATATCGACGCGTGCTTCGGTGCGCTGCACGCGGATCTCGCGCACTTGAATGACCGGAGAAAACGCGAGGAAGGTAAAGAGTCCTGCGAGGGTGAGGAGGATGACCAAGAGCCCCCAACGACGCACGATGCGAAGGACATCTGTACTGGCCTTACCCATGCGGCGCACATTGCGCTTGAGTCGTTCAATTTTTCGCGAGTTCGTTCGCTGGTGCCTGCGACGCACAAAGGCGCGCAGCGGAGCGGAAACAGGACGCCGAAGTTTCTTGGGCAAACGTGAGCGAGGTCTCTGGAGCACGGGAGCTATGATAGACGGAATAAACCTCCTGGTGGAGGGAGAATCCCTGCTCTGAAAAATTGCTAATTGCTAATGCCTAATTTAAGTAAAACGAGTGACTAGAAATTAGCAATTAGAAATTTGTAACTGCCGTATACTCAGGTCATGAACGTAGCGTTCGTAGCAGATTGGCTAACAGTGAATGCCGGTGCAGAACATGCGCTCTTAGAGCTGCATAGACTCTGGCCAGATGCTCCAATTTTCACGACGGTGGCGCGTCCAGAAGCTCTTGGGGAACTGGGCAAAGCGAAGATCGTCACGACCAAATTACAGTCGCTCTACAACATTGTCGGGAAGCACCAACTGCTCTTGCCACTCATGCCGCGCGCCATCGAAGCGATTGATTTGAGTGGGTATGACTTGATCGTGAGCTCATCCCACGCGATCGGGAAAGGAATTATCCCACCGAGTACTGCCGTACATGTGTGCTACTGCCACACCCCCATGCGCTACGCCTGGGAAATGGAGCGTGAGTACCTCAAAGATTTTCGTGTCCCACAATATTTCTGGAAGAAGATTCGCAGGATTCTCGCGAGGCTCCGTAGGTGGGACCTGGCGACCGCCAAACGTGTCGATGCGTTCATTGCAAACTCGAGCGAAACGGCAAAACGTATTCGCGATACCTACGGCCGCGAGAGCACCGTTGTGCCACCGCCCATCTTGGATGCATTTTTCGATGCACCGTTGCCCACAAGTGAGCGCAAAGGATTCTTGAGTGTGGGACGTCTCGTTCCCTATAAGAAACTCGACCTCCTGATTTCTGCTGCAAATGCGCTAGGAGCGCCGCTGACAATCGCCGGCACCGGACAAGAGGAGGCGCGCCTCAAAGCAATGGCAGGGCCAACTGTGACGTTCCTGGGCTATGTCGAAGAGCAGGATCTGCCCGCGCTGTACGCGAGTGCCGAGGCAGTACTCTTCGCCGCTCACGAAGACGCAGGCATCGTGCCACTCGAAGCCGCCGCCATGGGCACGCCAGTGATTGCGTACGGCAAGGGTGGCGTCCGCGATACCGTGGTGGAGGGTAAGACCGGCATGTTCTTTGCAGAGCAAAAGTCGGAGGCCCTCGTGGAGGCCATGAAAGCATTCAAGGGTCAGCAGTTCGATCACGTTGCCATTCGCGAACACGCGAGACAGTTCTCGGCTCTGGAATTCCGCAGGAAGATCACACAAGTTGTGGAGGACGCCATGAAGGGTTGATCGTGATAGTATTGGTACATGGATCGCTCCCCACAATCGCACAAAGGTGAAAACGGCATCGTGATGGTCATTGGTGGAAGTAGCAGCATTCATGGCGCGCCACTTTTTTCGGCGCTCGCTGCGGAGGCTAGTGGAGTCGATTTGGTCTATGTGTCGGTACCCGAAGTGCACGCCGAAGTAGCCAAGCAAACATCGCTCAATTTTCTCGTGCATCCCTTCCCGGGAAATGATCTGTCGGAGAAGTACGTGGAGGCACTCAGTGAGATGCTCGCCACCATGGATTGTGTGGTCATTGGTCCGGGACTCGCACGCGATAAGAAGGCCCTCACACACCTCAAGAGTTTGATCGAGATGTGTACGTGCCCCATGGTCTTGGATGCCTCTGCTCTCCAGCCATGGACGCTCAAGGCCGTGAAGGGGAAGAAGGCCGTCCTGACTCCGCACCTTGGTGAACTGGAACGTATGGAGCTCGCGCTGGAGGACATCGCCACGGAGGCCTCCACTCATGGTCAGGTCATTCACGTGAAGGGCCCAACGGACCGCATTGCGCTGCCGGATGGCACGGTGGAGGAGGTGACCGGAGGCAATGCAGGACTCACAGTGGGAGGAACGGGAGATGCGCTGGCAGGTTTGATTGCAGGATTGATCGCCCAGAAAATGCCACGCGAAGATGCGTGTATATTGGCATCGAAGATCATCAAAAAAGCTGGCGAGGAATTGTTCGTCACCCAGGGCAATGCCTACACCACCCGCCAAGTTATTTTCCAAATTCCGGGACTCCTCAAAGACCTATGATCCGCAATCCTTTCCGGTTGTTCTCCGGCCGAAATTTAGAGGTAGCTTTGCTCACCAAAGAAGACTGTGTCTCCAGTGATGCAGACATCGCAAAAGTACTGGGCATTCACACCGATCACCTGGCCTCCATCTGGCAAGTCCATGGAGGGGATGCGATTCGCATTGAACGCGCAACATCGCGCGCGCTCCAAGCAGACGCGCTCTTCACATCGTCACCCGGACTCACGCTCACGCTGCGCACCGCGGACTGTCAGGGATTTTGTGTCTACGATTCTCGTCATCATGTTGTCGGTCTCATCCATGCAGGATGGAAAGGGGTGTTGGCTCGCGTGATCCCGCATGCCATTGAGCTGATGAAGCGTGAGTGGATGACGGACCCACGAGACATTTTGGTTGGAGCCGGACCGTCCCTCTGTAAGAAGTGCAGCGACTTCACGGACCCCACCAAAGAACTCCCGGGCCTCTCACGAGATTTGATCGACGGACGCTGTGCCGATTTACGCGAAGCTGCCATGCGACAGTTCGAAGCATGCGGAGTTCCACGCGGAGACATAGAACGTCTGGAAGACTGCACACGATGTAACCCCGAGAAGTATTGGACCTACCGTGGAGGAGATAAAGAGGCAGTCTTGGAGGGCAACACGAATGTGCTCAGCTGCACGTTGAAGTGAGAAGACGTTTTGACATGGTGATCACCACGATAGTCAACGAAAGACCGCGAGAAATATTCTTCGAATGTCATTAGTTTTTCGGACGCAGATGACTATGATGACCGTGTCTCGACGATGCGTTGGGGCGGATACGTTTCTTCTCTGATACTTGTCTACGGGAGACTTAATCACTTTGCACTGTGGTGCCGAGTTGCGGTCACCCACCTGGATCTCCAGGGACAAGCGTTTCCGTCCGGCGGTCGTTTGGACGAACGCGCGTTGCGCGTAGTGCATAGAGCAGAACGCATAACGACGAAATATGCGCTACACTGTTGCACTCTGCACTATGCACTCTGAACTTGCCCCCTACGCCGTTCCCCTAGAAGGAAATCTGGGTCGAACACATGAGGATCCACCGGATGAGTTTCGCAATCCCTTTCAACGTGACCGCGATCGCATTATTCACAGTCATTCGTTTAGGAGGCTCCAGGGCAAGACGCAGGTGTTCGAGGCAGGGGAGAGTGACCACGTACGCACACGCCTGACGCACACGTTGGAGGTGGCACAGGTGAGCAGAGATATGGCTCGGCGGTTGAACTTGAATGAGGATCTTTCGGAGTGCATCGCCCTAAGCCACGACCTGGGTCATCCACCCTTTGGACACAGTGGAGAGGATGCACTGAATGAGTGGATGGAGGAGCGCGGCGAACACTTTGAACACAACGAACAGAGCTTGAGGATTGTCACGACACTCGAGTATCACTCAGGGCTGTACCTAGGACTGAACCTGAGCGGAGAGGTGCTGGAGGGCATGCAGAAGCACACTGATTTATTCTTCCCCGATGAGTCTCCAAAGATGCACTCCATGGAGGCCCAGCTCGTAAACCTGTGTGATGAAATCGCCTACACCAGCCACGACTGCGACGACGGCATTCGCATTGGGATTCTTTCGGTCAAAGAACTTACCGATGTCCCCTTGGCCAAGCGCGCACACCAGCAATCGCACGAGCGTGGTACGCACTTGCGCGGCACATTGATCCGCCTGATGGCAGAGGACCTCCTCCAAGAGACGAATGCGAGACTGCAGAGAGAGGGGATTCAAACCCTGCGCGATGTCGAACGATCACAGGATCACATGGTGGAGTTTTCGGTGGGACTGCGGCATGAGCTCAACGAGCTCCGCACCTTCCTCATGCAAAAGCTCTACATGGACCCGCGTGTGGCAGGCGGTAAAGAAGAGGGCAAGATGATCGTGAAGAAACTCTGCACCTCCTACGAACAGAAGCCCGATCAGCACATTCTGGATCTGCAAAAGAGAACGGAGAGCTCTCTCGTCATCGCCATCAAAGACTATGTCGCCGGAATGACAGACAGTTTTGCGCGAGAGCTCGCGAGGAATCTGTAATTACTCTTCCCGCACCGTCGCCCTCCTCGGCAAGAACGGCAGAGGATCGAGCTTCTTACCTTTTTGACTGAGTCCAAAGTGCAAGTGCGGGCCTGTGGAGAATCCTGCTCCTGCCGTACCTGGGCGTCCTCCGGATTTGGCGATCACCTGACCGGCGACGACAGCTTCGCCCACCCTCACGTGGAACTTGCTCACGTGACCATAGAGAGACACGAAGCCTCCTGCATGCTCGATGGTGATGGAGTTAAATCCAAGACCGTTGTCGCTCACCTCTCTCACGATACCGTCCGCAGCAGCCAGTACGTTGCTGCCCTGTGGGACCGGCACGTCGATGGCATAGTGCTTAAAGCCGAAGCGTGCCTCATACGCGCGGTCGAGGAAGAACGCCGAGATGCCTTCGCTTGGCTCCACCGGCCAATCGAGCGCGATGGTATCGAGCGTCTGCCCTGCAAAGTCCTGGGCAAACTGCGAAGCGCGTCCTTCTGCCTCCCACAATTCCTGGAATGCGCGGAACAAAAACTCTTCTGCCTTCTTTTGATCTTTGATGAGGGCCGTGAGCTCTTCGACACTCTCGCGGAACTCTTCTTCCTTCGCCGGACTGATGTCGCTACCCAAGAGCATGCGTTCTTTTTGGAGCACCTCCACCTGGTAACGCAGGAGCTCTTCACGACGACTCAGGAGCGCCTGCATGGCACGCGTGTCCATGATCTCGCCGGTGAGCTGGGCAATACGCTGTGGGCTCGCGCTACCGCCTTCGGCATCCACCGATGAAGATGACTGCCCAAGAAGCTTTGCGCGTGCATCGCTACTTAACCGTGGATCACCTTGTAGCCAAACGACGACCCCCGCAACAACTGCGAGGAACAGAAGAGTACGAAACGGCCGGGGAATCGAGATCTCGATTTGCACGCCGGGGAAAATGGTAGCACAAAATTTGTGCACAAAGAAAACCCCCAGCAATTGCCAGGGGTTTCGGCCTTCCCACAGATCATCCGACCCATGAGATGGGAGTTGATCGCTCAGCGCTGAGCGGGTCCTGAAGACGGACCCATGAGGCGCCTTCGCGCACCGGCGTGATGCACGGATACTTCTGTGTGTTCGGAAGCTCACCCGCATCATCGAACGGCATCGCTGCCAGATCGATATTGGGGCTTTCAAGGAGCACCCTACCGTCCTGGTAGAAGTGCAGCGCCATCCCCTGAGGGATCTTGAAAAGCTGCCGAAGGTCGGTCGCTCCTGGAGGGGACAGGAACACCATCCCCTGCACACGGGTCACCTCGTAGGTGACGCCACGGATGCTGTGGGTACTACCCACGACCTCATCGAAGTCGACGATCAGAATGAGCACGGTTGCTCCTCTCGTAAGGGAAAAAGATCTGAGCGGAAAAGCTAATCATACTATACACCATTTTTGTGAAATGTCTATTTTCCTTGTCACGCGAGAAATCCCTTCTGCATGTCCAAATCTTCACGATAGAGCGATTTGCCTGCTCGTTCGAGCTTCACTTTCCACTGCAGATTCAACCCTGTTTCAAACCGCGTATCCGACAGCAATGTGCAGCTGAGGACGTCGCCTTTTTGGAGATGCTGGATGGTACTGATGGGCACATAAATCTGTTCCCAGTGTGTCGCAGGGGAGTGGGGGTTTGTCGTGAGCACCACATCGCGCGTGAGATCGGCCTCCCAGTACAAACAGAATCCACTCACGTGTGCGTCGCTCTCGAGTGTCCACATTGCCTCGCCCTTACGCTCACTACTTTCTTTGCCTGCGAAGTCGATAGAGTCCCACTGCTTCGCTGCATTCTTATCCTGCAATAGATCCTCGGGCCTTACCGTGCGTACGTACAAATTCTGTAGTGCGATCTTTTTTGCTGCATCGAACTTCAAATCAAATCCCACATTGCCCCACACATCACTGATTTCTTTGTGAAAGCGATCAGTCGTCACAGGCACCACAAACTGACGAAGCGCGGATGGCATGATGGTTCCGCCGTGCTTAAGAAACCTCTTCGCATCCATAAGGATTTCTAAAATGTGTTCTTCGAGTGCGTAGTTCCCCAGTGTTTCGCTAATGACGAGATCGACATTGGGAGGATTTTTGACCTGCGTCGAAAACTTTTGCACCACGTGACAGTGCTTGATGTTGTTCTCGGCAATGAGTTGCTTGCTCACACGGGCAATGTCTCCTGCTTCGTAGAGCGTGCATTCCTTGGCTCCCAGTTTTTCGCAGAGGAATGCGAGAATACCGGTTCCAGAGCCAATGTCTGCAACCGTAGTTTGGCCCGGCACAATCAATTTTTTGAGCGCCTGGTAGAACGCTTTGTGACGTACATCATCAGCCAGCATGCGGCGGTGATAGTCGATCACTTGGTGTTTTCGGGAGTGAGTAAGCGCACTGTTGCGAGTACGTCTTCAGCTTCAGTCGTTTTGGAAAAATCAGGGAGATCATCATCGCCATAGCGCACAGTGGCAATCATCTCGGCGACGACCACTTCAGAATCTTCTTCGTCGAAACGATGGAACAAGTAATCGCGATAACGTGTGATGGCTTCGTTGCTGTACGAGATAATCGTCACAAAACCTCCATCAATACGGCGAACTTCTGCTCCCAAGAATTCATCTCCCAGTTTGCGCTCGCGTACTTCTTCGCGAAGCGTCTTACCTTTGTAGAGGGTAATCGTCGTCTCGCTGTCGCTTGGTGTGCGGAACACTTCTTTGCCGTTCTCATTGTTTACCGTCCACTCCACTGGGTGCTGAATGGAGAGATCCATCGCCGGATACACCTCCGCGGTCCAATCGGGGTACGTTTGCGTCGTACTCGTCTGCACGGGCGTGCAGGCAAGAAAGAGGAGGGGCAGAGCGAGGAGAAGACGCTTCATGAAGCGAGAATAGCAGCAGAAGAGGGGATTCGTGTATTGAAAAAGGGCCCAATCGACCGTATTGTCTCAAGGCTCGCATTTTGACCCATTTGCTTTTTTATTGTATAATAAGGAGAAATGAACAAACCACTTTCACCAGAGCGCTCGCTTGAGCAGGACCCTATGTTGGGTGCACAGATACTGCGCCATAACGGTTTGCGCACGCCTGAGTTTGCAGAGTGGTTCGCTCAGCTCGAACACGGAACACGCCCAGACCTTGGTACGCCGGAGCAAGTGGTCATCGCATTCATGCGTGAAGTATTGCAAGTCCCCGAAGAATTTATCGGCAAGGCGAGCAAGCGCATGATCGAAGGATATGAACATGCCACTGACGAAGTTGCGATCAAGAAAGATAAAAAGGATCCATTGGAACACCAATCGATTCTCGGAAGTCCAAAAAGTCCAAGTCGTAGGTTGATCGTGGAGATGCTCGGTAAAGGAGGCCGAGGAGCAACGTACCTCACGTACGATTGGAAGTCGGGCCGCGCAGCTGCGGGCAAAGTATCTGCGGAATTCTTAAACGAAGGAGATGAAAAGACCCAGAAAAAGCGCGCAGCAGACTGGGAGAATGCCGCAAAAGTCACACAGCGAGTATTCCCGGGTTATGGCTATGGCAAGACCACATCGCAAAAGGGTGAGGTTTTGGCCTACAGCGAAATGCCGTACTTCGAAGGCGTCTCCATGGGCGATTTAATCAGTAAGAAACATGAGCAACTCACGCGTATGGAAATGATTTCGCTCATCTCGCTTGTAGCGCACTTCTTTGCAAAACATGTGCATGGAAAAAACGTCGTGCACCGCGACGTAAAGCCAGACAACATCATGCTTAGTAAATTCGGCACCATCGGAGTCATAGACTATGACCTCGCTAAGTGCACCGACTGGCCGGACTCTCCGCACGAAACCGAGGGCGCACGCGGCACGGCCGCCTACATGTCCGGTGAACAAGCGCTGCGGTTTGATCAGGCGAATGCTCAGTCGGATATTTATTCCTTCGCTGCGAGCATTATTCATCTGGTCACAGGAACTCCTCCTTTTAATGGAAAGGGGATGGGAGAAGCGCAGTTACTCATGGCCAACATGATGGGCAGAAAACTCGACGCGCATAAGAAACAGCTTCTCGAGGAACGCCTGGGCAAGCCTGCTGCTGATGTCATTTTGAAGTGCTTCAATCGCAACCCGGATGAGCGCTGCCAAAGTATGACGGAAATCGGTGAAGCATTGTGGAAGCTACTTCCTCCTCAGGGAAAATACAAAACGTTCAAAGAACTCGTAGATGGTTTGGACCGTCCGGGCAGTCCAGAAATAGGCAAAATTGTTCGTGCCATGCTCGAAGCAAAAAATGCAACGTCCGAGACGATATCCGACGCCAGTGTGCCGAAAGTACAGATCGAAAAAGGAAGGCATGACGTGAAAGAAGAGGTGCAGGAAGTCATCGGTCTCGCCTAATCACTCACAAAGCTGTGTACAGCATGTACCCCGAGGTACAGAGCAATAACACGGTGAACGCGTAGTGCAGGTGTTTTGATGGAATCATCGGCACTAGCCTCGCACCCAAAAAAGCTGCGGGAATACCACCCACAACCAGCGGGATGAGCGCACCCAGATGAATATTGCCCTGGAGTCCGTGTGTGATGGCACCGATGGCGCTGGAGAGGATGATGATGGAGAGACTCGTGCCCACTGCGAGCTTGATGGGCATCTTCATAATCCACACTTGTGCAGGCACCAAGAAGAATCCTCCACCCACACCAAAGATGCCACTGAGGATTCCAATGAATGCACCAAGCGCGAGATGACTCATCCAGTGACCGCCACCGTGAAAGTTCTGTGTTTCTGATTCACCGGATGGTCTGATGAAGAGACCGATGCCGGTAATGAGAATGAGAAACGCAAATGCGGTCTTCAGCTGTGCAGGATCCAAATAGCTGTTGATCCGAGCGCCCACCAATACGAACACCAATGCTGCAACCATGATGATCCACGTAGCTGGTCCGAAGTACACGTTACGATGTCGAAAATGCGTGAATGCACCCGACATGCTCGTGCACGTCACATACCCCAAGCTCGTACCAATGGCGACGTGCACCGGGATTCCCGCGAGCACCAAGAGGGGGACCAGAATGAATCCGCCACCCACACCAAAGAGACCCGAGAGCACTCCCGTAAGAAACCCGATCATAGTACATTGCGCGAGGAGGAGGGGATCCATACGGGCACTGTATCAAGTGATGGTGTTATATGTGAATGGCAGGCGCGGCAGGGCTCGAACCT
>CAYRXE010000028.1:0-12904 GCA_964428205.1 uncultured Candidatus Peribacteria bacterium | reverse complement strand
AACCTCTGGTGTACCTGTTGTCGTGTCAACGGCATCGCAGGGTAGCTATGTTCGGAAGGGATAACCGCTGAAAGCATCTAAGTGGGAAGCCCCCCTCAAGATGGCGTTGCTCCATCAGCCCGCCGGAAGACGACCGGCTAGATCGGTCACAGGTGTACGCGCAGCAATGCGTTTAGCCGAGTGATACGAACGGGCAAATGAACATTCTCTTTCTTTGAACTTCTTTGGTGTTTACACCAAATGAAACAGAGTACTGTTCGTGTGCTACAACGTGGATAATCCACGTGTAGTTCCAAAGAGATTTTAATTTTCTTGGTTCTTTCCCCGCACCAGTCCTTCGATAGACTCAGGACGGTGCAGGGTAAAACATTTTCGAGCTTGTCCTGTACCCGAGCCGTAAGGCGCGTGGTACAGGGTCCATCCTGAACGCAGGGTCCTAGTGCCTATAGCGACGGGGTCACACCCGATCCCATCCCGAACTCGGCAGTTAAGCCCGTCCACGCCAATGGTAGCTATGCATGCGCATCGCAAGAGTAGGTCGGTGCTAGGACTCTGCGTTTAGATCATCACTTGCCACCTTTCCGCATCTACATGCGGTTTTTGGCGTGCCTGCGTTTGGTTTCTTGAGCTCAGGGCTGCTCGAGGGTAGAAATGGGAAATGCCCCCGAATGTTCTTGAACGACCGGTGCCAACCCCAGAACAGATCAACGCTGTTGTAGAGACTGTCGCGCAAGATATGGAGAGGCAATTCGAAAGGAGGTTTCTCAAGCCACTCCGCATTCGCGAGACAATTCTTGGTTTGGTTTTGCGTGCATTGCAGTGGCCATTGCAGGACATAGAGAGAGTGTCTGGTTCTGTAACAGCAAGCATGAAGAAGATTCTTGCTAGTGTTCAGGTTGAGCAAAATCGCAATCGAGAAAATATTAGCGCTCACGACTCCGATACCGATCTTCTTCCCTATGAAGACAAGCCTTCCGAGAAGCCTTTTGGCATTGGCGAAATGTCGCAAGGACGCCTGGATAAGCCAACTACTGAGGAAGCTTTAGCTATGCAACAAAGACGCCGAAAGGAGCGCGTTTTAAGGTAGAATCCTTACATGCAAGAACGCATTCAAAAGATCCTTTCGGCTAGGGGTATCGCTTCGCGCCGCAAGGCCGAGGAGTACATCACGGCTGGTTTGGTGAAGGTGAATGGCAAAGTCGCGGAGCTGGGTCAAAAGGCGGATCCAGAAAAAGACAAAATTGAAGTCGATGGAAAAGTGCTCGAGGAGCGCCAGGAGATGCTCTACTACCTCATGTACAAACCGGTGGGAGTCGAAACCACAAACACCGAGGCCAAGCGTGACGGCGAGATCGTCCGCGAGCTTCTCCCCAAAAACCTTCAAGGAAAAATTTATCCTGTTGGTCGCTTGGATAAAGACTCCGAAGGTCTGTTGCTCTTCACAAACGACGGCGTGCTTGCCTACCGACTCACGCATCCCAAGTTCGAACACGAAAAAGAATACGAAGTCGAAACCGTCGAACCTATTTTTGAAGGCGCACTCAACAAGATGCGTAACGGTCTCAAGCTCGAAGGGGAGATGACCAAGCCCGCGCGCATCGAAAAAATCGATCACAACAAGTTCAGGATCTTCTTGACCGAGGGTCGCAATCGCCAGATTCGTAAAATGGTCTCAAAAGTGGGTTCTGAGGTCAAAATCTTGAAGCGAACGCGAATTGTGACTTTAAACGACGCCGAACTCGCTCCAGGGGAGTTACGACCTCTAACCGAAAAAGAACGCTCTACGCTGCTAAAAAGCGTGTGCCTCTAGTTTTGCTCGTACCGAAGCCAAAAATCTGCTATACTGGTTCGATTATGATCAATATCCCTTCGCCACCCGGCGCCGACCGTCCTCAAGGAGGATTTTCGAATGAAGAGCTTGTGAAATTTGTTGTTGATCCAGATTCTTTTGCAGAAAATTTTCCAGAAGAATATGAAAGGATTCAGCAACTCGTTGGCCCCGGAGCGTTGATCGTTACAGAGATGCAGGAAGAGTTCAGAAGCCAATTGATTATCTTGGCGATGGCAGTTGGTACAGATTTACAGGATCATATTCAGTATCCACAAGAATAATGAAACTCATCCCACACGGAGCGGCACGCGAAGTCACTGGTACCTGCCACGAGTTGCAGGTGGGAGGGAAGCGCATTCTCCTCGACTGCGGACTCTTCCAGGGTCACCGCCGCGAAGCTGCAGCAAAGAACAGTCAGTTTAGTTTTGATCCTCGTGAAATCGATGCCGTGGTACTGAGTCATGCACACATGGATCATGCCGGTCGCATTCCACTTCTTTGGAAAAAGGGTTACCGCGGCAAAGTGCATAGCACATACGCAACGCAGGATCTCTCTGCTGCCATGCTCAAAGATGGTGGGTATATCCAAGAAAAAGACGAAGAGTTCTACTGCAAGTACTTGGCCAAATCGATGATGGAGTGCGAAGGACCGCTCTATACGCAAAAGGACGCAGAAGAGTGCATGACGCTTTTCCAGGGCCATAACTACAACGAATGGTTCGATGTCGTTCCGGGGATTCGTGTGTTCTTCCTCGATGCAGGTCATATCATCGGTGCTGCCATGCTCCTCATCGAAGTTACCGAGAATGGTGTGACTCGCCGCATAGGTTTTTCGGCCGATCTCGGCCGCAGCACCTTGCCGATTATTCGTGACCCGGCACAAATGCCTCCGGTCGATACGCTCATTTGCGAAAGCACGTACGGCAACCGCGAACACAGCGATGCAGCGATCGCAAAGGAGCTCCTCTGCGAGACGGTGATCAAGACAGCAAAGAGGGGAGGCAAGGTCATCATTCCCGCGTTCTCGCTCGAGCGCATGCAGGAGATCGTGTACGACCTCCACGTGCTCTGGGACGAAAAGCGCATTCCTGCGTTGCCTATCATCATCGATTCTCCGCTAGCAGAAGCCGTAACTCAGATCTTCATGAAGCACCCGGAATGTTACGACAAAGAGATTTTCGAGAAGTTCTTGGACCGTCAGCATAACCCGTTCCAGTTCTCACTCGTGCGCTACACGCAGAGCAAAGAAGAGAGCAAAGCGCTCAACGGTGTGCCCGGCCCCATGATCATCTTGGCTGCTTCCGGCATGTGTGAAGCCGGTCGCATTCGCCATCACCTCAAAAACGAAATTGAAGACGCACGTAACAGCATTGTTGCCGTGGGCTTTATGGCCGAGAACACTCTTGGTCGTAAGCTTGTCGATAAGACAATTGCCGAAGTAAAAATCTTCGACCAGATGTATCACAAGAAGGCCGAGATTATTTCCATCGATGCGTACTCCGGTCATGCCGATAAGAGTGACCTCGATGCGTACATTGCGAGTATCGAAGGACTCAAGAACGTCTACCTGGTGCACGGCGAGTTGGCGCAGATGCAGCCGTTTGCTGAGCGTATGAAGGTACGCGGAATTAGCGTCCAAATGCCCGAGAGAGAGCAAATTATTGAGATATGACAGAAAATAGGCTATAATCCGTCTACAAACACACACATGCCATCCGAAGCTCCGAAAGCCCCGTTATCGCCTGAGCAAGAACAGCAGCGTGCTGATGAGTTTGAAAAACTCCGCGTCGCCACTCGACAGTATAATGGTCGTGCGATCACTCCTGCGGAATTTGCCACCATGCAGGGGTGGGTCGATGAATACAAGACAAAGTTCAATGTAGGTGATCCGGTACTGCGTTCAGGTAATCAGTCGATGAAACAAGGTCAGTTGGTAGATCCTTCTACGGGCAAAAACACACACGTGTGGATTCTGCAGTATCACAACGACGGAAAAGGAGTGCTTTTGAATAGCATTCCATTCGATACAAAATCTCCTCAGCAGCCAGTTATTGCACAAGCCACAAGTGTTTCTACACGAGTGCATAGTGCTCTTGCTGCTCCTGCAGCAAATTCATCTATGGTTTCCATGGAAATGCAGGTCCAGGGTGAGGCACTCAAATTCTTTGGAGCAACAGGCCGTGCGCAACGTTTCATGGCAGATGACTTACTTGCACAAAGAAGCATTACCCTTGGGAAATTGCTCGCCTATGCAAAGGCCTCTGCGGAGCCGGATATCGCTCTTAGGTTTTTGGAAAAGTATTTTGAAGACATCGAGTTTTTGAACCTCGAGGAAATTCCCGCCGACCAATGGAAACTCTTGGAAGAGTTTGCCATTCGTATGAATGGAACAAAGACTCTCGTTCCCGACTACTGTGCCGATAAGATTGCGAGGTTTTATACAAAGAAACCTGCTGCACAACTGCTCACAGATTTACAAACATACTACTCACGAGGTAGTCAGCCGCTCATGCGCATCACCTTGCTCTCGGCGCTCGGTCAAAAAATGAAGAGCGGGGAACAAGTGTCCGTTCCTGAGCTTAAAACTCTCTGGCGCCTTGGCAGAGAAGAAGTGTTCGTGTTGCTCAAATACCTGCCCAAAGAGCAGAGGGATGCCATCATGCAGTAACTACAGCCC
The DNA here is from genome assembly GCA_964428205.1 of uncultured Candidatus Peribacteria bacterium. Classification (GTDB taxonomy): domain Bacteria; phylum Patescibacteriota; class Gracilibacteria; order Peribacterales; family Peribacteraceae; genus CAYRXE01. Next base: position 8,396 of record CAYRXE010000028.1, on the reverse strand, counting down.
CAGCTCCCCAGCTACAGATTTCATGGCTCCTAGGGTGATTTCGATGAATTCGTCCAAGGAGAGGCCAAGGAGCTCCTCGCACTTACCAATCTGGCTCCTATCTACCTGAGCAGCGAAGCCTTTGTCCTTCAGCTTCTTCTTCACGCTCGAAACCTCAACATCGGCAATCTTCTTACTTGGTCGCACATAGGTTACAGCAATGATGAACCCGGTCAGTTCATCCACGCAGTACAGGCACTGCCGCAATTTGCTGTTCAGTGGGTAGTCTGCGCCATACATCTGGGCGTAATGCGCGCGGATGTCTCCCAAAAGCTCAGGAGGAGAGCCAATCTCGTCGAGCATCTGTTGCAGCGTAGTACCACAGTGCTTGGCCCAGTCTTTCTCCAGGTTGTCCCAGTCGAGGTCATGCAACATGCCTGCAACCTTCCATGTTTGCGGGTCACCACCGAATCTATTGGCCAATGCCTCCATAGCAGCACCGGTAGCAACCAAGTGTGCATGTGTCTGGTCCGCATACTTCTCTAAGAGGCCATGAGCACCTGGAAGCAAGTGACCGTACTCCAAATGCTGTAAGGGAAGGGATGTTGAAGAGTCCATATATGGCTTATAGAAGGGCTAAAGTCGAATTATTAATTTGCGAGAGAATTGATTCTTTGTAGCGCATCTTCCTTACTAAAGGTCGAAAGGAACCAACCCATTTGTGGCCCACTCGTGCGACTAAGGAACACCGTGTACAGAGGTGCAAAGAGATCCTTTGGCTCAAGATTCGTTTCTGTTTTGACTGCATGCAACGTTGCATGGATATCTTCACCTTTCCAAGAACTAAGCTGACTAAGACGTTCACCGAGCATAGCGAATGCAGCTTTTTGAGCAGCAGAGACTTCTATAGAAGGTGGGGGATTAGGAATCACATACTTCGCTGTCTCTGGAGCGTACTGCGCGAGCCACTGGCCGACATAGTGTGATCTACTTTGTAGTTCAGTCTTCTCATCTACGTTTAGGGCTGAACCTTTAATAGAATCTGCTTCTTTTTCGATGTTTAAATGTGGCATTTGGCTTACGAAACTCACAAGGCTGAAGCGCATTTCGAAGAGGTCCTTTGGAGGCTTTGGGAAGTCCACCTGGCAGAGCCCGAAGCTACGAGCGAACTCGGCATCTGGGGTGGGATGACGCTTGAAGTAGTGGTCACTCAAGCGATCGTATTCATCGAACAATGTGGGGATGGTCGTCCCTTCTGGATCAAAATCGATCGGCTGGTTTGGGAGCTTGCGAATCATTAGGAGACGCAGGAGCGATGGCGGAATCAAATCGGATACTTCTTTTGCAGAAGCACCCAAGCCTTTGCTGGCGCTCATCTTTTTTCCACCGATGTTGAAGAATTCGTAGGGGATATCGAAAGGATTTGGATACTTGAAGACTTCCTCAACAATGCGTGCGCCAATCTGGCGTGAACCACCAGACGTGCTGTGGTCTTTGCCGGCACCTTCAATATTCACACCCATTACCTTCCATTTGGCAGGCCATTCGACCTTCCAGGGGAGTTTTCCTTTGCCATCGAACGGACTGATAGTGCCCTGATTTCCGCATCCCTCAGCCCATTTTACGAGGTCCTTCTTGCAAGAATACGTCACTTCTTTGCCGTTCCAACCTGTCACTTGAGTAGTGCCGACTTTGCCGCACTGCTCACAAAATACTTGGAACGGATACCAGTCATCGGGCTTGTTGCTGCCGCTGACTTCGCGATAAATATCGCGGATCTCTTTTGCGTGATCGAGTGCTGCGGCAATCACGTCGTTAAATTTTCCTGCTTCGTACACCGGCTTGAGGTTATAAAACTCAATCGGCAGACCAAGCTTTGCGACGACACCTTTTAATTCCTCGCCAAACACCATCGGATAATTCTCAGCGACCGGCTCATGCGCTGGGACGGTGAAGAGCGGACGACCCATGTATGGCGCGTACTTTTCGCGATCCAAAAACTTGGGCAATTCGTCCATGGGATCAAAATCATTGAGCTCAAAGAGGAATTTGTTCTTAATGCCTTTTTGGGTCAGGGCCTGCGAAATAAGGCCGTGAATCACAATGCCACGGAGCGAACCGACGTGTACGCGGCCCGAAAGCGTTTTCTCATCGCGAATAATCAGCTCTTTGCCCTCCGCAATCTCTTTTGCGAAGCGCTGTTCAATCTCGCCGACGGTGCGATCGACCCATGTCATGCGTTAAGTCTAACCGATCCGTATTTTTTCGCGAGCCGTTCGCGTAAACATCATGGCAAGTCTCTCATTGCTGTCGCTTGGCCATCGAAAGGAGTACTACAGGAGCATCGGTCTTTCTTTGGAGGTCTGCCATGAAAGCTGTTCTGTGGATCGGGTGCTTGTTGTTCTACTTCGTGGGGCTCGTGCTTTCCATTGCATTGCAATGGAAGAAGCGGCCCTTAGTGACTTGGGACAATCCGTTCACGTGGCCAGCTCGGTTTACCAAGGATTGCGATGATTTTCCGAAGATGTTCGACGTTTCGACGCATTCCATGGATCGATAATCAGTGCCTCTCAAAGGCCGAGATCGGGATCCTCAGGGATCCCTTTTTCTTGTTCAATCTGCTGTTGACTCCACCTATTTCACTACGTAGACTGCCCCAGCTTTCGACGATTCGTTCGAATTGTCGTTACTTTCTCACGTTCATGTCCGCCTTCCCATTTGGGAACAAGCAGACGTAGGAACCTCTGAGGGGACGTCAGCCTAGGCTGACGCCACCTAGAGGTCCGTGAGACCTCTCCTTTTGCGGGCACACTTGCCCGCACTCCTAATAAAGTATGTCTGGTCGCATTGCTCGCAAGGTCGGCATGTCCCGCATTTACACCGCTGAAGGTCTCAGCGTCCCGGTCACGTACCTGGAAGTTGAGCCAAACATCGTTGTTCGTGTGAAGACGAAAGAGAAGGATGGCTACGACGCCATCGTTCTTGGTATCCGCCCAAAGCAGTGGAAGACGCGTAAGGGAAATGAGCACACGCGTTATGCTCATCAGAAGGAATGGGCTGTCACGTCCTTGGATGGATTTGAAGCCGGAAAGACTCTCACACTCGAAGAATTCCCAACCGAAACAAAAGTCACCGTCAAAGCAACGAGCAAAGGAAAAGGTTTCCAAGGTGTTATGAAGCGCCACAACTTCGGAGGTGGACCTGCTACGCACGGTTCGCACTTTAAGCGTGAGCCAGGTTCCATCGGAATGCGTGCATCACCAGGTCGTGTGCTCAAGGGCCACAAAATGGCCGGACACATGGGTCACGAGAACATCACCATCCGCAACTGCCCTGTCGTCGCTGCTGATCCTGCAAAGAACATCATTGCCATCAAGGGACCAATTCCTGGTCCGAACGGTTCTATCCTCTATATCACTAAGGAAGCTTAACTTCTTATGCTTACACGCTCTCGCGTCTAACACATGTCTATCCCTGTTTTCACCGCCACCGGCACCAAGAAAGGCACGATGGATCTGCCATCCGCCTTCACGGGTAAGGTCAACACTGCGCTCATGCACCAGGCATTGGTCATGCAGCAGAGCAACCGCCGCGCACCAATCGCTCACGTCAAAAACCGTGGTGAAGTCGCAGGTTCCACAAAGAAGCTCTTCCAGCAAAAAGGTACAGGTCGCGCACGTCGCGGTCCGGTACGCAGCCCGCTCCTCCGCGGAGGTGGAAAGATCTTCGGACCTCGCAACACGGTGAACTTCACCAAGGACATGCCAAAGAACATGCGCCGCGCTGCACTCGCATCGTCCCTCGCATGGCAGGTAAAGCGCGAAGCAGTGATTGCTCTCGAAGGCTACGGAGATGAAGCAAAGACGAAGTCATTCGTCACCCTCCTCAAGAAACTCCCTGTGGAACTCGGTCGCCGCATCCTCGTGGTTGCTGACGGAGTCCACCGCGGTCTCGTGCTCTCCGGTCGCAACGTTCCAGGTGTGACAGTCCTCGATTGTCAGTACCTCAACGTCGAAGACATCACGGTAGCTAAGCACGTGATCTTCCTCACCGACGCCATTACCAAGACACAGGCCATGCTCACGAAGGAACGCATGACCCGGAAAGAAGAGGTTGCTACGGAGGAGAAGCCTGCAAAGGCACCAAAGAAAACTGCCACCAAAAAGACCACTGCTAAGAAAACTTCTTCCAAGAAATCCGCTTAAGTATGGACCTCTCTCGCGTCATCCTCGGCCAGATCGTCACCGAAAAGGCAGAACGCCTTAAGGCAGACAAAGAGCAGCGCACGTACACACTCCGTGTTGCTCCTATGTCTACGAAGATTGATATCGAAAAGGCACTCGAGAAGTACTTCAACGTCAATGTCTCGAGCGTTCGTGTTCTCAAGGTTCAAGCCAAGACACGCGCTCTCACGCAGCACACGAACATGGAAAAGCGCCACACGTCCAAGAAGGCGATGGTCACGCTCACCAAGAAGAGCAAAGCACTCGATCTCTCCGCATTCGAAGCCTAATCCTTTAATGCATCATGCCTATCAAGAAGCTTAAACCAACGACCCCGGGACGCCGCCAGATGAGCGTTGCCGACTTCTCCGCCCTCACGAAAGACGGGCCGGAGCCAAGTCTGGTCTACGGTCGCAAGCGCCTCTCCGGTCGTGACAACAAAGGCCGCGTTGCCATCCGCCATCGTGGTGGTGGTCACAAGAGGCTCCAGCGCATTGTCGACTTCCGTCAGAACACGAAGTTCGGCATCCCCGCTGTCGTCAAAGCTCTCGAGTACGATCCAGGTCGCACCGCACGCTTGGCACTCCTCTACTACGTCGATGGATCCAAGTCCTACGTGCTCGCACCAGAAGGTCTCAAAGTAGGGGACCAGGTCGTGAGTGGTGAGCGCACCAAGGCAAAGATTGGTAACCGCATGCAGCTCCAGCACATCCCGATTGGTTTCCGCGTCTTCAATATCGAAATGCAGATCGGTCGCGGTGGTGCCATGGTCCGCAGTGCAGGTACCGGAGCAACACTCGTTGGTATCGACGGTGACTACGCCATCCTCCAGCTCCCAAGTTCCGAAATCCGCAAAATCCGCAAAGAGTGCATGGCTACCATCGGTACCGTGTCGAACCCTGATCACTCTCTCATCAGCTACGGAAAGGCAGGTCGCCGCCGCTGGCTCGGTAAGAAGCCTGAGGTGCTCGGTAAGTCCATGAACGCCGTCGATCACCCGCACGGTGGTGGTGAAGGTCACAGTCCGATCGGTCTCAAAGCTCCCAAGACTCCATGGGGTAAGAAGGCTCTCGGTGTCAAAACTCGCAACGAACGTAAGTCCATGCACCTCATTATCCGCCGTCGCATTAAGAAGAAGCGCAAATAATCCCTAACCCCTCCTATGTCTCGCTCGCTCAAAAAAGGCCCGTACGTCGATCCAGCACTCTTCAAAAAAGTGATGAAGATGATCGAAGCCGGTGAAAAGAAGATCGTGAAGACCTGGGCTCGCGACTGCGATATCCCACCAGAGTTCGTTGGATTCACCTTCGCTGTTCACAACGGTAAAGAGTTCAACCCGGTCTACGTGACAGAGCAGATGGTCGGACACAAGTTGGGCGAGTTCTCCTACACTACGAAGTTCCGCGTACACGGAGGCAAGATGGCCGATGCCCAGGGCAAGGCCGCCGCCGCTCCCGCAGCCGCTCCTGCCGCTCCCGCCGCCAAGTAATCACCCATTCCTCTCCTCATGAAAGCTATTGCTCACTCCGTCCGGCTCGCCCCTAAGAAGGCAAACATTATCGCCCTCATGGTGCGCGGTATGTCGGTGCCTGAGGCAGTCGAGGCTCTGCGCAAGACGCACAAGAAGGGTGCTCGTATTGTCGAGAAGCTCCTTCGCTCTGCTATTGCAAACGCCGGTCACAACGACAAGCAGGATCCTCAGCAGATGATCATCAAGTCGATTATCGTAAACCAGGGTACGGCCTACCGCCGCGGTATGCCGAAGGCTCGTGGTCAGATGCGTCCCTACCGCAAGTTCTTGTGTCACATCAACCTCGTGCTTGGTTTCGCAGAAGACAAAAAGCAGAAGAAAGCCGCTAAAGAGTCTTCTCCAAAAGCTGAATCTCCTGTAAAAAAGACTGCAGCAAAAGCCACTCCGAAAACTTCCGCAAAGAAGGATTCCAGTGAGTCCTCTGTTTCGAAATCCTAACCTCCCCTCTACCTCTCCCTTATGGGTCAGAAAGTTAACCCCAACGGCTTCCGGATCGGTATCACCCACACGTGGCCGTCCCTCTGGTTCGCGCGCGGACGCAAGTACCGCGACAGCATGATTCAGGATGTGCAGGTAAAGAGGTACATCAGGGAGAAGATCAAAGAAGGTGGTATCTCCGAGATCACGATCGATCGCGGCAAGAAGACGACCATCAAGATCAAGACGAGCAAGCCAGGTGTGCTCATTGGTAAGCAAGGTGCTGCCATCGAAGAGATGGAGAAGGACCTCAATCGTCGCTTCAACGGTAGCTTCCTCGTCGAGGTTGAAGAAATTCGCCAGCCTGATGGTGACGCCGAAGTCATTGCCGAGACCATCCAGGGACAGATCGAGCGTCGCATGCCATACCGCCGCGCTGTGAAGATGGCGATTGAGAAGGCCATGCAGTCTGGTGCCATTGGTATCAAAGTTACGGTTTCCGGTCGTCTCAATGGCGCAGAAATCGCTCGCGATGATCTCTTCAAAGAAGGCAACGTTCCTTTGCAGACACTCCGTGCAAACATTCAGCACGCTACCCGTCATGCCGTTACAAAGTTCGGCACGATTGGCGTTCAAGTCTGGGTCTATAAGGGAATGGTGTTTAAGAAAATGCAGCAGATGCAATCTTCCTCCTTGAATTCCCAAGCCTAATCCCCCTGAACCATGTTAGAGCCCAAAAAGCTAAAGCATCGTAAGCAACACAGGCGCCGTGGCGCTTGGTATGGCAAGGCTACGCGTGGAACCGAACTCGCGTTCGGCACGTTTGGCATCAAGGCCATGACGGGAGGCGAGATCACTGCTCGCCAGATCGAAGCAACACGCCGCGTGATTGCCGGTACGGCTCAGCGCGGAGGAAAGATTTGGATCCGCGTGTTCCCTCATAACGTTGTTACTCGCAAGGCAGCCGAAGTACCGATGGGCTCCGGAAAAGGTAACCCTGAGTACTACGCCACCATCATCAAGCCAGGAATGATTTTGTTCGAGGTTGCGGGTCTCTCGGAAAAACTCGCACGCGAAGCTCTCATCCTCGCCGGTCACAAGTTGCCATTTAAGATCAAGATCGTTCAGAAGATCGATCACAGTTCCCTCGCTACCGCAGCCTAACTATTGCTTACACGCTCACGCGTCTAACTCCCATGACTCCAAAATCCGCCATCACCGAGCTTCTGAAGATGAACGTCGAGGACTTGCGCCGCGAGGCCAAGACCAAGCGCGCGTCCATCGCTCGCAAGCGTCTCCACCTTGAACTCAAGAAGGACAAAGACTCCGGTTCCTTCCGCCGCGAGAGGAAAGACCTCGCACGCATCCTTACGGTTGCGAACATGAAGAAGGGCGAAGCGTTGCAGAAGAAGCCTTCATCCCCTAAAGTATCCGCTCCCAAAAAAGCAGCAGCCTAATTCTCTGGCGCGCTAGAAGCGCGACCCACCCTTATCCACTATGCGTACGAAGCAAGGCACCATCACCAAGGCAGCAATGACAGGCACCGTTACGGTGACCGTCCACCGCTCTGTCGTTCACGCAAAGTATAAAAAGTCCTTCCGCGTGAGCACCAAGTTCCTTGCAGACAGCAATGGTATGGATCTTGGCGTCGGTGACCTCGTGGTCATCACGGAGTGCCGCCCTCTCAGCAAGCGTAAGTGCTTCAAGGTTACGGAGATTCTCAAAGCTGCTCCTCGTCTGAGTGAGATGAAAGAAGAAGCAGCCATCAAAGATGCCATCGACTATAAGAAGAAAGAGTCCGTCACTGCCCCCTCCGAAAAATGATCCAGCAGCAATCCATGCTCAACGTGGCCGATAACACTGGTGCAAAGACCGTGATGTGCATCAAAGTCATCGGATCCTCCCGTCGCCGCTATGCGGCCGTCGGAGACGTGATCATCGTTGCAGTCAAAGAGGCAGCTCCTCGCGGCACCGTAAAGCGCAAGACCGTGGAGCGTGCTGTGATCGTTCGTACTCGCACTCTTACCCGCCGCAAGGACGGCTCCGCTGTTCGCTTCGATGACAACGCTTGCGTGATCATCGCGAAGGACGGCATGCCAAAGGGCACTCGCGTCTTCGGACCGGTCGCTCGTGAACTCCGCGGTCGTGGTTACCAGAAAATTATCTCTCAAGCTCCCGACGTTCTCTAAGTTTATGAAGCTCCACACTGGCGACACCGTCGTCATCATCGCAGGCAAGGACAAGGG
>CAYRXE010000027.1:2455-14730 GCA_964428205.1 uncultured Candidatus Peribacteria bacterium | reverse complement strand
AGCATAATGAAGCCGAAATCATGCACATCGTCGGCGACATCAAAGGCCGTGATTGCATCTTGTTTGACGACATCGTCGACACGGCAGGCACGCTGATCACCGCGAAGAAGGCTCTCCTAAAAGGCGGAGCCAACCCCAAGGTCTACGCTGCTGCCACGCACGCCGTGCTCTCGGGCAAGGCACTGGAGCGCCTGAGGGAAGCGAAGTTTGAAGAAGTGGTCGTGAGTGACACCATTCCCCTGCCCAAGGGCACCAAAGGCATCAAATTCAAAGTTCTGCCTATCTCCCCCATGCTCGCCGAGATCATCAGGCACATCGAAAGCGGTGAGAGCGTCACGGGGATTTACCGCAAGTAAAGGGGTTGAACGGAGCAGGCACGTAAAGGTATCCTTTCCCGGCCTTCAGAAAGGCATCTTTCACATTTCGGGCGATTAGCTCAGGGGTTAGAGCGCGACACTGATAATGTCGAGGTCGATGGTTCAATTCCATCATCGCCCACCATCAATATCTAGACCTTCTCAAGGAGTATAATGAAGCTATGAAAAAAGTAGCTTCTGCAATTATCGGTTTGGGATTGCTTTCTGCGACTACATATCTAGTCGTGGTCGTATTTTTAAAAGCGATCGACTACGCGCTCTCTCTTAATTCCGATATCTCGGTTGCGATCATTGCTGCGGCGGGAACAGTTATTGTTTCAGTGATTTCAATCATCGTCGGCAAAATTTATGAAGTTAAATACCAAATTAAACAGGAAATCCGTGGAAAGAAAATCCCTGTTTATGAAGAGTTGATCGCATTTATGCAGCGCGTGGTTGCGAATGAAGAATTAAAAGTGAAACCGACGGAAGAGGAGCTGGCCAAGTTCTTTTTAGAGTGGCAACAGAAAGCAATGATATGGGCTTCCGATGCCGTATTGGCAGACTGGATAAAGTGGCGGCGCAGGATTGGCAATTCCACTGATAAACATCTTGCTCTGTTTTTGTATGAGGACTTAATCCTTCAAATTCGTAGAGACCTTGGCCACAAAAACAAAAATCTTAAAACAGGTGACGTACTTTCGTTGTTCATTAATGACATTGATGAGCATTTGGCAGCAGCCAAAAACGGAAAGTAGATCATCTTGTAAAAAGTCGACCCTATTCTCCCCTCGCCCAAGCCACGAACTGCTCAAAGGTGAGCGGGAACGGCAAGACTTTGCCGCCTGTGGTTACGTCGCGAATCTCATCCTTGGTCATGTCCCAGAAAAAGGTGAGATTACGATCCTGGGTTTTGGTAGCGAAGATGATGTCGCTCACCTTCACCGTTGTTGGCGTCACCGGCGTGAATGCTGTTTGTACCGAGAACACAGCTCCTGCCTGTGCCATCTTTTGGCGAGCATCCACTCGGAGTCTCTCAGCAACTTCAGGTGCAATAGGCTCTGGCTTTTTGAGAACCAACACATCCGACATGTCGGCAGCTTGTTCCATGGTTGGGAGTGGCGCATCGGCAATGTCGCTGTGTGCAACCGCATTGAGGAACATCTGGGTTTCGACTGGCAGCTGATCGAAGTACGTGCGACCAATGGAGAGGAGGAAGTCGCGGTAATGCTGTGCGCGCTCTGGGTACCCCGTCTTTGCAAACGTGTGCGACACCTTGGCGATCACTGGTAGGTAGGCAGCCAGGAAGGCGCCTTTATCGTCTTTAAGCTGTCCTACGGCATTCTGGAATTCCTCTTCCCACTGCGTGAGGAGGACCTCAGAAATAGGCTCTTCGCCGGTATCGGTGAGCGGCAGAACCATCAAGCGCAGAAGGTCGCTGTCGACCTCGGCATTCACTGCGGACGTGTACGTCCATGCTGCCGTACGAAGTTCTGGATGGAGCGAAGCAACCATCACGGCATCTGCGTCGGTATGAAGCAGTGGCATCACCTGACTGCGCACAGCAGGGATATCTGTTTCGCCAAGGAGGGTCGCTGCGAGCGCAGAAGGATTCTCGAGTTGTTCCATCACCATCTGCACATCGCTACGCGTGAGCATAGCCTCAAGACCTGCGGCATCTCCCGTGCGAGAGAGCACGCCAAGGTTTACAAGGACATCCGAAGACCAGCGCGAGAAGGCACGCTCTTGAGCAGCAGCAAACTGCCACGGAGCCGTCCAAAAGCTGCCGCTGTCCCCTGCCTTGAGGGCGCCATCGGTCGAAGGCAATCCTGCCCATTTGTCGGTCATGGTGCGCACAAACGTGCGTGGGAGCAGAAGCGGTTCACGGTCTGTAAGCCACTTGTTCCAACCGCCTTCGCGGCCAGAGAGCTCTTCGGTTCCGGACCTCCACTGGTAACCCACAGGTACCGCAATAGACTGTGCACCCAAGCGAACCGATACAGGAGTCGTGATAGCAGCAACAGTGAGTGCGCCGTTTTTGTAGGTGAGATGAAACGCACCACGAATGCCTTTCACTGTGGCAGCGCCAGCAGTGACTTCGGTGAGTCCACGAGAACCTGCGAGCACAGAACCTTCTTGCAAGACTGCACGACCATTCCACAGTTCAACCTGCGCACCCTTAAAGACAAGCACACGTACTTCGGAATTCGGGAGCGTGATCACGCGATCTTCGATCTTCGCGTCTACTTTTTCGTAGAGCGCATTCACGCTACCAACGAGACTCGTCCCCTGCCCCATCGTAAGGATACCCACGAGTGCGAGTGCGAAGAGCGGAGCTGCAACAATGTGACGGTGTGTGTGCATGGATGTGTGTGATGAATATTTCCTATCATTATAGCGTAAAAACGCTTCTCCGACCCGCTGGAGACGTTGAGAGATGCCTAGATAGGTGTGCAATGACACGACAGAACAAAACTGCATGCCAGAGCCTGTACTCAACAAAAGAGGTGTATGGTTTACTATACATTTTCCGCAGCACAGAGCCATGATTCCCCGCTTCTCGCCCGATTCATCGACAAATTAAGGAGGTTTGTCTAGAATGATCAACATTCCTTAATCCAAGTCATGAATTCTTTGCCTGGGTCTTATGATCGGCACGAGGATCAAGATCTCTCTGTGACAGAAGAGGTGCAACACACTCCAATGCAGAATGTCTCTCAGCAGACGTCTTGGTATCGCAAAGGTATGAACTACGTGCTTACAGGTGGTGCTGCATTAGCGATGTTGATCCAATCGGCAGGCAAAGTAGAAGCGGAAGAAAAGCCAACCAAAGAAGACGGCAAGGCAAAGGTCACGACCGTTGCCAGTAACGATGCAAAAAAGAAATCGGGACCAAACACGGGAGCGGAAAGCAAAGAAGTGAAGAAGGTGAAGTGGTTCAACTCCCCATTGAAGCTAGAAGACGGCGAAGAATGGAGCCCCTACACAGAACACTTGAAGGAAGTGGAATTCAAAAAGCCAGACGGGTCGTTCCGTAAGGCTATCCACATTGGCGAAGATCATGATGCGGAGCCGAATCAAGAAGTCTACGCGCCAGCGCCAGGTTTTGTGTTCAATGGCGGGCATGTCGATCCACAGCCCTACATAGACCGTGACACAGGAGAACGGAAATTCAGTCCAAGTGCCGGTGGCTGGATCATGCTGGAGCATGACCTAGGCAAAGGTCGCCGCATGTACTCGCTCTTCATGCACTGCAAAATCAATCCTAAGCTCAAGCGCGGACAAAAAGTCGATCAATCCACGGTCATCGCGTACGTCGGCGATGAGAACACGCGCGAAAACGGGATGCAACCCACACGCCACCTACACTTCCAGGTGATCCTCGACTGTGTTGGTAACGTGCAAAATCGACGTGCCGGTGCAGAAACGTACACAGGACCTAACGCTCCAAACCGCCCCATCGACACGCTCTCACCTTCCATTCTGATGAAGCAAGCAGACCCTCTGAAGTTTGCTCAAGAGGTCTTTGACGAGCGTCGCCAAGCGATGCTCCAAGCACGCAGATAATCTAAGCAGATAAGCCACAAACAGGACGTGCTATGCTTTTGGCATGCGCATTCTTGGTATTGATCCCGGCCTAGCTACCGTTGGATTGGGACTGATTGAGGCAACGGATGCACACACCATGCAGGTGGTGGAATGGCTGACCATCAAAACACTCGCAGGAGTAGCGACACCGGAGCGTCTCCAGGAAATCCGGAATGACCTGACGAGTTACCTCAAAGAAGCAAAACCTGAACTCGCCGTAATTGAGCGTGTGTATTTCTCGAAAAATGTGACGACTGGTATTGATGTATCACAAGCTCGCGGCGTGATTCTCACCTGCCTTGCTGAGCAGGCAATCCCCATGCTTGAGCCCACTCCTTCGGAACTTAAATCTGCAGTCTGTGGAGACGGCAAAGCAGATAAAGTACAGATGCAGCAGATGATGATGCGCATGCTGCAACTCAACGAGATTCCTAAGCCAGACGACGCTGCAGATGCACTCGCACTCGCTGTGTTTGGGGCATTGAATTCATCGCAAGTGCTGATGAAGAGCTGAGAGCTGAACGATGAGTGCTGATAATTCAGCTCTCAGCTCTCTTCACTCATCTCTTTTTCCTCGTGGTTTTAACACGAATGGCTTCAACTCAGATGCTTTTCCAGCCTTTACTAAGCTGTAGGCCTTATCGAGGTAGTGCTTGAGGTCCTCGGCGAATGGCACGGACGGGAAATGTGCGAAATCCTTGCTATCGGCATTGCCATAGCGGATGGTGATGGGGCGTGCACCAAAAAGAATATCGAGGATATTTCTGTGCCCTACCATGCTCTCTTGGTACTGATCCCAGCGGATGGTCTTGAGAGGCTCTTTGAAGAGTGAATGGTGATGGAGCAAGAGAATGCGTTCGGTCGTCACGCGGAAGCTACTGTGATTGAGATGATGCATGTGGCGCCAGATCGTTGGGACACACACGAGCACAATGATGTTGAGCGCGAGCCACAGAGATGGGAACACCGTGAACCAAAAAATACCCGAGAGGAGTCCGCCAATAACGATTCCCTCGAGAATGCCTTTGAAGATGTCCACGACATACACCGAAGCAGCCGGACGCATATTCACCAGGAGCGTTTCGCCGTCGTGTAAGTACGATCTGTCGTCCATACAAGACAGTGTATACCTAGCGGATTTCTACAGCACGTCCCATATGCATCACCGTGCCATCCTGGACTTCCCAAATACTCAGGTCGTCGGGCAGACCTTCTGGGACGTGCGTTCCGGTTAGGATCACCTGGTGGTCGGCAAAGGCGGCGAGCACGCGCTTTTGGTGCGTGCTATCGAGCTCGGAGTACACGTCATCGAGCAGGATGACGGGGCGCTCCCCTTTGCGCAGTTCCAAGTACCCCGCCTGGAGGAACAAGAGCGCGAGCAATGCCGTGCGCTGCTGCCCACGTGAACCGGAGGTTGCGAGTGAGTGACCATCGACAAGCAGGTGCCAGTCATCGCGGTGTGGACCAACGGAAGTCGTACCGATCAATATATCGCGATCGCGATTGGTAAGGAGCTGACGCTTGAACTCTTCGACAAGATCCAAGACTGTACGGGAGTTCGTGGAGCGGTCGTACACGATGCAGGCTTCCTGCCAGTTCTCCCCCAGCTGCTGCACCTCAGATACGAGTGCCATGTTCCAGGTTTCGATCAGCTCCAGACGCATTTGGGTGATGACTGCTGCCGACTCGGCCAATTGCGCGTCCCAGGGCTCTAGGTCGCTCGGTTGAGCTAGGCCATCGCTGATATTCCTGAGCAGTGAATTACGCTGTTTTAAGGCCTTCTGGAAGGTCGAGAGGCAGGCTAAGTACTCGCCGTTCACCTGGCACAGGAGGGTGTCGAGGAAGCTCCTACGATTGGCTGGGCTACCCGTGAAAAGATCCAAGTCGGACGGCAAGAAGACAACGGAGGGGATGTACCCCACGAGAGAGCGGAGCGACACGCGCACATCATTTTTAAAGGCAGCTTTTTCTCGCCTGGGTTCCTGCTGACACACGATCTCGATCGACTGTGTCTCGCCACTGTCGGTCTCGGCATCGGCACGCACACGGAAGAATTGTTTTTCCCACTGCACAAGATCTTCTTCGCCAAGACCAAGAGCCGATTGCGTGAGCGAGAGCACGCACACGGCATCGAGAATATTTGTTTTTCCAGATCCATTGGGACCCACGAACAAATGCGAACTTCCCTTCAGGTCTAAGACCGTCGCATCGTGATTACGAAACTGCGCGATGGAGAGGGAGTGCAAACGCATGGCTTACGCGTTTGATTCTAGAGCCTTGAGAGCCTCGCTGTAGAGCTGTTCGACGAGTTCTTTATACGCGGCGCGTTTGACATAATGCTCCACCTGAGCGAGGTCCACCCAAATATGACCGTCAATTTCTTTGTTATCGACCTGCACGGATACATCGCGAGGCGCGAGTGCGTAGAAGTAGTGAATGCACTGACCGCACACATCATCACGCTTGAACTTGCGAAACGACTCTGGGAAATCGTACTGGTAGCACTTCTCACTTTTGCCAATGATCTTGCAATCACGAATACCGGCCTCTTCGCACAGCTCTCTCAGGGCCGCCTGCTCGGTGCTCTCCCCTGCTTCGACTCCACCCTGTGGCAACTGCCACGCGTCATTCTTGCGCGGCTTATGCAAAAGAAGTAACTGGTAAATGTCCTTACATTCACCACCTGGTTCGCACACGGAAACAGGCTTCAGGAGTAACAAGGAGGCCGCTTGTCGGTAGTGGTCGGGCACGGCAAGAACTATAGGCCGAACGACGGGGTCCGAGCTAGGATTTTTATTAGGACGAGTGCTTCTCTTCCTTCATTTTCACAGGCACGCGCTTTTTGCAGACTGGACAGTATTTTTCCAGCTTGAGATCTTTCCAGCTGACCCCCTTGCTGTTCTGCTTGTGGAGTCTGATGGTTCCGATCCGCTCGTTACATTCCGAGCAGAACATGGCGAAAACGGTGCGCTTACCTCTTGGCATAACTCGCCTACTCTAGAGAAGTTTTGGTCTTTTGCAAGACCACGAAACCCGGAAAAAGAGCTGAACGCTGAGAGCTGAGGGCTGAAAAGGCAAAAACTCAGCTTTCATCACTCAGCTCTCAGCACTTTATTGCTTTCCTAAATAGGTGAAAACGCTATTTGCCGCTATAGCCCCCTCCCCTGCAGCGGTCGTGAACTGTGCAAAGTGGTTACTGCCATCGGTCACATCCCCTGCTCCAAAGACGCCTGGGATGCTCGCGGCCATCGCCTTATCGACCTTGAGGTACCCACGGTCATCCGTGGCGCACCCAAGGGTGATTGCGAGTTCTGTTGCTGGTGTGGAACCGATTTCGATGAAGACTCCGTCGACCGGAAGAATGTCAGATCCATTAAACGGCTTCGTGAGCTTCACATTCTTCACCTTCATATCGCCCTGGATTTCCTCCAGAGAGTTTTCGAGCACCATCACAATGTTCGTCTTGGCCTTCACGCGATCAATCCAGTACGGCTCAGCGCGGAAATCACTGCGGCGGTGCACGAGATACACCGTCTTGGCCACCTGCGCAGCAATTGCAGCTCCTTCGACGGCACTGTCTCCTCCGCCGATGACGGCAACATCTTTGTTCTTATAGAAGAACGCATCACACGTGGCGCAGTACGTGACACCGCGACCGGCGAACTCTTCTTCTCCTTTGACGCCAAGGTGACGCTTTTTACTTCCCGTGGCGAAGATGACCGTTTTGCCTTCGACCGTAGAACCATCTTCGAGCGTAAGGGTGAACGTGCTTGGACCTTTGACCACGGACTTCACGTACGAGATCTTGAACATGACTTCGCTAAAACTCTTCGCGTGATTCTTCATGCGTTCCATCAAATCCGGTCCGCGAACTTCTATGTCTCCGGGCCAGTTCCCCACCTCTGCGGCCGTCTGCCCCATACCTCCTTCTTCTCCTCCAATGAGCAGCGTTGTGAGTTTGTAGCGGGCTGCGTAAATAGCGGCTGTGTAGCCGGCTGCACCTAAACCAATGATTATCGTGTCGTAGATCATGTGTGAAAGACTAACGGATTATTTGCCCCACCTCCAGCCCGGCTTTTCTCCGGTAACAATGCAGATGATGATCAATAATGCGGCAGTTATAAAGATAGGAATCACGGAACCCAAGACGACATCGAGCGGGGTCTCCGCATAACGTTCGACCATCCGCGCATTGAGGAGGATCGAAAGGATTGCGAGAGCGGTCACCGCCCAGCCCTCCCACGAACATGGTGTCCATCCCCAGCCATACGTCTTCGCCTTAAACCATAACTTTTGCATAGTCCCAGTATACCAAGAAAACGCCCGCAGCAGCTCTAGCCTTGGGCGTTTTCCTTTCTTTTTCCTAAAAATTATTTACCCATGGTCATGCCGCATTTGTCACACTTGCCACCGCAGCACTTGCCCATGAGGAAGATCTTGTACAACGCTGCAACACCGACAAGAACGTAGACCACAGCTTCGACCTTCATCCACTGGCCGAGAAGCATATGAACAACGTTCCAATCCTGTCCGCCGACAAGCCAACCAAGACCTACGAGGCCCCAGTTAAGCGCACCGACGAGGACCAGAATGATCGCGATCGTGCAGATCGTACATTTGTGACCCATCATCATCATAAGAAGAGGGGGAAATAGAAGGTTACTAACTGCTTATGAAAGCGTTATAGGCTGTTTTATGCAATCCAGGCCGTCACAGTCCTGCCGCTTGGCAAGCCGATTGAGCACAATGGTTGTTCAACTCTGTGGTGCCATGGGAGGGACTCGAACCCTCAATCCTTGCGGAACGCGATTTTGAGTCGCGCGCGTATACCATTCCGCCACCATGGCAGGCACGAGCAGAGAATACCCCAGGAATCTCCCCTGCGCACGCGATCAAAAGACGGTACACTCCCCTGCACTCATGAAACCCTATTCCACCTTCGTCTTCGATAGTTTCGACTTTCAGCCCGAGACGGGTGTGATTGAGTTGAAGTACAGCATGCAAGGCAACGAAGGAAACATCGAGTTCGTAGAGAAGCTCCTCCTGGGTCGTGAGCGCCGCAGTTGGACGCAAGCGGACATCGACGCTCTTCACCGCGCCCTCTTCGCACTGCACCTTGTAGGAGGAGTGAGTTACTACAAGACGTGCCTACCAAAGGAGATCGACGTACACACCCGCGACCTTACCGAAGACCAAGCACAGTTCTTCGACAGTTTGTACGTGAATGGTCTTGGGGAATTCTTCTACAAGAACAAGATCGACTTCCGCGATCTCATTCACTTCCCATCCACCCCTGGTTCCGCAGGTGTGATCGAGCCGATGAAAGAGCATGTGGGCAAGCGCGTGCTTGTTCCCATTGGCGGAGGCAAAGATTCCTTGGTGAGTGCGGAGCTCCTCAAAAAAGCAGGCTACGAGGTAACGCTCTTCCGCATGGGTAATCATCCACTCATCGAAGAACTCGCAAAGACCGGTGGATTCCCACTGCTCACGATCGAAAGACACTTGTCCCCTGCTCTGTTTGATTTGAATGCCGATGGCGCACTCAACGGCCACGTGCCGATCACCGCGTATCTCTCCTGTGTCGCCGTCATCCTCGCCATCCTCGAAGGATTCGATGCGGTGGTCTTGAGTAACGAGCGCAGCGCCAACGAAGGGAACGTCGAAATGTTTGGCAAAGAAATTAATCACCAGTGGAGCAAGAGCTTGGAGTTCGAAACTGGGTTCCAGAAGTACCTTTCTGATTTCGTGACCAAGGACATCGCATACTTCAGTCTCCTTCGTCCGTTGAGCGAGTTACACATTAGTAAACTCTTCTGTGATTTCCCTCAGTACTTCGGTCATGCGACCAGCTGCAACGCCAACTGGAGGATTCTTAAGGAAAAGCCAAAAGAGAAGTGGTGCCGCAAGTGCCCCAAGTGTGCGTTCGCATTCACGATGTTTGCGCCGTACATCGAGGCCTCAAAGCTTCGCGACATGTTCGGCGGTAGCTTGTTTGCCGATGCATCCTTGATACCACTCTTTAAAGAGCTGCTTGGTCTTGAGGGTAATAAGCCCTTTGAATGCGTGGGCACGCCCGAAGAAACCAAAGCTGCGCTCTACCTGGTGCACAAAGCAAAGAGCCACAGCGGCACGGCGGTGATCGATATGTTCGAGAAAGAAATCCTCCCGAGCATCAAAGACCCCGAAGCACTTGTGAAAGAATGTCTGACACCTTCAAAGGATCATGCGATCCCAGGTGAGTTCACGAAGGCCTTACTTTGATCCATCACCGACCTTCACTTTCGCAGGACGCAGGACGCGGCCGGCCATTTCGTACCCCTCTTCGAAGACTTCGGTAATCACACCTTCGGGACCGGGACCCACCATGAGTACTTCATGACGAGCGGTATCGGCCTGTTCGCCGAGCGACGTGAACTTCTTTAAGCCCAACTCCCCTGCCTGCTTGATGAGCTCCTGTTCAATGGCACCCACTCCCTTAACCCATTCGTGGTCCTTGAGTTCTGCTGGAAGATGACTGAACGCACGCTGGAAGTTATCGATCACGGGAACGAGTTTGGTGACGATGGATTGCAGGGCAAAGCGGCGCAGCTCATCGGCGTCTTTTTCCATGCGCGTCTTGGCATTCTGCAAATCTGCCTGCGCACGCGCGGCAAGATCGGTCAATTTACGGACCTGCTCTTCTAATTCCGTCACACGTGGATCTATTCCAGGGCTTGGAGAAGAAGCGGGTGGGGTCTGATCATCACTCATAAAATTAGTATAGCAATTTGCTCTCCGGACTACAGAGATATGCTACAGTTTTCTCCGTGCCTAAAAAGATGTCCCCTGATTCATGTGAACACTGCGCTCACGGCGAAAGCACGCGCAGTCCTCGCTACTGGCTGGAGGTTGGCGGAACGCTCATTGCGATCCTCGTTTTTTTGCAGATCTGGCAAATGTTCAACTTGTCGGGTTTTATCGTACCGCGCACAGACGGAGCATTGGGGTTGGGTGCTGTCTTTCTCGTAGGACTCGTTGCCGCAACAGGGAGTTGCTTGGCACTCGTGGGAGGTTTGCTGCTGTCGGTGTGTGCCACGTGGGTGGAGCGCACGCAGGCCGAAACCCATTGGGAGCGCATGAAGCCACTCCTGCTCTTTAATGGAGGACGCTTGGTGGGGTACTTCTTCTTGGGCGGACTCGTAGGTCTTTTGGGATCGGTCATTAGTTTGAATACGCACATGACGGGCTATCTGACGATCGTGATTTCGCTCGTGATGATCGCATTGGCCTTACAAATCCTGCACGTGATTCCCAAGAAGTACTGCCGCATTCCCCTACCTCGGGCTCTGCACAGCAAAATGAAAAGTATGAGCAATCACCATCACCCCATCATGCCGGTCGTCTTGGGGGCGCTCACGTTCTTCGTCCCCTGCGGCTTCACGCAATCCATGCAAATCCTGGCACTGGGCTCTGGAGATTTTATGCAAGGCGCCCTCGTGATGTTCGTCTTCTCGCTCGGCACACTGCCGACACTGCTCGGCATTAGTTTTCTTGGTTCCTACGCCGATGGCAAAGCAGCCAAGTGGTTCCTGACGTTTTCGGGATGCACGGTGTTGTTACTGGGAATCTCGAACCTCAATAGCGGACTTCTTCTCACCGGTGTCGATGCGGCAGGGTGGGTGGAACACACGCTGTTCCGCACCCCCATGAATGAAGGAAGTGATCCTTATGTGACCATTGATGCACAGGGCAGGCAGATCATCGCCATGTACGTCACCGATACCGGCTACAAACCCGACCAATTCACCATCAAGGGCGACACGGATACCTGGGTTTATGCCATCGCCGAAAAGGCTCCGTCGGGCTGCGCGAACTTTATGCTTATCCCCGGCACCACCCTGAGTACGCAGATCAAGCAAGGTGGAAACTGGCTACACATAGGCATCCCCAAAAATGATTTCCTGATCACGTGCTCCATGGGAATGCTCAAAGCGAACGTACACGTGCGATAGACATCGCTGGATGACGGAGTGATCGGACGCGAGCGAAAAGAAACGGCTCTCGAGACTTCGCCGTACCTTCGTCGTGCGCGAATGCTGCAGATCCGTACGATCACCGCAACCTCTTCCCCTCCTCTCCATGCAGCTCTCTGCCATGACAGAAAAGTACGCACATCTTCGTGATGTTGCCGACACACACGGACTGCAAGTGGACGCAGCCTTCTGCGCCATGCAACTGGAACGCATGGGCATCAATGACCCCCGCACGGTAGATCCGCAAGTATTGGCTACGCACATGCAAACATTCCATGCGATGTACCACGAACATTTCGATCACGATTGATTACTGCAC
>CAYRXE010000027.1:0-2355 GCA_964428205.1 uncultured Candidatus Peribacteria bacterium | reverse complement strand
TTGCACAAATTTGCGTTGAAATTATTGATTTCCATCCACGACTGATTCATGGCTTCGAGTTGGTGCTGATCTAACTTCAGACATGTGTCGGTCATGGTGAGTCCAATAGATGCGAAGAAATCGCCCAGGGTGAGGCCGGGTTTGTGACGATGGATTACGTGACCGTTGCCATCGTGCAAATGCAGGAACTCACGACCAGGAATTGCCGTACCCTCTTCTTTGTCCTCATGCGCATGAGCCGTCGGAATCAACGGCAAAGATGGTGCCTTTGTCACAGGCACACTCGACATGTATTCGGGTGCCGAAAAATCCAAGTGTGTTCCGTTTACCCACACGGCGAAATCCGCATGTATGTGATTAGGATCGGGATTGGGCTGTAACTTGAAGATGTGGGACAACACATCGTACGACGAGAGCAGCAGTACGAGCGCACCGCCGACGAAGATCACATAGGGAGCTAATTTTTTCATCATAAGAGGAGAAGAACGTGCATTTTATGCTACACTGGCGCGCATGGATCGCAATCGTATCGCCAAGTATGTGCTCATCGGTTCACTCGTCTTCGTGTTTGGATACTTTGGTATCGAAAAATTCATCAATCCGGAGTTGTGGGTAGGGTGGTTGCCGGATTCCATTGATGGATTCCTTGGGCTGAGCAAATACCAGTGGCTCAACTTCTTTGGTGTCGTAGAAATCGCTTCGGCCATTGCCCTGCTCATCCCCGTGCGCAGACTCCAGCAACTGGCGACCGCGGGCATCATTCTTCAGCTGATTGGCATCCTCACGCAGACCGGCTGGAACGAGATTGCCGTACGCGATATCGACATTCTTTTGGGAGCAGTAGCGCTCCTGATCCTGCTCTAAATCAACGCATCATTTCTTCTCGAACACGCACTTGCTTTCGCGTGCAAACGGCACACAGAATATGAGTATTCTTCCCCTTCATCTTATGAAGAATCTGGTCTCTACGAAGCTCGGGGTTTCTGGGCTCGTCTTGGGTACGGCACTGCTCACACTTCTGGGCACATGGACAGTCGCGCGTGCGGCAGGTTCGACCATCAGTGTGTGCGTGAGAAACAGCGGAGCTGTGTACGTGATTGGAGAAGGATTCCGACGTGAAGATTGCCGCAGTCGTGATCAATTGTTGACGTGGAATATTCAAGGACCAGCCGGTCCGCAGGGTCCCGCCGGTGCAGATGGAGCTCAGGGTCCTCAGGGAGAGCCAGGTCCACAGGGACCGCAAGGTGAGCAAGGTCCTCAAGGTCCGGCAGGCTCGGCAGGCAGGCTGACCATGTACCGCGTGACATCCCCTATTGTGTCCGTGGGAATTTCCGAAACGCAGACCGCCACGGCTACCTGTAACCCGGGAGACCAAGTGATTTCTGGAGGTTTCTTTATGCAGGGTTCGACATTACAAGTTCTGCAATCGAAGCCCGCAGTCACCACAGAGGCTTGGCAGGTCGAAGGCTCCACGGCAAACCCTCCTGCAGGAATTCTGCCGGGTCTTGGGTTTATCGCAGCATATGCCTGGTGCAACGACCTGACGCCGTAACAGCGCGCATCTAGCTTTCCTCGGTAAAAATCTCTGGTAGGCTTCCTTGGCTCGTTTAAGAAACGTGCCACTGTAGCTCAGTTGGTAGAGCACGGGACTCATAAGCCCGGGGTCGCCAGTTCAATCCTGGCCGGTGGCACCATTTTAATGTGCCACTGTAGCTCAGTTGGCCGCCGAGCCTTTTGGCGAGGCGCTTTCAAAAAAGATTCTGCCGCGCAGCGGCACGGGACTCATAAGCCCGGGGTCAGAAGTCTCTATCCTGGCCGGTGGCACCATTTCACCTTCCGCTATACTCACAACCGTGCGCACACGGCTTTTGACCATAGGCGTCTTGGGACTCATCCCCTCTCTTTGCATTGCCGCACAAATCGTAAACCTCACGCCGGTGCTCGAACTGGAGAATGCGGATGCCATGCGTAGGCTCAGCGCCGCAAAAAGCCAGAGC
Source organism: uncultured Candidatus Peribacteria bacterium (assembly GCA_964428205.1). Classification (GTDB taxonomy): domain Bacteria; phylum Patescibacteriota; class Gracilibacteria; order Peribacterales; family Peribacteraceae; genus CAYRXE01. The sequence goes on along the minus strand of CAYRXE010000027.1, from coordinate 358 downwards.
ATGCAGGTCGATGGTAAAGGCAGTGAGCTCTTTTTGTCGTACTCGACATCGGTACCTATTGATATCGATGTTGCCCCCATTGTGACGGGCACGAGTTTTAATCCGTCGGACCTCGCACATACCACCCTTCCTGCAGGACAGGATATGGAAGCGCACATCGATCTCACCCGCGCTCCGTCGTGGTCACCATGGACGAGCAAGTACTACGTGGGATTCTTCATGTCGCAGGAAAGCTCCGATGCCGAATTAACCGAAATCAAAGTACTGCCTGCAGGCTTTGGAACGATCGTCGCAACAGGCTTTCGTCACCTGATGCAGGGTGAGGAGTACCAGGCTTCGACACCACATGGCATGCGCG
>CAYRXE010000026.1:11185-14767 GCA_964428205.1 uncultured Candidatus Peribacteria bacterium | reverse complement strand
GAGCGCATGCATGGGGTGCATGAGGTCGCACGTTCAAGTCGTGTCGTCCCGACCATATTCACTTTTCATCGAAAGATTTTCTACAGTCCGTCGTCTGTGGACAGCGAAGAAATGATGTGATCAGATTACGCATGTTGGAATATCCACTTCTTGTTTTATAGAAGCCAAAAAAGCGATATCGACTTCTCATTTTGACAAAGCGATTACAAGGAATGACTTTTAGGAAAAGTCGCCCCCTCAAAACCGCTTCTTTTGACCTATATCTGCAAACTCGACTTTTGGACTTCTTGGCATCTGTAACCCTTGATTTTCGGGATAAATAGGGGTAACTTGTGAAGGTTGTGTTTTTGTTGTGTAGTAACAATTTGATCACGTCTACTCCAGTGTCACATCAGACGTTTTCATCCCCCACACCCCTATGGACAACGGCTCTGCCAGCGTCCCCTCTAGCAATGATCCTCATTCTCCCGTCAGCTCTCTGAGTCCACTCGCGACCGCTATCGCCGGGCTTCAGAGTCCTGCCTTGCAGGTGCTTCAGTCCATCAAGCAGGCCATTTGGGGCAAGCGCCCTGTGCTGGAGGAACTCATGAATACGCATAAGAACGAAACACTGCACGCGTACACGCGCTGCTTGTATGACGTGAAGCCCATTCCTCTGTTGGATGCGCGCAAGAAGGAGCTCTTCGACATCGTCCGCGAGCTCGTGGGTAAGCGCCTTGGCGCTGAGGTAGGGGAGCAGGCTGTTCGTCAGCTTCAGAAGTTGCCGATTGTCTCGACGGCCGATCACCATGCCTTTATTCAGCATCCGTTCTGGGTGAACAGTAACCTTATCTCTGGTCTTCCTATGTGGGAGAGTACGGATCCGGATTTGAAGTTCCTCATCGCGTTCTCATTTGCCAACGTCTCCATGAACAATGCTTCTGCGTTCTCGCGCGGACTCTTGTTCCACGGTGGTGTGAACGGTTCTGGAAACCTCGTGCGTATGCCTATCTTCCCCGACAAAGCCAAGATGGCGACGGTCTGGGGTCACCGTAAATTCACGAGCGAAGATCTCGCTCGCCTCAAGCAGTCGATCCTCCAAAAAGTACGCGAAGGCGTGATCGTTGCGGAGCGCGCAGAGCAGATCAATGACCTCGTGGATGAATTCCTAGGAACGGAGAATGTGCTGAGTGCCGATGACTTAAACGAGCAGATCACGAAAGTGAACTTTGCTCTGTGGCCACGTCTCTTCCATCACATGGATCCAGAGACGTCTCCTCCAGAAACCCATGTTCCTGGACTCTTGTACGTGGAGATCGAGACGATCGTGAGCGAACTCTTGCAGCGCCATCATTTGAAACATACAGACTCCTTGATGCATGCACTCTTGTTCGATCCCACTCAGCAAACACTCACCAAGAAATACTTCAATGGCATCCCGGGCGCCTTTAACGAGGCGCAGGGTTGGGGAACGTTCCACTTCTGGGGATTGGATACAAACGGCAAGCGCGTAGGACTGATGCTCAAGGACGGCAATCTCCAGTCTGCAGATGGTTCCTTCTCGGTGCCATTTACACCAGAAGCCATTGCCGAAGGACTGCAGAAGAAGACGCTCATGCCGGCGATGTCACTCTGTTACGTGATGATTGCGTTCCACTACGGACTCGCATGTTTGGGTGGCTTCTGTCAGATCCATGACCTCACGCTCTTCAAGCGCGCCTACGAGCAGATCCTCGCCGAGACGGGTCATCAGGATGAAGTCGCTGCCATTGAACAGGTCGACACCAAGAAGTTCGGTGGTGACGGTCTCGTGATTGCGTACTTCCGCTCCGTACAAGGAGGCATTGTTCCGGCTACAGGCTTGGACATGGCCGTGGAACACGTGCGTACCCTCTTTGCCGACTACGCAGCCTTTAGTAAGACCATCACATTCGAAGAAGCCATGAACCCTCTCGTACCCGAGATGTACACGGTGCTCTTTAGCAACGATCAGCGCGATCCACGCCTCATGCAAATCAGCCCCGAGCAGATCCTCCGCGACACGGGACTGCAGGCCAAGCTCGAAAGCGCCGTCGCAGAGATGGAGAAGGGTAGGGCCCCTGTCATTGCGTAGGGATTGCGTAAGCTTACTGTCCCGTGACTTCTTTCACGACGTCCGTGGTGCCCTTGGCATCACCCTTGGTGCTGATTTCACCGACGATATCGGTTCCTTGCTTCTGACGCTCCACGCGTGACTCTGTGGGCTTTGGGGCTGGTGATGGAGTGGGAGCGACGACGGGAGCAGGGGATGCGGTGCGTACGGGCTTGGCATCGCCTTCGGCCTTTTGCCTCTGCATGCCTTCTTTGAGTTTCTGCACGCATTCCAAGACCTGGAGCGAGAAGTTACTGAAGCTGCGCACTTTGAATCCTGCAGCACGTGCATGCCCACCACCGCTGTAGGCTTCGCCTGCGAGACGGTTCACGTCGATCGTGTTGTTCGATCTCAGACTTGCCTTAAGACCACCAGACTTCTCTGGGGATCCCGAAGCATCTTCGAGTTCCGTAAAGAGCACGTGCACATCTGCATCGGGAATCGTCGAGATGAGTTCATCCAAAATGCCGTGCGTCTCTTTGCTCGTGGCACCCATCTCTGCGAGATCCTCTTTACTGATCTCGGACCACACGATGCGCGCGACAGGATCCACCTGGATCTTATTAAGTGCGCGTCCCCAGATCTTGAGCGTAGACAGAGGCTTGGTTTTATAGATGTGCTGAATGATCTCCTGCTGGCGTGCGCCTTTTTCCAAGAGCTCTGCAGCGACTTCCAATGAGCGTGGCGTGGTGTTGGGGTTCTGGAAGCTGCGTGTGTCTGTGATCAACCCCGTAAGGAGGAGAGTGGCCATGTCTGCCGTGATGTGCGGAGACATCTCTGGGACCTGCGAGAACCAGTTATAGAGCACTTCGGTGGCAGAGGCTGCGGTCACGTCGATCAAATGCGTTTGGCCGTAGCGGTTATTGCTCACGTGGTGGTCGATGTTCAGAAGGGGAGTTTGATTGAAGAGATCGACATGCTCCGTATACACAGAGCCAAGGAGCGACAGATCGGCACTGTCGACCACGATGATCAAGTCGTACTTCTTCTCACCATCCCCAAAAGAGATTTGTGAGGTGGAGATCTTTCCTTTCTTCGGAACCACGATGATGTTCACGCGACGGTCTTCGACCGTGTAGCGCAACTTGTCGACTTCCACGCCATCATCCAAATTCACCGTGATCACGAAGTTATCGCTCTCTTCTATCTCTCTGGAAAAACGATCGACACCTGGGAGGAATTCCAAAGACTCTGGTGTTGTTTCTGGGCAGATCACCGTTACATCTTTGCCCATAATCTTGAGCATCTGGAACACGGCCAGGGCACTACTCAAACAGTCAGGATCCACATTGGCATGCGGCACCACGAGGATGCGCTGATGGCTCTTGAGGAGCTGGGTGGCCAATGCAATGTCGCGGCTATTGAGCATTAGATGAGGAAATCATTAACTTGTTATTGTAACATATTTATATAAATTATGCAAGTATTGAGGACGGAGGGTAAAGGGATGGATGGAACCATAAAAAGGCCCC
>CAYRXE010000026.1:0-11085 GCA_964428205.1 uncultured Candidatus Peribacteria bacterium | reverse complement strand
ACGGGTTTGTCGTGGCCGTGAAGACCACTGTCACGCGATAAATGTCTGTGGGCTGAATCTTGGAGCTCCCAATGATGGCACGGAAGCCAATGAGCTGCGCGTCACCACCACCTGTCGTTTGTGAGTTACGTTTGGCAATGTTAATCGTGGAACCCGTTGCGACGTTGAGCCAGCGGTCAGCGGCACCGTTCACATCCGTACCCCAGTGCATACCGGCACCCGTTGCCGTGGTGCTGTTGCTGGAGAGGCGAGCAGCCCAGCGCGCATCGGTCGATGCGACGGTAGAGGTATTGAACACTTCCGGTGTGCTGGGGTTTGTCGGTTTGAGCGGGGAGATGCGATTACCCGACACAAATCCGTTCATGTGACCCGTACCTGTGCGCGCACCTGCGGCACCTGTACCCGTCGTGACCTGCCAACCAAAGGTGTATCCCGTCGTGTTGTTGGTTTGCACGGTGCAGGTGACGTCATCCGAGGTGTCGTATCCGTTGTTGGAGCTACTGTCTCCCGTGCCTGTGATGGTTCCAATATTGATGCTTTCATCACAGGTGTTCGCGAGTGTGTCAGCCACCGTGAGCGTCACGATCGTGTCGTCACTGGCTTCTGCAGCGAGCGTGCGCATGGGTTCCGCGACACCCACAACCAACGCGTACAGCGAAAGAGACGCAGCCAGACCAACGGTCCAGACGCGCATGCGCCGCTGACGGGGAAGGGAGTGGAACATGAATGTGTATGTGTGCTTATGTGTTATTATACACTATAAACAGAAAATCAGCAATTCCCACGACGATAAAAAAACCCCTGCAGAGCAGGGGCGAGAGTCTCGTTTCATATGTGCTTACGGATTGGTTGTTGCCGTAAAGACCACAGTGACTTTGTACGTATCAGTTGGCTGAATCTTGGATGTACCAATGATGGCGCGGAACGCGATGAGCTCGGTATCACCGGAGGCACTCGTGACGCTGTTTCGCTTTGCAATATTGATCGTGGAACCCGTTGCGACGTTGAGCCAGCGGTCAGCGGCACCGTTCACATCCGTACCCCAGTGCATACCGGCACCCGTAGCCGTGGTGCTGTTGCTGGAGAGACGACCGGCCCAGCGGGAATCCGTTGTGGAGATGGTCGACGTGTTAAACACTTCCGGCGTGCTTGCAACGGCCGGCTTGAGCGGAGCGATACGGTTACCCGACACGAATCCGTTCATGTGACCCGTACCCGTGCGCGCACCTGCGGCACCTGTACCCGTCGTGACCTGCCAACCGAAGGTGTATCCCGTCTGGTTATTGGTAATCACGGTGCACGTAGTGTCATCGGAGGTGTCGTATCCGTTGTTGGAGCTACTGTCTCCTGTTCCTGTAATGGTACCAATGTTGAGCGTTGCATCGCAGGAGTTTGTGATAGTGGCGGCAACGGTAAGCGAAACGATCGTGTCATCCTGTGCCGTAGCGGCGAGCGACTTAAGTGGTTCCGCTACTCCGATCACGAGCGCATACAACGAAATTGTCGCGGAGAGACCAACGGTCCAGACGCGAAGTCTGCGGTGACTGGGGAGACAATTGAACATGTTTGTGTATGTGAAGAGAAACTTTTCGTCTGTATTGTATCATTTTTTTCGCTATTTGACAAACTTTAAAAATGAAGTGGAGGTCCTTCGTAGCAACCAAGCTCTCGCTTTGTCTGCTTATGCATGAAAATCAGCAGGTTTACGGTCTTATCGGTAAGCCTTCGCCAAAAGGCAATGAGCGTGATGACCGTCATAAAGAAGAAGCCCCAGATCCACGGTTCGCCGCGCGGCCCGACCAGCGAGATGATGTAGCGAACCCATTGCCACTGTTCGGTGCCTGCGGCTGCATGCATATCTTCGTCAGTATCTTCGGGAGAAAGCGGAGTGACTTGCCACTGCCACGCATCGAACGGACCCCATGGCATAAAATGCAGGTCATCCGTTTCGGGTTCCGGTGCTCCCCATGGCCACGTCAAAAATGATTCCATATCGGACTGCAGGCCTCTGCCAAAACGGAGGAGGTCGTGTTCGGATGGAACACGAGTGCGAGGGAATGTGGTGATGGGACGGTAATACGGCGGGATAATTTCTTCGGGCACGATGGGTGCAGACGGGCGTGTAAAACGTTTATGGAGAAGAGGAATCAGTCGCTCCATCGTGAGTTCTTCGGAATAGTGATAGCGCCCATACGGTGGGCGCTCACCATCACTGGACGAAGCCGATGATGTGGCTGCCGATGAGGCTGCCGAGGAAGAACTCGAAGCGGCTGAGGAAGCACTGCTCGTTGCAACGACGGTCAAACTCACGTTCGTCGGACTTGTGACGGATTGTCCTGTGAGGAGGTTGAGGATGTCGCCGCGCGCAACGAAGGCGAGGAAGCCTGCGAGCACGAGTGGCAGCACGGTGGTCGTTGTGAGTATGCGTTTCATGAAATCCTCTAAGTATAGCGCAAAACAGCCCCAAACGGTAGTGGCATTGCCGCTCCCCTGAGTGTCTCGAAGGGTAGAGCTTTACGCGTCCTTCTTCTTACGGATTTCGAAGTGCGACATGAAGTACTGCACCAGGAACGACACCAAGAAAATGGCTAGCAGTACAATAATGACCGGCAGAATAGGGATGACCCAAAACGACACACTCATGGTCGGCATATTCTCTCCAAAGACTTTGAGCTGCGCCTCTGCGGTGTAACGACCCAAGGCGAAGGTTGGTTTCCAATCGAGCGTGAGAGAGCGAGTGGAATTACGAAGAACGATCCATTCTCTTACCGGGATGCGATCGACGGCGACACCGAGGATGTTGCGAATTTCGATCTGGCCCTCGGGATACATGCGCACCGTACCGTCGTTCTTCGCGCGCAGCAAAAATGGAACATTCGAGTCTGTGTACAAGCCTTTGGGCGTGGAGAAATTCACGAGTGAACCGTTACGCTCCACGGCACCTTCCACAGTAATGAGGAAGAGTGTGCCCACACGAGACACGACAGCGATGCCACCACCTGTTTCGTCTGGATTGATATCACGCTTCGAGAGGAGTGCTGCGTAGTGATCACCCGGATCAGCATCGGCCGGCACACGCACGGTCACCGGAATATAAGCGCGGTCTCCGTGTGTGAGTGTGATATTACCCACGAGCGGTGTGATCCAGTCTTTTGCGGAGTAGGGGCCTTTTTGCTTTCCATACAGACGCGTCTGCTCGTTCTCATTTTCGCTCGGCGAGAAGTCTTCCTGTTCCAACGTGAACGATGCTTGTCTGCCCATGCGACTCGTCAGCTGAATCTCGATCGTCTTCTCTTCGCCCGGTGCGAGCGTGAGTTCGAAGCGCGTCGGACCGAACTGGAAGTCATTGCGGATCTCTACGTTCTGTTGTGGAACGACCTGCACTCCGCGTGTGTTTGCGACGGTTGAGCTCTCTTGTGCAAAAGAGGCGACCGGCAACAGCATCAGCTGTGCGGTGAGGAATGCTGCGGAGATTCCCGCAATGAGTCGCTGTGAGCGCATGATGAGTAAAGGTACGGAAGGAATCGTACCAGCTGCGTTGCAGGCCGCAACTTGCGTGGTACAGTGCAGAACGTTCTTCCTCCTCGCGCATGAAGCTTCTCTCTCGTGTGTTCTCGGCCGCAGTCCTGGGACTTCTCGTTCTGGCTGCCGGAGTTGTCTTCTCTGTACGAAGCCAAGAACAGGGGATTAAGGCACAGCTGCAAACAGTCTTCACCTCCTACAAAGAAGTGGTGCAGCCAGCACTTACGCAACTTTCTTCCGTACAGATGACAACGCAGGAGCGTCAGTTGCTTGAGCGTGCACAGAACATGCTCGCAGCAGAACTTCCCGGCTCACTCGCAGAAGGTGTTCCGTACATATCGAACTTGCAGCAGTCGCTCCGCTCACTCACGGTGTCTCTCGCTTCGCACGAAGAACTCGCACAAGATCCATCACTTGGTGTGCTCAAGACCGAAACATCCACCCAAGGAACAGTCGCACTCGCACTGCAAGCATTCAACGAGCGTGTGCTCGCATGGAACCAGCGTGATCGTTCGACCATTGGAAAGTGGATCGGATCCGTGCTCGGTTTGGAGAAGGTGATGATGCTCAACCCCGATGGTCGCACCGAAGTGATGCCTACCGTTACCCTGTAACATGATGCGATCTGTTACGGCCACGGCGGTCTTGGGCCTTTTCCTGGGGACACTGGGAATTCCGCTTGCACATGCGGATCCTCAGAGTAATACCTATCGCATTCCCAGCGACGTAAACGCTGCGGGAGGAGGGGAGGAAGCGAAGTCCAATAACTACATGCTCATCGATACCATCGGTGAACCAAATATTGGAGATTCCGAGAGTAACAACTACGGACTCAATGCCGGATATCGACAAACTCTCGAGACGTTTATTTCGATCAGCGGTCCTCCGACCATTGATCTCGGTACGATTACGGGCACGGGACAGCGAAGTGCGTCGGGTACATTTGTCGTCATCACGGATGCACAAGCCGGCTACTCACTTGCGTGGCAGGCATCGAGCGCGACGATGATTTCGGGTTCCGATTCCATCGCGGCATTTACCCCGGCGACTCCCAACGTTCCCGATACGTGGACGGTGGCATCTGCGGACAGCGAGTGGGGTGGACGTTTGCGTTCTTCGAGTACCGACAGTGCTGCGGAGTGGGGGACGGACAACTCCACCGACAAGTGGCTCAACGTGGCAACGAGTTCCAGGACCATTGTGACCCGAGGCACGCGTACGAGTGTTGCGGGTTCGAGCGAGATTTTGGACTTCCGCGGAGAGGTAGGGTCGTCTCATATTCAGCCCAATGGCACCTACACCGTGACCGTCACGCTCACGGCAACCTCCCTGTAAACCGGTTCATACTCTGGGATTGGACGTGGTGCATCCGTTCTGCCGAGAGATGCAAAAGTTCAGAGAGAATTCAAAAAGTTCGAACGGATGATGCGGAGGGTTGTGTCATCATGATCCGTACAAATCCGAATGTTGGCTCTAGGCAAAGCCAAGTTTAGTTGTCAGGACTTCCCTGTAGAGGTTCTGAACTTTGGTACGTAAGGCCAAACGCACCGTTTGATCAAAAAGTCCATTTGTGCTAGAATACATAGAAGCGTTTCTTCTAAACGCGCGACAAAAAAATCACACAAAAAAATACACTCAATGCAACATTTGACGCTTCGACTGGCGGATTTACAAACACTTCTCGCGCGTGCGCGTATGGAAGCGCGCGCTCCCGAAGTGATTCGTCGCCTCGAGTGGATCGTGCAGTTCGTCGAGCAGGGACAGTCGCTCGAGAACACGGCGCGCTTTGTCGGTGTGAGTCCGGCGACACTGCGTCGTTGGATCAAGCGATTTGATCCGACGGATCTCTCGAGTCTCGAAGAGCGTTCGCACATGCCGCAGAAGTTTCGCACGTCCACAGTGCCCGCCGATGTCGTCGGGTTCATTCGCGTGTACCGCGAGCGTGAACCGCTCATGGGCAAGGAACGCATTGCCGATCTTCTTCTCGCAGAACACAACGTCACGCTCTCCGCTTCGACCATCGGTCGTGTGATTGAGCGCGAGAAGCTGTACTTCGCTGATACGCCGTTGCATCTGCGCAAGCGTGTGACGCCGAATCCGGTGAGCGAAGTGGCTCCGATCATGTCGCAGGTCACCATGCCAATGCAGCCTGCGTATCACACCGAACACAACAAAGCCGAGTGTACGTGCTTGCCGTGTCGCTTGTGGAATCGCGATTGGCGCATGGTGCGTAAGAGCTTCTTGCTTGGAAGCATTTTGGCAAACGTGGCGATTGTGGGACTCATCGTTGCAACGATGTTCCTGGAGAGCGAAGGCGCAGCACTTCCTGCCACAGACACTGCATCCGTGCTGCACACGTCAGCCCCTGTTGAACAAACAACCTTGCCAACGATCGATTCCTCCTCTCGCCAACAGTGATGCAGCAGCCACGCCAGTATCGGCTGATGAGCATCTTGCTCTTGGTCACGCTTGTGGCCGAGATGTTCACGGGTGTGATCACCGGAGGTGTGCCGGTTGCAGAAGCTGCTGCAGGCATTTTTAGGCCTATCAGTTACCAGGGCAAAGTAGCCACCACGGCCGGTACGGCAGTGACCAATGGCACGTACAACATGCGCTTCAAAATCTACGATGCTGCCAGTGCAGGCACGCTGCTCTGGACCGAAACCTGGGACAGCAACACGCAGCGTGTGACCATGACGGGAGGGTTGTTCTCGGTCTTGCTCGGTACGCACGTGACCATGACGGGCAGCGTGAACTTCAATACCGATAGTATTTACCTGCAGGTCGAGTTCGATCCCGGTAACGACAACACGTACGAAGAAACATTCTCGCCTCGCCGCCGCTTTGCCTCTGTCCCATACGCACACAACGCCAACACGCTTGATGGCGTCGACTCCACGCAGTTTGTGCGCAAGGACCAGAGCGAAGTCATGTCCGGTACGCTCACCATTCGCCCACGCGATGCCGTGAAGATTGCGATGGATCTCGTGTCCAACGCCGGTACGGCAAGCACGGGAGCACTGCGTATTTCCACGCAGGGTGCAAACCACATCATCTTTGGAACAGGAGGCACAACGTACGATACCAACTTGTACAGGAGCGCCGTTGCGTCGCTGCGCACCGATGGCGTCTTCATCGTTGCAGGCAACATGAGCGGTAAGTCGCTCACGGTCATGAGTGGTAACCCAAGCTACATTTTGGGTGATGTTGGCATCGGCAAGTCCGGAACGCCAAAGGCGAAGCTCGATGTCCTCGGAACAATCTCCGGTTCCAGTCTTGTGATCAACGGAAACATCACCGCTACGGGATCCCTTACGACTCGTGGAACAGTGACGTTCCGCTCTCTCTCCAGTTGTGCCGTTCTCACCACAAACTCCTCTGGAGTCGTGAGCTGTGCCAGCACGCCTGCCGGAACATTTGGATCTGGAAACGTTCTTACTATTGGTGACAACCGCTACGTAAACACGAGCGGCGACACCATGACGGGTGCTCTCACTATTCAAAACGGGAATACACATAGCTACATAGGAACTCCGCTTCTCAATGTTCGCGGAGTGATTTCTGGCGCATCGCTGGTCATTTCTGGACAAGCCGCTATCACAGGAGCGCTTACGCTTGGTGACGCTGGTAACGGCAAGATTGGAGATCTTCGCATGTTCACATCAGGCGGCAGCAACTACGCACGCATCTACGGTGCAGGCACCAGCCGAACAGAAGTGCTCTATGTTGGTGGTGTTGATGGAATTTATAACTTCTCGAATTACCTCGTTGGTATCGGTACGACCTCTCCGAAGGCAAGGCTCGACGTCGTCGGCACCATCTCCGGTTCCACGCTCTATGCTGCAACAGACATCCGCAGTTCCGGTTCCATTCTTCTCGAAGGAACAATCTCCGGTTCCATCATTCGTGGATTCGGTCTCAACCCAGATTGTGACACAGCTACCACGAGCAAGCTCATGTGGGACACCACCACAGGCCGCTTCTCCTGTGGCGTGGACCAGAACGCAGGAACCTTCAGCTCCGGCAATGTCCTCACCATTGGTGATGCACGCTATGTGAAGAAGTCTGGGGACACGATGACGGGTGCACTCAACGTTCGTGCCATGCTCTCGGGTTCTCGCCTGAGCGTTTCTGGTAATGCCAATATCACAGGAGCACTTCTCGTAAACGGCAACGTTGGTATCGGCACAACTGCTCCAAAAACAAAGCTCGAAGTCGTTGGCACCATGTCTGGAGCACGCCTCACGGTTATGTCCGGCTCTGTCTCATACTTCCGTGGCGCACTTGCAATCGGCACGACAACTGCAGATGCGAAGATGCTCAACGTCAACGGCCCTGCGCAGATTGGTGGTAACTTTACCGCCTTGACCGCACTGCGCGTCGTCTCTCGTAATCAAACAGCAGGTCAAAATACGAATGTGCTCGACATCACGCAAACCAATAACCCTAACACTCCAGGTTGGGGGATCGGTCTTCGGTTTATTGTCAAAGACGTGGTGGGAACTACCGATTTTGATGGCGCCGTCATTCGTGGCGTGTACGCAGACATCACAACAGGTGCACCTCGTATGGATCTTGCCTTCCTCACGAGGGCCACGAGCGGTCTTGCCGAAGTTATGCGCATTACCGGTACGGGTTCCGTGGGTATCGGCACAACTGCTCCAAAAACAAAGCTCGATGTCGTTGGCACCATCTCTGGTACCACCCTCTATGCCGCCACGAACATCCGTAGTTCTGGTTCCGTGTTCCTCGAAGGAACCATCTCCGGTTCCATTATCCGTGGCTTTGGTCTCAACCCAGATTGTGACACAGCTACCACGAGCAAGCTCATGTGGGACACCACAACGGGTCGCTTCTCCTGTGGCGTGGACCAGAACGCAGGAACATTCAGCTCCGGCAATGTCCTCACCATTGGTGATGCACGCTATGTGAAGAAGTCAGGGGACACGATGACGGGCACACTCGTTGTGCAGAACGGTAACACCCACTCTGCAACTACGACGCCTCTGCTCAATGTGCGTGGAACGATGTCCGGCCGTTACTTGTACATCATGGGTACGGGTGCGACAACGGCTCCTCTCCTCATTGCGAACAACGGTCGTGTGGGAATCGGCACGTCTACTCCGAGCGCACTCTTGCACGTGAAAGGTCCTACGACGGAGTTCCTCGTAGAGAGAGACCATCTCACCATCAATCGCCATGCTTCCAGCGGTTTGATGGGCTTGAAGATTACCAATGGTGGCTTTAGTGGTCGTTTAGAAATGTCTCCTACGACGGGCCACATGCAGTTCGCAAACGATAATGCGTCGTACGGATTCCAGTTCATGAATTCCAGTAGCACAGCGCTCGCAACACTCACGACAGCAGGTTCGTTGGGTCTTGGTACGACAACCCCAGGATCACGCCTTGCAGTGTCCGGCTCTGTGGTGATTGGCAATAATATTGGTTCTGTCGCTGCGGATTCCAATATTGCTCTCGAAGTCATCGGCACTATCTCCGGTACAACGCTCTACGCCGCCACCAACATCCGCAGTTCCGGTTCGGTCTTCCTCGAAGGAACCATTTCCGGTTCTGTGATCCGTGGCTTCGGTCTCAATCCAGACTGTGACACAGCAACGACATCCAAGCTCATGTGGGACACCACGACCGGCCGCTTCTCCTGTGGCGTAGATCAGAACGCTGGAACATTCAGCTCTGGAAACGTCCTTACCATCGGTGACAATCGTTACGTAAAGAAGGCAGGCGACACCATGACAGGAGCACTCGTGATCCAGAACGGTAACTCGGGCACGAACACGGCAGTTGCATTGCTCAACGTTCGCGGAACCATGTCTGGTCGCTCGCTCTGGGTAAGCGGCAGTGGTTCCTCAGCTCCACTCTTCCGTGTCGATTCCACTACTAATCGCGTACTCATTGGCACGGCAACCGGTTCTGATCTCGTGAATATCAAGGGCGGTCGCCTGGCAATTGTTCGTCCAGGAGTTTCTTCGTACGGAAACCAGACCACGTATCACTTTAGCGTGACCAACTACCAGCAGGGCGGCACCTACGGCGAGCTCGCGATTGGTGTCGATACCACGGGGAATGCGCTCCTTCAATCGCTTGGAGGCATGCCTATTATTATGCAGCCTGCTGGCAATAACGTGGGTATTGGCAAGACGACGGCACTCGCAAAGCTCGATGTCCTTGGCACCATCTCCGGTTCTGCTCTCACCATCAATGGATCCATCACGAATACAGGATCCCTCACCACGCGCGGCACCGTCACGTTCCGTAGTCTCACAGGTTGTGCAACGCTCCAGACGAGCTCCACGGGTGTATTGAGCTGTGGTCCTGCCGGAGGATTTAGCTCGGGCAATGTGCTCACCATTGGTGACAACCGCTATGTGAACACAAGTGGCGACACCATGACGGGTGTTCTCGCTATCCAAAACGGCAACACGCACTCCGCAACAGCTACTCCTCTCTTAGTTGTTCGCGGAACAATGTCTGGTCGCAGTTTGTACATCTCCGGTACCGGTTCCACGCCGATCATTGCGACGAACATCTCGAACAGCCGTATTGGCGTTCGCACGACCAAACCGCTCACCACGATGGATATTCGTGGTCAATTGTCTGTGTGGCAGAGCAACACAGGATCATTCGCAAACCTCAATAGCGGCAGGTCGAACTACTTCAGCCAAGTGAGTGGTGCAACGCAAGCTGCTGCCATTTACCTTGCTACGGGTGAAGACACCTATGGCAATACGCTGCACTTCCTCAAGACGCAGGGTGATTGTGTAAGTTTGTGTAGCTTCCCGGATGACGATGATGACATTGCCACCTTCGCCTTTGGCGAAACGACAGCAGACCCAAGTGCAAGCATCCGCGTAAGTTACGACGGAGCAAAAGACTTCACCATTCCTGCCAAAATCCAGTTCTTCACGCAGGGTGGCCAAGCTCTTGATTCGCTTGAGCAGCGCATGCGCATCGACTCTGCCGGAAATGTACGCATCGGTAGCGGTGCAGCTGCGACGAAACTCGATGTAGCCGGCACGATCTCCGGAGCTCTTATTAAGCAATATGGAGCCGGTACCAACTACTTCAATGGTGGAATGGTGGTTGGCAAGACATCTCTCACAAACGGTCAGAAGTTCGAAGTCCTTGGGACTATCTCAGGTTCAGCCCTGAAGATTTCTAACCTCATCTCCGGTTCCGGTGGACTTACCGTAAAGGGATCCATCGCCTTCCGCACGCTCTCCGGTTGCGCTGCTCTGCAGACAGACTCGAACGGTGTTGTAAGTTGTGGATCCGCAGCGGGAACATTTGGTTCTGGAAACGTCCTCACCATTGGTGATAACCGCTACGTAAACACAAGTGGTGATACCATGACGGGAGTGCTCGCCATCCAGAACGGCAACACGCACTCCGCTACTACGACTCCACTCTTGAACGTTCGCGGTACGATGTCCGGTCGTTCGCTCTACATCACGGGCACAGGCTCCACGGCCTTGCTCATGACCAATATCACGACAGGACGTGTGGGTATCGGTACGTCTTCGCCTAAGGCGACATTGGATGTTA